>CATYUU010000008.1:0-58688 GCA_958413455.1 uncultured Collinsella sp. | reverse complement strand
ATCGACCTGCGCCGATGCCCCCAACGTGGACACACATTTTGTCCTATAAGCCGCAGGCCTCATCAATAGCAATATGGCCCGGGTCCAACCAACATTGGAACCGGGCCATATGCTTATAAAGCGTCGGCAGCTATGTGCGCAAGCGCCTCAACAAGTTCCTGCGAGCTCACGGGTTTACTCAGGTGCGCGTCCATGCCCGCCTCACGCGAAAGCCTGCGGTCGTCGGCAAAGGCGTTGGCACTCACAGCGATAATCGGCGTAGTCGCGGCATCCTCGCGATCGAGTGCTCGAATTCGACGCGTGGCCTCAAGGCCATCGATACCGGGCATCATGATGTCCATCAACACCACGTCGTACTCGTACGGCGCGCTCGCGGCAAACATCTCGACGGCAGACTCGCCATCCTTAGCATGCGTCACGACGGCACCGGCACGGCTGAGCGTAAACTGCGCGATCTCGGCATTTAGATCGTTATCCTCTACGAGCAAAACGCGCAGGCCCTGGAGCGCATCGCCGTCGCCCGCATCTACGCGAACTGCCTGAGGAATCTCGGAGCGGTCGCACTTCTCGAACGGCAGGCGGATGGTAAACGTCGTCCCCCGCCCCAAGACACTCGTAAAGCTCATGGTTCCGCCCATAAGCTCGACCAACTGTTTTGCGATAGGCGCGCCCAAGCCAGTTCCCGATGAAGCGCCTTCCACCTGTTGTTCCTCGCGGCAAAACGGCTCGTAGAGGTGCTGTTGGAACTCCTCGCTCATGCCAATACCGTTGTCGGCGATCGTGTATTCATAGACGGGGACGCCATCCGCTGGCTCCACCTCGCGGCACACCAGGCGAACATAGCCGCCCTGGCGGTTGTACTTGGCGGCATTGCCGGCAATATTGAGCAACAAGCGCTTGAGGTGCGTCACGCTCACCCGTGCATAGGGATGATCAAGCGTCTGCTGGTCGCAGACAATTGTCACCAGACGCTCCTCGGCCTGGCGCTCAAGAATATCGCGCACCTCGTGGTTGAGGGTCGCCAAGTTTGTGGGGACAAGCTCCAGGTCGACCTGCCCGCTCTCCAGGCGACTCATATCCAGGGCCTCGTTGGCAAGGTCGAGCAGCAGTCCCGATGCTGTCCAGATTTTTGAGCGACACTCGGTCTGCTTTTGCAGATCGTCCGCATTGGCATCGCCGACCTCGACCATACCGCGAATGCCGTTGATGGGCGTGCGCAGATCGTGGCTCATGCGGCGCAAAAACTCCGTCTTTGTCGAGTTGGCAGACGAGGCCTCACGCGCCGCCTTTGCCAGCTTGTCGCCATAGTCGCGCTCCTGCTGCAGCAAGTCCGTCAAACGTCGACGGTCGGCGCGGCGACGCACCATCACAACAACGGCTATAAAACCGCTGTAGAGCGCCAGCACGCCGGCAGCAACAGCCGCGACGACCTCGAAGTAACGCCGCGCCGGAGCATAGGTGTACACATAGAATTTGTGCGCTTTTCCAAATGTGCCCAAATACCACTCGCCGTCGGCGTTAATCAATTTGACCTTACCGGCCAGGCATCGATCCTTAATACCGTCGACAATGAAGACGTCCGTCGCAGGCAGATCGAATACGCCCAATACAGTGGGTTCAACGGCATTGGTCGCAACGACCTTGCCGTCGCTTTCGATCACGATATTGCCGCTATCGATGGTTTCATAGCCTTCGAGCAAACTCTGCAGTTTGAGTGTATTGCTTGCAACCGCCTTCGCGCTCTGATGCCTTACCGCGATAACGATGCCCTCGCCATCCTGCCGAGTCACGCAGCCAGTGTCTGCGACCGAATCATCCGCAAGCGTGATGCGGGCGGTATAGGACTTAAGCGGATGAGTTGCCACCTCCAGCACGGGTGCTTCCTTGAGATACGTAGCGAGCGACCCGTAGTCCACGCCATCCGTCGAGGACTCAGACACCAAATTGCCCGATGCGTCCGTCACGATCAGTGCGCTCACGTTGAACTGGTCGGCATATAGCTCCAGCCTTGTGTTATCCACCGAACCATCGCGCTCCATATCGCGCGCTGCCTCTCCGGCAATCTCCATAACGCGTATCAGGTTTTTGGTCGTATAGGCGCTATTGAATGCATCGTAGGAAAGGCTCTGCGTCGCCACGTAATCGACAACGTCGGCAAAGCGCTGCTCGGCTTGGGCCGTCATGTAACCGTAGCTCATCATGCCGGCAGCAACCGAGAGCACTATCCCCAGCAGAGCGACAAGGAGCCATGCCCCTGCCGAACGATTGCCCCGCTCCTCTACGGCGTGGTCAGGCGCATCGATCATGACAGACCCTCCACATTCAAAAATGGCGAAGGGTCATCGAAGTACTTTGACACCAGGCGTTCCATGGTGCCATCGGCAAGCATTTCTTGGTAGGCATGAGTGAGCTTGACGTCGATGCCGCGCGTATCGTTGATATCGAAAGCGGTGCCCAAACCGACCTCTAGCAGCGGCTCATCCAGAATACGATACGTCACACCATAGTCTTTTTCGTAGGTGAGGAACGAGGACTCATGCGCGGCGATAGCGTCGACCAGGCCCTCGACGAGCGCCGGGTTCAGGTATGAACCGTCCGAAAAGCTGTAGAGTTCCTTGATCTGCGGAACGTTTTCATTTGTACGATTGAGCAAAATGTCCTCGGGCTTGGTGGTGGACTGGACCGCCACGACCTTATCCTCAAGATCCGCAAGCGTGTAGATATCGCTCTGGGGATCGACCGCGACCACCTGGCGGCTCGCAAGGTACGGGCCGGCCCAACGATACTCGTTTTCGCGACCCATCATGCTAAAGCTGCCCATGACGCAATCGAGTTCGCCGCTCGCCAGCAGCTCGTTCTTCTTTTCCCAATCGATCAGCTGGTACTTTGGTTTGTAACCAATGCGGGCCAAAGCCTCGGTCAATATCTCAACATCCAGGCCAACGATATCGCCGTACTCGTCGGTATACACAAACGGTGGATAGAGGTCGCTGCCGACGTTGAGCGTCTTGAGGTCGTCGTCTTTGACCTGCGAGGCGTCCAGACCTTTTGATGCAGACGTCGAGGCTTCGCCATTACGCCCAGAACAGCCAGCTATCGCTACGACAAAGGCACTCGCCACCGCAAGCGCAACAAACAACGATATGGCAACCGAGCGATGGGGTCTTTTCATCGAGCTCCAGACGATCCTGTTTACAGACTAAAATGGTAAGAAATAATAGCAAACAAAACCACACAAGTGCCCAATGGTTACAGACGTTTTACCATGCGGGGCCTTCCAGCCGACTTGGCAGAAGGCCCCACATGCAGTGCTCACTTACCGTGCATTAAAATCGTAGCGGTTCAGGCGGTCGCACGCTTCCTTTACGCGCGAAAGCGGCAGCGCCAGATTCACGCGAATGTGGCAGGACCCGTGGAACGGACGGCCGTCCTGATACCCCACGCCCACGCGCGCCCCCTCGTCGAGCAGCCACTGAATATCGCGGCCATGCTCGCGGCACCACTCGGTGCAGTCCAGAAACACCATGTACGTGCCCTGCGGACGCGAATAAGACACGCCCTCAAAATGCTCGTCCACGTAATTGCAGAAGTACTCGATATTGCCGGCAAGCACCTGGTTGAGCTCGTCCAGCCACTCGTAGCCTTGCGGCTGGTAGGCACCGATAAGCGCGTGCATCGAGAGGACGTTCATCTCGTTGTAGTGAGTCTTGTTGGACACGGCACACACGCGGTCGCGCAGCGTCTCGTTGTAGATGATGTGGTAGCTGCCGACCAGACCCGCCAGGTTAAACGTCTTGCTCGGCGCATAGAGGGCAACCGTGCGCATGCGGGCATCCTCGCTCACCGACTGCGTCGGGATATGCTTGTGTCCCGGCAGGATGATATCGGACCAAATCTCGTCCGAGATCACCACGCAATCGTGCTGGCGATAGATGTCCATGGCGCGCTCGATTTCGTCGCGCTCCCATACGCGCCCGCAGGGATTGTGCGGCGAGCAGAACACCGCGGCATGGATGTTGTTTTGGGCGAGTTTGCACTCCATGTCCTCAAAGTCCATGCGCCACACGCCCCGGTTGTCGAGTTTAAGCGGGCTGTGGACAATGCGATAGCCCGCGGCCTCGATGGACTTGGTAAAGCCGATGTAGGTGGGGCTGTGGACCAGCACCGCATCGCCCGGCTGGACATACGCGCGCAGCGTCGACACGACACCGCCCAGCACGCCGTTTTCGTAGCCGATATGTTCAGGGCTCAAACCTTCGACGCCATTGCGGCGATTCTGCCATTCGATGATGCGATCGAAGTACTCAGCGCACGGGTTAAAGTAGCCAAACATGGGGTGCTGGGCACGCTGAATGATGTGTTCCTGGACCGTGGGCACCGTGGCAAAATTCATGTCGGCCACCCACATGGGGATGCGGTCGAAGCCCTCGTCGGGTGCGTTCGGAGCCATACCGGGGATCTCGCCCCAAGAGTCAACGGCGATGGAGTCCATGCCGTGGCGGTCGATGATTGAAGTGAAGTCGTATTTCATGCTGGACCCCCGTGCAAAGTAGACTGTTTCGATAGGCGCTATTGTCCACCAGCACGGGCGGTTTTGGCGCGGGGTTTGGCGCTTAATTTGACGGGTGCGGGCGAATGGCTGGTTAGTCTCGCGCGTCGTTGACGGCGACTACGGTTAGCTGGGTTTCATCGACCGTAAACGATATGTCGAGCCCGGCGAAGGCAAGATGATAGACGCGGTTTGGCTCGTGCTTGCTGCCCGCGCGGCGCGGATCTTGGCGAAGGACCTCGACCAAGCCGGGGAGCTTTGCGGGCGAGACCATATCCTGCAGCGCCTGCGGAAACTCGACGTCGAGCTCTTGCCACGGAGCATCCTCAATCCAGCCGCCCGTTGCATCCGGGTGGCAGTCCGCAAACGGAATGTAGGGCTTAATGTCGTAGATGGGCGTGCCGTCGCGCAGGTCGGCCCCCAACACATGGATGATGGGACCATCGTCGGTAAGCTCCACGCGGTCGAGCTTGACGCAGGTGAGCCCAATGGAATTAGGGCGAAACGGACTGCGCGTGGCAAAGACGCCCACACGCTCGGCTCCACCCAGGCGCGGCGGACGCACAGTTTTCGACCATTTTGCGTTGGTGCCGGACCTGTCCTGCGTTTTGGCATCGGCGGCTATGTCCTTAGCCGTGCCGCCGGGCGTTCCGTTTTCGAAGCGCCACAGCAGCCACAGGTAAGAGAAGGAGTCCAGACCCTCAACCGCTGCGTTGGAGGCAAATTCCGGCTCAAAAACGATGCGTCCCTGCAGATGAGGCGCCAAAAAGCTGTTGCGCGGAATGCCGAACTTCTGCGGCAGATCGGTATGTATGTGTGCGATAGGTTCCATGCCGGTCATTGTACGGCATGAAGGTGTGAGGCGTTGTGCGCAATTCTTCGCCGCGGTCCTCCGTCGTGCAACCAACGGTTGCTTGGAAGGGCGCCTGCCGCCGCGTATGCTTAAGCCATCAACCAGCAGAAAGGAGCCGCTATGGCCTTTGCAGAAAAGCTCATCGCTGTCCGTCGCGCCCATCACCTTACCCAAGAGCAGCTCGCCGCCAAACTCTTCGTCACGCGCCAAGCCGTCAGCCGTTGGGAGCGCGACGAGGTCACCCCGGGCATCGACATGATGAAGCTCATCGCCGCCGTAACCGGCGAACCACTGTCCCACCTGCTCGAAATGCCCGAGCATTATTGCCAGAGCTGCGGCATGATACTCACGCCCGACGACTGCGGCACCGATGCCGCGGGCGCCACGACCGACCATTACTGCAAGTGGTGCTACGACCACGGCAAGTACACCTACGACACCACCATGGAGGCAATGATCGAGGATTGTGCCCCGCGCCTGGCACAAAACACCGGTATGTCGCTCGACGAAGCCGTCTCGCTCATGGGCGCCGTCCTGCCGCAACTGGAGCGCTGGCGCACCGTGCAGGAAAACGAGGAGCGCTACGGCGCCGAAGCCCGGAAGCGCTACGGCGACGAGGCGATCGACGCAGCAAACGAAGCACTGCTGGACATGGACCCCGAGACATGGAACGACATGAAGGAACTTGAACGCGCTATTCTGGGCCAACTCTCGATTGCCATGGGCGATGGCGATGCGAATGGAAGCGAGGCTCGCAAGCTTGTCGCGATGCATCGTCGCTGGATTGCCCTCAACTGGGGATGCGAGCCCCAGAACGAAGCGTACCTGGGCCTCGCCAATGGTTATCTTGCCGACCAGCGCTTTGTTGACTACTACGACAAGCCCTGCGGCACCGGAGCCACGGCGTTTCTGGTCCAGGCCATCGAGTCGTCGTTGACGCGCGCATAGACCGCGGCTGCTTTGGGTATTTCAATCGAAACCTCAACCGATTGGAGACCCATGGCTACTAATCATGAGCTCACGCTGTACGTTATGACCGGCTGCCCGTATTGCATAAAAGTCAAGCGATTCCTTGCCGATAACGGTGTGACCATCCCCGAGCGCAATATCTCGACCGATACCGAAGCCGAGCAGACACTCATCGCCGTCGGCGGAAAACGCCAGGTTCCCTGCCTGTTCATCGACGGCAAACCACTCTACGAATCGAGCGACATCATCGCATGGCTGCAGGAGAATCTGCTCTAGTACGCACGCTCTGTCCGTCCAGGGCCCCAGCCCATACGACCCAAACATATACACCAGCATCCAAAGTCGACATTTTTCGACATCTTTGGATGCTGGCGTACAGCTTTTGGGTAGTCATGGACGCTCTTAGCCGGCTAATTGTTTGAGGCGACCTTTGGATTATGGCTGTTTGACGCCTCTGGAAAGGTTTCCGAGAGGGCTGTGGTCAAAAAAGGGCAAATATGAGTACTGCTACCTGTTTAGTAGCAGCGATTTTGATCACTTCAGGAACTATTCAACGTTCCATACGTCCGTAGACGACGCTATTTCTCCTCATATGTTCAATAAAAGTAGCTCCTAATGGGAACAAATCTCATCAGGAGCTACTATTTATAGCAAAATAAATGCAACTATAATGGCAACAGTACTCATATTTGCCCTTTTTTGACCACGACCCTCCAGAATAGCCGCTGAGGACGACACTAAATGACAAAATCCGGCACTTGGACGTTCTTATATGACTAGCCATTGAAGGACACCTAACGACTACTCCCATTCGCGACACACTGTGTCGCGAATTAAGCTGGTCCCATTATCGAAGACCAGTGAGAGCTCCTGCTCAGAATCTCGATAGCTTAATAAAGCGCTCCCCTCCGGAAGTTCAATGAGCATCCAAATTCCAGGCTGAAAAGCAAAGGAGTATCGAAGCCGTCAATGCTCATTTCCTATCGAACACGCGGGTCAAAACAAGCTAATTAGCCTGATAAACTGTTTGTATTATTGTCTACAAAACTGTATACAAAAAGAGTATCCGTTGACCTCTGCTCGACATTATGCCGATCGATAGGAGGCGCTATGGACGCTAAGCAGCTCGAAAAGATGATGGGGTTTGCTCCCGGAGAGTTGGAGAAAGCCGCGGAGGCATACGAAAAAGATGAGTGGCCGAAGGGTCGCACCATCAAGCTGGGAAGGCCGTCGATCTCCGATGAGCCAAGCGTTGTTTTATCGGCACGTGTGGGTGAGTCTGTTCTTGATGCGTTTGACGCAAAAGCAAAGCGCCATGGGCAAACACGCACGGAGCGACTCAGGGAGCTCATCACGCTCGATGCAATGATTGCCTAGTTACCCACCGCACCCAAACATGTACACCAGCATCCAAAGTCGACATTTTTCGACATCTTTGGATGCTGGTGTACAGCTTTTTGCTACATAGTCGTTGGGGACGTCCTTAAATGACCAGTCGTTAAAGAACGCCCCCGATGACTAGTTAGCCGTGGAAGCGAGCTGTGGGTGCAAGCGGCTGTTCACGAAAGACGCGCTCGACGGCAGCGCGGTATTCGTCGACCTTTTTGGTCTTGCGTACGATCTTGTGGACGGTAGCGGGATCAGCGAAAGCGCACTTGGCGTAGAACCACCACTCCTTCATGCGGAAGACCGCATTGCCGCCAATCTCTTCTGCATATGCCGCAAACAGCGTGTCGTGGAAGCGCTGCAGCTCAGCAGCCGTTGCAGCAGGGCCGCCCTTGACCATGCGAGCCAGCGCGGGGTTCGCGAGCAGGCCACGCCCCAACATCACATGGCGCGTGCCGGGATAGGCCTCCACCAGCGCGTCCATATCCTCAAGATCAAAAATGTCACCGTTATAGGCCACGGGAAACGGCGCCCGCTCCAACGTCTTGCCGTAAAACTCCTTGCGCGGCATGCCCGTATAGCGGTCCTTTTGTACGCGCGGATGCACGATCAGCTCCGCCAGCGGCATGCGGCAATACAAATCGAGCACGCGCTCGTACTCGTCATCACTTTCCAACCCCAACCTGGTCTTGACCGATACCGGCAGCGGAGAGCGCTCACACACGTCACTCAAGAACACCTCGAGCTCGTCCAAGTTGCGCAAAAAGCCCGATCCTTTGCCCTTGGCGACAACCGTTCCCGAAGGACAACCCAAGTTGAGATTGACCTCGCGATAGCCCATGTCGGCGAGCACCTGTGCCGCCCACACAAACTCGTCCGCGTTCTTGGACATCAACTGAGGCACCACGTTGAGCCCCTGGTTATTGGCAGGATCGATCTCCTTAAACGCCTTGCCACCAAAGCGGTTTCCCACCCGCGGCGGCGGCAAAAACGGCGTGTAATAGCAATCGAGCGCGCCGAAGCACTCCGCATGCACGCGACGGAACACATGCCCGGTAATCCCCTCCATAGGGGCCAACGATAGAATCATCTACTCTTCTCTCATATCAACACAACAAAGGGGCCGTCCCTTTGTCACATGCATTATGCCTTGCGCTTCAGGCGATTCACAAGGAAGAGGTAGCTACTGAACGATGACCACCCTCCAGCCGCACCCCATACAACGAGGTCTAATACTTTTCCCGAGAAGTGAACGAGTGAAAACGGGCCCCGAAGCATCTGCACTTTCGAGATGCAATTTCCTGCGGTTTTGCCAGCCAAATCCTGCGGGTTTGACGTCTAAAAATGTCGATGCTTCGGAGGCCCAAGTATGGCCGTTCACTTCTCGGAAAAGTATTAGACCTCGATTTACATGCCACTCAATGTGACAAAGTGGCTGCTCCTTTGTCACATTCGATGAAAAAGGGCACCGATGTTAGTCGATGCCCCAAAGCGGCTGCAGGTTAAGCCCTACAGCGTATGTCTAAGACGAATCGAACTATTCGTCCCAGGAGAGGTTCTTACCAGTCTTTTTTGCCAGCAGCAAGAACAGGCCGATAATAACGTTGCATGCGATGCAGAAGATGAAGACGCCCTGGAAGGAGCCGACAAGCTCATAGACCTTCATCATAACGGGCATGCCAAAGGCGCCGACGATATAGCCCACGGAGCAGATCAGCGCGAAGATGCGACCGAAATCGCGGGAGCCAAAGACATCCATAACCAAAACGGTCAGGGCAGTGCCAGCGATGACGTACATTACGTCGTTCACGCCTGCTGCGAGGATGCTGAGCGTCGAGTTGCCGCTGCTCATCATGAGCATGACAAAGGAGAGGATGGAGACAGCGAGCCAGCCCAGAATGGCCTTCGTGCTGCCGAACCTATCGCAAGTGGTGCCGACGATCGGATTGAGGAACAGATCGAAGAGCGATGCAGCGGATACCATGAAGCCGCCCACCATGGGGCTAAAACCAACCTCGGAAGCATACGTCGGGAAGAGCTGGTTCATGCAGCAAGTGAGCTGAACGAGACAGAGGAAGCCGATGCAGAAGAAGAAGGCAGGCGACTTAATGGCGCGCGCATAGCTAACGCCACGCGTGCTATCCTCGGTCGTCTCCTCGGTCTCGGTGACCGTCTCGCCCTCGACGTAGCCATAGGGCAGCATGCCCTTGTCCTGAGGCTTGTAGCGGATGATCAGAATGGAAGCTGGGAGAATGAGCACTGCGGAAACACCGGCGAGCACCAGATAACCAGTTCTCCAGCCAGCGGCCTCGATGACAGAGGTGATGACGGGACTCATGATGAGCATGTAAATCGAGTTCACTGCCCAAGCGAGACCGATTGCCAGGCCACCAGATTTTTTGAACCACTGGTCAATAACGTCGGACATAGCGACGCCGGTGGTGAAGGCGAAGCAAACGCCAATCAGGGCGCCAGCGGCGATGAACATCCAGACTTCGGTGTAGAAGGCCATGCCTGCGCCGGCAGCGAGCAAAATAAGCTCGACAACGGGGAGCCAAACCTTGCCAACGACCTTGGGAATGAGTTTTCCGACAAACGGAAGAGCTGCCGCAAGACCAATGAGCGTTGCGGTGAAGTAATACGAGAAGATGGAATAGTCAAACCCGAACTCCTCGCACACGGGTGCGACGAAGGAGCCCGCGATGACGCTATAGGATCCGGTCGTGCCGGCAGACATAAGGCCGAGCGCGATTACGAGAACCCATGCGTAAACCTTGCTGCTCTTTAACTTTGCATTTTCCATTGACGCAGCTCCTAGAGACCCAGAAGGGCACACATAACGGCCTTGATGGTGTGCTGACGGTTCTCTGCCTCACGGAAGATGACCGAAGCGTTGGCCTCAAAGCACTCGTCGGCAATCTCGAAACCCTCGGTGATGATCTCGCGATGAAGGTCGTTCTTGCACTGGTCGAGGAGCATCTTGCCAACACGGTGATCCGCGTTGTGGACAGAGGGAAGCTCATGCATGCAGAAGATGTCGGGATTGTTGGTGCGCTTGCACAGCTCGCTGGTGACGCGATAGGGGTACAGAGACTCGGCATCGCCCAACCAGGAGTTGTAGTCGTCGGGATCCAGAACCTCTTCTCCGCACTCGGGGTTGATGTAGCGCCACTCCTCGGTAACGATAACGTCAACGCCATCCAGGGCATCGAGGTCAGAGGTGATGGTAAAGGTCCTATTGGGAGCGTACTTGGCGTAGCAGGCCTCCACCTCTTCGATCATTTCCTTGCACATCTGATGACGGAGGTCGTCGGGGCCGATGGCGAGGAAGTCCATGTCGAGCATAGCGCACAGACGGCCATACCACACTGGGGCGCCGGCGCAGTTGCCAACGAAAGCCATCTTCTTGCCGCGGCTCGTACGCAGACCGCCCCATTGCTCTTCCATCGTAAGAGCGTCAGCGAGCATCTGAGTCGGGTGATCGCCGAGAGTAAGGGCATTGATGACCGGGATGTCAACCAGGTCGGCGACGTCATAGAGGAACTGCTCGTCCTTCTGTGCGCGGTAGACGATGAGATCGTACATGCCGTTAAAGACGCGCATGGCATCCTTGACGGTCTCGCAGTCACCCATGTGGGAGTTGGTCAGATAAGTGAAGCCCATGCCCAAATCATTGCAGGAGGTCTCGAATGCGCAACGAGTACGGGTCGAGCCCCACTCAAAGTTGGCGAGGACGTTTTTGCCGGGGAAGTAGCGCTGGTCGACACCAGACTTCTTCTGAGCCTTAAGGTTCCAGGCAAGATCGATGAGATAGCGGAAATCCTCGGAGGAGAGATCATGGATGTTGATGTAGTCGCGACCGCGGAGGCTGTTGTTCATGCCTATTTCCTTTCGAATTATTATCAAAATTATTGTTGAATGTGTCCCCGAGGAAAACACGGATATCCCTCGGGGAGCGGTACATGTGGCGCCTAAGCCAAAGAGCGCAGGCTCTAAGGCTCACTAACGACTGGCCGCCACGTCCTTAGTCCAGCAGTGCACGCCGCCGCCGGACAGGTTAAGCGCGAGGGAATCAATCATGATGACTTTGCGATCGGGGAAGCAGCTCTCAAGAACTGCCTTGGCCTGCTCATCCTTCTCTTTCACGACCTCGCTCATGCCCTCGTGGTAATAACGCTGGCCAAGAACGACGCCGTTGCAAATCAGGAAGTTGCAGTAGCTCGCTGCGGCGTAGAAGTGGACGGGGCCCTCGGGCCAGGGGGTGCCATCCATAAACTTGCCGCCCATTTCGTCGATGAAGCCCTTATAGAGCTCGTAATCTTCATCGCCAGGGGCGATAACGACTTCAATAGGCTCGGCGGTGGGCATACGAACGATCTCGAAGGGCTTGCCCTCCCAGTCCGTTTCGTTGCTCAGGATCTCGTAGGCTGCCTCAATGCGGCGACGAGACTCTACTCCAGCCTTGCTCGAGGCTGCCTCTTCATCGGACACCTCGGCAAGAAGAATCTTGTTCGGAGTGATAAAGCGACACATCTCATCAATGTGAGCTGCAAAGCTCATGCCAAAGACGGGAGTTCCGTCTTCCTTCTCGTCGAGGATGCCCAGTCGATAGTCGTCGTCCTCGAGCATAGGCTGCGGAAGCCAGATAACCTTGTTGAGGTTGTAGATGCGCTTATGCTCGGCCTCTACTTCCTCTTTCGTGAACTCGGGATTACGCTTGCGGCATTCCGTGTCCTCGATGGCGATCAGAGTGCCGTGACCGTCAAACTCGCGGTCGCCGCCCTCCGAAACCATTTCGGAATTGACGATATCGAAGCAACCGAGCGCAACCGCCATGTGAACGGCTGCCTTACGTGCGGACTGGCACTCCGGGGAGTTCTTGTCCCACACGCCGTAATAGGTCCAAGCGGGGTTGACCATATAAGAATGGCCCTTGTCGTCGACCATGATGCTGGGACCGTTGTCGCGGACATAGAAGTTGGAGTCTTCGAACTGCGTGATCTCGATGCGATCGAGATCAACCCCCTCCTCCTTCAGGCGCGAGCAAGCCTCCTCATAGGAGCCGGGGGTGCCGCAATTGAGGTTGACCGTAACGTCGCCATACTCGAGCAGAGCCTTGATCACGTCAACGCAGGGCTGGCGGTTATCGTAGCCCTCTGCACGGATGTAATCGGGAAGCCATGTCACATAGACGTTGGAGCGCTTCTCGAACTCGCCCGGCATACGATAGTTCTCGTACATGGTTGGTCCTTCCGTCGGGTTTCCCGCGATGCTGTCCGGCCGCGACAATAGCGGGGTTTCACCTGCTATAGTACTACTATACCTACCGTTCGGTAGATAATTTTGAATAATTGCCGCTCGCCTACTGATACATACCGTTCGCCGTATATAGTGGTCATGTTTGGACACGAATTGATGTTCCGTTGCCATCCTTAATAATGTTGGTAGTGCGGAAGTGATTTGCAATGGAGAAATGCAGCGTGAGCACAAGAAAAAAAATATTGGACGCAATGTACGATCTTGTGGCAGAAGTCGGTTATGACAAAGCGTCTATCGGAAAGATTTGCGACTTTGTCGGTATATCCAAGCCGTCGGTGTACTACTACTTTCCCTCAAAAGAGGAGATTTTCACTACGCTCTTGGACAGCATGTTTCCGACCATTGACTATCAGCGCGACTACTCGCTAATAGTCGATAGGGACGGGTTCAAGGCCGCGCTTATCGAGCTCGGCAATTCAGTTATAGGTGGCTATCGAAGCGATGAAAAGCGCCGGCGCGTGCTGGCCGAGGTTAGCGTTCAAGCAAATCGAATTCCTGCAGTTCAGGAACGTCAAGCGACGGCGACCAAACGAACCATGGATGCGCTTAAAGACATCCTTCTTCATGGTGTAGAGATTGGCGCGTTTTCCGATAGCGCCGACGTAATGCTCTACGTACAAATTCTTTATACCGTTCTGGAGGGAGCAAGCAATACGGTCGCTCAAGGTGAGGATATTGATGAGAAAGCGGTTTGGGCGGGAATAGTCGAGCTTATGTTCAAATAAACCAGCCAAGCTGAAGCGCATGTTGGCACCCATGGTGCCTGCGGGCAACCTTTAAAACGAAAACAGGGGTCGACTCCAGTCTGGCTTGGAGTCGACCCCTGTTGCATGGCAATCTATGCCGATGCAAATCGGCGCTTATTACTTTTCAGCAGCCTTATTGAGAAAGCCGGAAACGATAGCAAACGCAGCAATCATAAGGTTGCAGGCAATGCAGAAGATAAATACTCCCTGGAATGACCCTGCCATGCCGTAAACCTTCATCATGACCGGCATTCCAAAAGCACCGACGACATAGCCCGCTGAGCAAACGATCGAATAGATCCTTCCAAAATCGCGTGATCCAAAGAGCGCGAGGAGAAGCATCGGCATTGCGGTTCCAACGATGGCGAACATGACATCGTTTACACCAGCTGCAATGATGGAAACGGTCTCATTGCTTCCGCCAATGATAAGAAGCAGGAATGAAAGAATGCTGACACCTGTCCATGCGACCGTTGCTTTAATAGCGCCAAGCTTGTCGCATGTTTTGCCCACGAAGGGATTTAGGAAGATATCGGAGAGTGAAGCTGCCGAGACCATTAAGCTTCCTACGATAGGATTGAAACCGACCTCGCTTGCATAGGTTGGAAACAGCTGGTTCATGCAGCAGGTGAGCTGCGCCACGCAAAGCAAGAGGACACAGAGAATAAAAGACGGCGTTTTCGCGGCATCGCGGAGTGCCATGCCCGAAAGGACATCTTCCTGCTCATCGGCGCTGCAGCTCTCATGGGTTTCGGAGGCGGTCTCTCCGTACGGAAGCATATTGCGATCAGAGGGGTTAAGGCGAATGATAAATGCGCTTGCAGGCAAAATCATAGCTGCAGAAACGGCCGCAAGCACGATGTATCCCGTACGCCAGCCTTGCTGCTCGATGACCAGTGTAATGACAGGACTCAATAACAGCGTGCAGAGAGAATTAACGCCCCAAGCGAGGCCGATGGCGAGACCGGACGATTTGCTGAACCATTGGTCAATGACATCGGACATGCAGACGCCCGTTGTAAACGAAAAGCAGATGCCGATCACTGCGGCGGAGACGGTGAACATCCAGACCTCGGTGTAGAACGCCATTGCGGCGCCGGCGGCAATAAGGACGAGTTCAATGCAAATATGCCATGGTTTGCCGATTACTTTTGGAATGAAGCGACTCAAAAGCGGAAGCCCAAGCGCAAGGCCAAGAAGAATCGCGGTGAAATAGAAAGAAAAAGAAGTGTAGTCAAAGCCCAGATCTTCACATACTGGAGCAACGAATGAGCCGGCAATAATGCTATATGTGCCAGTTGTTCCGGCGGACATTAAGCCGAGCGCAATAACGACGACCCAAGCAAATGCGCCGCTTTCACGGAGACAATCTTTTTTGGCTGGTGTGGTGAGAGTCATGGTTGCTCCATTTCTATCGGCAATACATCCTATATGCCTACCGATAGGTATATAAACCAGAGGACTCTTCGTCAAGCATTAAGCGGGGAGAGGGAGTTCTTAACCTGCCGAACGGTAATTAGACCCCGTTTTCGCAAGGGTCTCAATGTGACAAAAGGACTGTCCCTTTGTCACATTATTCGGAGCGTAGGACTTCGACGGGGTCCTTCTTGGATGCGCCGCGAGCAGGCAGCAGGCCGGCAACGACCGTCAACAGCACCGAAATCGCGATGAGCACCAGCCCATCCTGCACGGGCAGGCTCATCAGGTTGGGAACCTGTTTGACCGCAAGTGCCCAGGCATTGACCGGGAAACTCACGAGCACCACGACGACAATGGCAAAGACGCCGGCAATGAGGCCCTCGATAAAGGTCTCGGCGTTGAACACGTTTGCCACGTTACGCTTCGACGCGCCAATCGCGCGCAGAATGCCAATCTCCTTTTTGCGCTCCAGCACGCTGATGTACGTGATGATGCCGATCATGATGGAGCTCACCACCAGGCTGATACTCACGAATGCGATGAGCACCAAGCTGATGGTGTTCACGATGTCGGTCACCGAACCCATGATGATGCCCATGTAGTCTGTGTACGAAATTGCCCGATCATCGTGGCCAGCGGCTTTGACCTGCTTGTTGTACGCATCGATGTGATCGAGTACGCGCTCCTTGGCCTCAAAGTCGCGCGGGAAAATCTTAACCGAGATGGGATCCGCCTCATCCGCATAGCCCAACGTGGTCAGATTGTTGTCGTAGGTGAGCTTCGAAGCCTTGGCATAGCTCATCATGAGCGAACTCAGGTCCTCGGCGTCCATGTTGAAATGGATGGCGCGGGCAAAGGCGCTCGCATCCACGTGCATGGCGCTCGCCAGGTTGGCAAAACTCGAAGACATCTGCGTCGCCATCTGGTCCATAAGCCCTGCTGCGCCTGCCTTGAGCTGAGCTGACACCGTCGCCGCAATCTGATCGCTGATCGACTTCATCACCTGATCCATAGCCTGCTGCAGATACGGAGCCAACTGCTTTTGCACATAGTCGCTCATCGCCTGCTGCAGACGCTCGGCCAGGGCATCGCCGCCGAGCACCTTCAATTGAGCCAGGTATTGCTGGGCTGCGGTATCATGCTCAAGATATGCCGAGAATGCGGCAGCGAGCTTTGACGCGTCTTTAAGATCTTCGGGCGACAGCGCCTTAAACTGATCAGACTGCAAAAAGCCCTCAAACAGCTGGTTGGCTAGTGTTCCCACCTGCTGCATTTGCTCGGGCGTGAGTTCCAGACCGTCAAAGATACCCGAGAAATCTGGGGTTGGCGCTTTTGCCATGATGTCGCTGAAGTCGATGTCCTTGCCAACGCCCGAAAGGTCAATGTCCAGCCCCGACAGATCGATGCCAGAAAGGTCCATACCGCCGGCCGCACCCGAGAGCGCAGATGTATCGAACGAAAACGCACTCTTGAGCGCCGCTTCGTCCACACTGAACATGCTGCCCAGATCCACGCCTTGCTTGGCCTCGCCCTGCAGTTCATCGAAAGACTTGCCCGTAAAGACATCTATCTCGGGGTGAGCGAGCTGCTCCTGCACAATCTGCGAATCGGCGGCGCGCTCCATAAGCTGGCGAGTCAGCGCATGCGTGTAGGCAATGCCCGGGGACAACGCACTCGCATTGGCCGTCTCGTTAGGTCGCACCACGCCCACAATGTGCACGTCGATACCGTCGGCAACCTTGGCGGCCATAAAGTCGGTGTCGCCAGACATATCGGTCCACATGCCGGTCTCTTCGTTTTTGCGATACGCATCGGCCGGCGACAGCACCTTAAACGTCGTGGACAGCGCATCGTCGTAGGTAAAGTCGGTACCGGTCTCGGGCGTTTCGACCCCACCGTCAGCCGTCATAGCGCTGTTTACCAGATCGTTGAGCTCATTGATATCCAACGCGCCGATGCTGTAGAGCGTGTAGTCGCCCACCGTACCGCGGCTCGAAAGCACCATCACGGCTTCGTTGGCGGACGTGGGCCAGTGACCAGCGACGACATCGTACTGGCTGTCGAGCAGGCTCTGGTCGTCGATCATCTCGTTAAAGACCGAGGTTCCCATGGATTCCATGCTCACCGTTGCCGCCGAACTTGCGCCTCCGCTCATGGCCTCGGTCATAGCGTTGGGAACAAGCCGGACGGGCTTCTCGTCGCCCTTGCCGGCACGATAGACAACCGGCGATACACCGTAGCCGTACTGAATGGCGTTGACTTCTTTATCGATGCCGTCGCCACCGTCGTCAAGCCATGCCTTAAAGCTCGTCATGTCGTTGGACTTAACGCTCGCAAACATATCCTTTACGGCCGTGACCACGGGAATCTTATCGGTTTCGGCACTGTCGTCGGACGAATCCACGTTTTCAGGCGAGTCATCATCCGCAGCCCCCTGTCCGCCCATCATGGACGACAGGTCGTAATCCTGCTTGGAAATGGTGAGTGGGTAGCTCGAGAGCGTATCCTCCTCGACCTTTTTGATGTAGCCGTTTACGCCGTTGGACAGCGCCAGAATCGCCGCGATACCGATAATGCCAATCGAGCCCGCAAAGGCCGTCATGGCCGTGCGGCCCTTCTTGGTCATGAGGTTTCGGGCAGAAAGCCCCAGCGCCGTCACAAAGCTCATCGAGGTTTTGCGCGTAGGCTTGGCTTCGCGGCGCGTGGCGTCAGCGACATCGAAGGGGTCGGAATCGTCGGTGATCTTGCCGTCCGCCAGATTGACGATGCGCGTGGCATATTGGTACGCCAGCTCGGGATTGTGCGTGACCATGATGACCAGGCGGTCGCGCGCCACGTCCTTGAGCAGGTCCATGACCTGTACGGATGTCGTTGAATCCAAAGCGCCGGTCGGCTCGTCGGCAAGGACGATCTCAGGGTCATTGATCAGGGCGCGGGCGATAGCCACGCGCTGCATCTGTCCGCCCGAAAGCTGACTCGGGCGCTTGTTCACGTGCGCGCCCAGGCCGACTTTCTCCAACGCCTCGCGCGCACGTTGGCGGCGCTCGGCATGCCTCACACCCGTGAGCGTGAGCGCCAGCTCCACGTTTTCCAAAATGGTCTGATGCGGAATGAGGTTATAGCTCTGGAACACAAAGCCGATGCGGTTGTTGCGGTAGGCATCCCAATCGCGATCGTGAAAGTCCTTGGTCGAAATACCGTCGATCAGCAGGTCGCCAGAATCAAAGTGATCCAGTCCGCCGATAACGTTGAGCATCGTAGTTTTACCTGAGCCTGAGGGACCCAGAATGGCCACGAACTCGTTATCGCGAAAAGACAGGCTTACGTTGTCGAGCGCCACCTGCGTAAACGACTGCGTAACGTACCTTTTGCAAATACCTTTGAGCTCCAGCATGGACGGCAACCTCTCCTGCGCAGGCACCCTGCCCGCTCTCCTCCGCCGTTCGTATTCGACGCGTTTGTCCTACTCTATCCCCATTTTTAACCGACACCAGTGAGGAATGTAGGGAACCGCGCCAAAAAACGAACGGAATGACGCCCAAAAGAAGAGGTCCCGAGCGGGACCTCTATATGGTGGAGCTTATCTTGAAAGGTAGCGGACTACTTCGCACAGCGGCGCACGATCCTTGCTATGCTTTACGCGTATTTTACTGCTCGCTATTCGCAATCGCCTGGTCGATCAGTTTGTCGAGTGCTGCGCGCTGCTCGGCGGAGCTGATGGCTCCCACGATTGGATCCCCTACGATGTTGCCATTCTGATCGATGACATACGTCGTCGGGAACGAGAACAAATTTGACGTAAACTTACCAGCCTCGCTATCCGACTTGAACCAGATGTTCTTATATGTCACGCCCTTCTTGCTCAGCACGTCCTTGGCATCTGCAATCTCGCCCTTGTTGCCATCGAGCGTAAAGGAATTGACGCCCACGACCTGGCCGCCCTTCTTGGCAAGCTCCTGATTCAGTTTCTCAAGATCACCCAGCTCGCCCACGCACGGCTTGCACGTGGTGAACCAGAAGTTCATGACGGTGACCTTGTTCTTAGCGAACAGCTCGTCGCTGCTCACGTCGTTGCCATCCAGGTCTTTGCCCGTAAAGCTGGGAAACTTCGTCGCCTCGTTCGAAGCATTGGCACCAGCCGTCATGCCAGCGGCCGAAGCGTCGACGCTCTCGCCTTCGCTCGGCGTGTTTCCACAGCCGGGGAACTCCTTCTCCAGGCTCTCGAGCTTGTCCTCGATCTCCTTGATCTGCTGTGCACCGGCTTTGAGCGTCTTAAGCTCATCCGCCGTGAACTCATCCTTGGCACCGTCGATGGTCTTGAGCAGGAAATCGCCGTAATTGCTACCGTCCTCAATCATTGCCGATTCTTTATTTGCCGCATTGAATACCTTTTCCCACAGCGCGTTATCACTCGAAAAGATATCGTTCTCCTTTTTCATGAGCTTCGCATACAGCTCGGCGGCCTCGTCGGCATTGGCCGGCTTCTGCGCAGTGAGTTCTGCGATCTTAGGATCGGAGCTCGCAGATTCGCTCGCATTGCCGCCAGGTGCCGAGCACGCCACAAGACACAAGGCCAGCACCGGCACCATAAACAGGGCCGCAATCTTAGAAAGCTTCATAGTCATTCCTCCGTTTTGTCGAAGCTTGTTTACTTTTATCGGCGGTCAAGGGGAGCTTTTCCGCCGACACATCCAGGCCATAGCGATAGCTGATGGCATCGACGGGACAGGCCCCGATGCACTTTCCGCACCGGATACATTCGGCATGATTGGGTGCGCGGACCACATCAACGTCCATCTGACAAACCCTTGAGCACTTGCCGCACGAGACACATTTGCATGCGTCAACCCGAATCCCCAGTAGGGACACCTTATTCATGAGCGCATAGAATGCGCCGAGTGGACAAATCCATTTGCAGAAGGGGCGGTAGAACAAAACGCTCAGCACTACCACGGCAATAAGAACGAAAAGTTTCCAAGTAAAGAGCTGCCCCAGCGCAGATCGAATGCCGGCATTGGCAATGGCCAGAGGAATGGCGCCCTCGAGCACTCCCTGCGGACAGATGTACTTACAAAAGAACGGGTCACCCATGCCCACGTCGTTAACCACCAAGACGGGTAGCAGCACCACGGCAAACAGCAGCACGACGTACTTGATGTACGTGAGCGGCTTAAGCTTTTTCGTGGAGAACTTTTTGCCGGGAATCTTATGAAGCAGCTCCTGCAGCCAGCCAAATGGGCACAAAAACCCGCATACAAAGCGTCCCAGCAGCACGCCGAGCAAAATGAGCGTACCGGTTACGTAGTAGGAAAAGTTGAACTTGGATGAACCTACCACCGACTGGAACGACCCGATGGGGCACGCACCCGATGCCGCGGGGCACGAATAGCAATTAAGTCCAGGTACGCAGACTGTTTTTCCCGCGCCCTGATAGATGCCGCCTTTGGCAAAGTTCGGCAGGTGAATGTTGGTAATAAGTGTTGCCGCCGCCTGAATGAATCCGCGAAATCGAGCCAAAACATGCGACGCAGTGTTTTCTCTTTTATCCAATTCCGATACACTCCAAGCACAGCCTAATCGCTTTGGCCAGCACGGCATCCGCCTCGCCACGCATAACACCAAAGCACACCATGGTAATTCCGACGATCAACAAAGCGACCTGTACCACGGGTTTTACCGCTTTGAACAACCCAACCACTCCTTTCGTTACGCGACCATTGGACCATATCGGCTATAAAATCCGTGTTAAGCGCGATTTGAAATGTGCAAGGAGACTGTTATGCGTATTTTGATCGTCGAGGACGAGCAGGCGCTGTGTGACGCAATCGCGCGCAGCTTGCGAAACTTGGCGTACAGCGTCGACTGCTGTCACGACGGACAGGAAGCGCTCGACCTACTGGACGTTGAGGCCTTCGACCTCGTGGTACTCGACCTCAACCTTCCCCGTATCGACGGCATGACCGTACTCAGGGAACTTAGGAAAACTGACTGCGAAACTAAGGTACTGATTCTGTCCGCACGTGGCGAAGTATCCGATAAAGTCGCCGGACTCGATGCCGGCGCCAACGATTACCTCACCAAGCCGTTTCATCTGGACGAGCTTGCGGCAAGGATTCGCAGCCTTACCCTAAGACGCTTTACACAAAGCGACATAGTTTTAACCTGCGGAAAGCTCAGCTTTGACACCAAGGCGCGCATCGCTTCTGTGGACAGCGAGGCTTTATCTCTTACGCGCAAGGAAACGGGAATCTTGGAATACCTGATGCTTAATCAGGGGCGTCCGGTAAGTCAAGAGGAGCTTATCGAGCACGTTTGGGATAGCAGCGTGAACAGCTTTAGCAACGCAACCCGCGTTCACATCTCGTCACTCCGCAAAAAGCTGCGCAGCGCTTTGGGATACGACCCGATTCGCAATCGGATTGGAGAGGGCTACGTTATGGAGGATAGCGAATGAAAAGGCTTTCGCTGCAATGGCGCATAACGATTATGACGGCACTGCTCACGTGTGCGGCATGCGTGCTGACGAACTGCCTGGTCGGCTATACGGCCATGCGCTACATGGATGCCATCGGCAGTGACATCTCGGCCCTTAACGCGACCGGCGAAGATTCGCCCCAGGCATTCGACCCAACGAAAGCGACCCCCGATGACAAGGTCACGATCGTCGTAAACGACGCGCAGGAGTCTTTTGGCACGACAACCTGGTACATCACGGCTGGAGTCACACTCCTTGGCGGCGCGCTGGCATACTTTGTGAGCGGCCGTGCACTCAAACCGCTGCGGGCTTTTGCAGCCCAGGTTGAGCGCGTGCAGCCTGACAACCTAAGTGAAATCAGACTCAGTGAAGACGTGCCCACCGAGCTACAACGATGCAGTGCCTCTTTCAACGACATGATCGCCCGTCTTGGCGAAGGGTTCTCTGCGCAGCGTCAGTTTACCGGCAACGCCGCACACGAGCTGCGCACCCCGCTCGCCCTTATGCAAGCACAGATTGAACTATTCATCTCCGAGCACTCCGGTTTGCAACCCGAAACAGCCGAGCTGCTCGGCCTGCTACAAGAACAAACTGAGCGCATGTCTCGAATGACCAAGGTATTACTCGAGATGAGTGAGCTTCGCAGCGTTCCTTGCGGGGACGCTGTTGAACTCGGTCTCCTGTCCGAAGAGGTCCTCACCGACCTTGCGCCACTTGCTGATAATAAGGGCATAGCCCTCAATTGTGCTGGAGACGCTTTAGTAATCGGGAGCGACACGCTCCTCTATCGGTTGGTGTTCAACCTGGCCGAAAACGCCATCCGTTACAGTCGCTCCGGCTCGACTGTCAATGTCTCCATCAGCGACAGCGACAGCCACGTGCTCCTGCGAGTCGAGGACCAGGGCCCGGGAATACCCAAACAGTACCGAGAGAGCATCTTCCAGCCGTTCTTTCGTCTAGATAAATCCCGCAGCAGGGCATACGGCGGCGCAGGACTCGGGCTAGCGCTTGTTTGGGAGATTGCGGCGCTTCACGGTGGCACGGTAGAGGTCGAAACAAGTTCCGAGAACGGTACTACCATGCTCGTAAGCCTTCCAAAACGATCCGCAGCGTTAACCGAACAGTAAAACGAAAGGGGTCCCGAGCAACAGGAGTACAATTGCTGCATTGTTGCCACCTGATGGGAGATGGAAGATGGACTGCGATGGCTACCCGCGCATTCCCATGCCGTTGATGTGCACTGCCTTTGTGCCGGGGCAGATTGACGCTGCGGTTGCAGGCATTTCCGACCCCGATTCGCGCGCCATTGCCACGGCAGAAGCGCTGTACTTTCGCGGACAGGCCACCCTCGCCGCCAAGATGGCGCGCCCCTATCTTGACGCCACCGATCCCGCGCTGCGCTATTCCGCATGCCTTATCTGCGGATACGCCAGTCTGTCGCTCAACCGTATCGCCGATGCCCGCCGTTGCCTTGCTGGCATCCTCGATACACCAACTGACGAGGAATCGCCCGCCGTCCACGCCACGCATATCCTGTTCGCCTCGGCCGCGAGCGTCCTGCTGCACTTGCCTTCCCCGCATTCCGCCGAAGAGTTTTATCCGCTTGCGGCGCATCTGCCCGAAGGCCTGCGCCTGTTCGCCAGCTACGTGATGGCGCATGCCCTGTACCTGCGCGGCGAATATGGCCGCAGTCTGGGCATGGCGGAAAACGCCCTGATCATGAAACAGGGAAGCTATCCCATCTCGGAGCTGTTCCTGCACCTGTCGGCTTCCATGGCATGCATGAGCCTCAAGGATATCGACGCCGCAAAGGCACACTTCGGAACCGCTTGGAACATTGCGCGCCCTGACGGCCTTATCGAGCTCATCGGCGAGCACCACGGCCTTTTGCAGGGGCTTATCGAGGCGTGCTTAAAATCGCAATACCCCGACGATTTCGCTCGCATCATCGAGATCACGTACCGCTTCAGCTACGGCTGGCGGCGCATCCACAATCCCGATTCGGGCGAGGACGTGGCCGACGATTTAACGACCACGGAGTTCACCATGGCCATGCTCGCCTGCCGCGGATGGACCAACGCCGAAATCGCACGCCACATGGGAGTATCGCCGGGCACCGTTAAAAACCGCCTATCAGGAGTGTATGCCAAGCTTGGTATCGGAACTCGCGCCGAGCTGATTGCCCACATGTTGCGCTAGCGGCCAGACTGCCCGGCGTATCGAAAGCGCTCCGGGGGCCTGGCGATTTCGCGCACTCAAATTGGACATTTTGGCCATGGAACGGCACTACCGCCACGGGGCACCTTCTCGCAAAATAGGATTATTTCCTCCGATGTTTGCGGGATGGGAGCCAAAGATGCTTGATCGCCGTTCGTTACTTGTTGCCGGAGCATCCTCGCTGGCGAGCATTATGTTGCCGCGCGTGCCGGGAAGCGCAAACGCCTTCATATTGCCGTTCGCGCCCACCGAAGCCTATGCCGACGAAGAAGACCCCTTCAGGGTGCTCGTTCTCTCGCGCACCATGTTTGGTGTGGTCGTGGTCGACGTCGCCAACAAGAATACGCCCATCACGAGTGCCCAGGTCACGCTCGTGTCGCGTTATGCCGCGGGCAAGCAGCTCTCCGCCACTACCGACGACGAGGGCACGGCCATCTTTGAGGTCGCGCCTCTTTCGGAAGGCTACGTGGACGAGGCAACGCTTCTCGACGCGTACGACTTTAACGGCGGCATCTCCATTAGCATGGCGGGCTACCGTGATGTCGAGATTCCCCTTGCGCGTATCCAGGGCGGCACCGCCATAACCGCGCCCACGCGTCCGCTTTCCGACGGCGAGCCGTACTTCCGCCAGTTCACATTCGACGAATGGGACATCCAGTACGCTGAAGCCACGTTCATGACATTGCCGAAGGACGACACGGCAAACGAGCAGCCCGATACGCACGCCTTTACCGTGCAGGCACATCTGCCACAGGGTGGACAGGCAACGCTGCGCATCAACAAAGTGACGCCTGCCGCGGGCAGCTCACCCGAAACCTTCACGCAGATTGGCCAAGTCAAGGCCAGCGCATCGGGCGCGGATAATCTGGCGACGTTCACACTCGAAGACAAGTTTCTCGACGCGGCATCGGGCCTTCTGGAAGAAGGGTGCAAGCTGCGCTTTGTCCTCGACTATCAGGGCAAAACCTACACGCTCTCATCCCCTATGGCCGTTGTCACCGCTCCGGCCGCAAAGGCGGAATCGGGCTCGACCACCATCATTCCCACCACTATGGACCAAGAGATCACTCCGTTTGATTTCCCAGCGGCGTTTCCCGGCATCGGCGGCAATAAGTTCACCTGTTGGATGCCCTCGTTCCCCATTTTGTTCGATTTCTCGTTTGCCGGGTACGTGCTGTTTGGCGGAGGATACAAACCGGTCGGCTACATGAACGATTCGGGCGATCCGGATCCGGAGTACTGGAAGAAGTCACCGCGCGAGTCGGGCGCCAAGCAAGCAAACCGCTACCTCGACGAGATGGAGGGGAAGTGGAATCAGTACAAAAGCATGAGTGCCGGTTCGGGCACCGATCCAAGAAACACCAAGCTCCTTCGCCACCATTGCACGCTGCTGTTCACGATGGATATCGCCACACAGCTGTACGGCTCGCTCGCCTACGATTGGGTGGGCAAAACCTGGGGTAACAACAACGACCCCGCATACGGCAATATTAAGGCCCTCTTCCAGGTAAGAACCGACCTCAATTGGACCGAGCAGTTTACCCTAGGACCGGTGCCGTTTTTCCTAAACGTCAACCCCTGGGTGCTGGCGAAGCTGGCGCTCGCCGTGGGTGCCCACACGCACGGCAGCGGCGCGGCATTTTTTAAAAACATTTCGCTCGACTATTCAAACACCTCGGGCTCGTTCACCATCCAGATCGGGCTTGCCGTCACCTTTGGCGCCGGCGTTGCAGGCGTCGCTTCGTCTGCCGTGCGCGGCGCCGCATCCCTCACGCTGTTCATTGGGTACGAGAAGGCAGATGGACACCAGCTTCCGCGACTGCGCGTAGGTGCAGACGTCGATGTCGATGTGATACTCCAGTTCGTAATGTTCAAGTGGACCACCAAGGCTTGGTCGGGGTCGTGGCCCACACTCCTCGATTCGTGGAATATGTCGGTGAACAATGGCAACCAGTATGTGCTCCAGTGCTCTGAGCTCGCATTGGGTGGAGATACGCCTTACACGTTGGATGCCCGCTTCGGCACGCCCAGCAACATCGAGGCGGGCGGCGTGCCGCAATTTATCGCATCGGCCACCATCGTCACCAACGCCGAGCTGCTCGCACGCGCCGAGGTTAAGGCCGCTGTCGTAAACGCCGCGCCTGTCGCACGCGATTGGGAGCAAGCGGTCACGCGCATTGAACTCGAGGCAGATGCAGAAAGCGACGACACGGGGCAGATCGAGCATTTCGTCCACGCACTGATAGAGAACGGCGAAAACGCCGCGTCGATGTATAAGTACACCTATATCGGGCAGGCGAAGGACGCCGCTGCGGACCCCAACGCCAATTCTGCTGGTGTATCGGAGGACGAGCGTGGCGGCATCAAGCCCTCGAGCGACAACGTGCTGTTTGCTGGCGTGCTCAGCGAAGCCCACATGAAGCTAACGGTGATTGCCGGCGTGGAGTGCTTGTTCCGTATCGCCTCGGTGCGCTACGGCGACAATGGCCGCTCGCGCCTGGTGGTGCACACAAAGGCAAACGGCACGTGGTCTGCCCCCATGCCCGTGGACTTCCCCCTTGGCTTTGGCGAGGGCGACGTGGAGCGCGACGGCATATTCGATTACGACTTCGACGTAGTGGAATATACGGACGGAAGAGAAAACCAGGACGCCTACGTGCTGCTGGTCTCGGGCGAGCGCCCCGACGGCGACAACACCCTTTTCGATACGGCAAGCACAGCCGGCATACTGTCCGTTGTGCGCCTGCGCATAAGCAACGACGGAGTTCGCGTGATGTCGCACACGTCGTGGCGCAGCATCTCGCGCGGCCGCCTTCAGGAGGATGGCCACCATTGTCTGCAGTGTCCACGCATCACGGTGGGCAAGACACTGGTCGACGGACGTCTGTCGGGCGCTTACCTCCACCGCCGCGGGACCACCGCAGAAAAGGCGCTCGGCAGCGAGGCTGAGGTTGCGCTGGAGTGCTTTACCCTGTGGTCGGACGTTTCGGGCGACAGCCTGACGTTCCGCCAAGTTCTCCGCTTTCCGCAGGCACCGTCGAGTATCGAGCTGGGCGAGCCCGAGAATATCAACGGCAAAATGGTGGTGCCCGTTGCATACGAAACTGCAAACGGTTGTGGCTGCGCATCGTATGCCGTGATCGGCCAGTCCATCGCGGGTTGGGGCGTTATGCCACCAGATGCCACAGTACCCCACGCGGTGCCGTGGCCACAACATTCGGGCTTTTTGGCAACCGTCAACGAGCAACTGCAACATATTACTTGGACGCGAGGAGCATCGGCATTTGCAACGCAGCCCGTGGGTGCCGCAGGCTGTGGCCCGGCATCGTTTAGCGTAAGCAACAACGGCAGGTGCGTGCTCTATGTAGAGAACACCGATGGCAAGGTGGGGCAAACCTACGACGAAGAAGGCAACCCGGTAGCAGTGATGGGCAAGCACTTCCGCATCTTCGCCAGCACCTTGGCAGGCGATCTGTTCACGGAGCCGTTCGTGATGTGCGAGCTGGACCATCCCGTCGATCAGATAACGACATTTTTGACGTCGGGAGGCATGCTCTCCGCGCTCGCCACGCACATTGTGAGCGCGGAGAAGAGCGAGGCAGAGCTGCACGGCATCGAAGTGCCCTTGGTGGCGTGTGCCACTCCGACGGGCGCGGTCGCTACCTCGGGCGCGGTGGTGCCCGGAGCAGCAGGCGAATCCTTCATGGTCACGGTGCGAAACGACGGCAACACCTTGCTGACCGCCGGCACGATCGATCTGTACCGAGAGGGCTCCAGCCAGCCGTTCTCCAGCGCATCCATCGGGTTCGGCGCGAACGCACGCATGGCTTCGATCTTTGATCCAGAGCTTGCCGAGGACGC
Source organism: uncultured Collinsella sp. (assembly GCA_958413455.1). GTDB lineage: Bacteria > Actinomycetota > Coriobacteriia > Coriobacteriales > Coriobacteriaceae > Collinsella. The sequence continues at coordinate 30,894 of CATYUU010000008.1, read as the reverse complement.
TTCGGACAACGATATGGCACGCGTGAAATACGCGCTCGAGACGCTGGGCGCGCGTTTTGCAACGCACCCGCTGGTAGCCGACAACGGCAACGCCGTGCTGGCACCGGGTTGCACGGCACAGTTCCGCATGAGCTTCGCCATCCCCGAGAGTTGGGGCGACGAAGTGGGCAAACGCGTCACGCTGTATGCGAAGGCGCGTGACCTGGCAGCGCTCGATCCCGTAACGCTCGAAGAAATTCGACCGGGCGCAAACTCGGCGCTGGGTGCCGTACTGCATGAGCTTCATGTGCCTGACGCGGCATGCGAGCGCTCAGAAGTTCAGGTCGGCGTATGCGGCAGCGCGGATACGACAGGACTTCACGACGCCCCGATGACAGCAGACGGCGATGGCGGCTCGAGTGGCGGCGGTACTGACGAGAGCGGCGGCTCCGGCGGAAGCAGCTCCGGCAGTGGCAAGGACCACGGCAATAGCAAGCGCTCCGGAAAAGCGGGCGCGCTTGCGGGCACGGGCGATGTCAACGCTCCCCTTACGGCAGCCGCTGCAGCACTCGCCGCGGCAGGCGCCGGCCTCGTCGCCTACAGCGCCCGCCGCACGGCGCTCGAAAAAGACACCGCCAAGGAGGTCAATTCGGATAGGCCTCGCTAGCTCCTAGTTACTTTTGTGAGAGACGCCGACTCGGCTCATCGAACATCAAATGGGCTGGTTCTGGATACCCAAAGCCAGCCCATTTCGCATTAGATATCATCAGGGGAGTCGAGTTCTGCCTCGAGCTTGGCGCGGCGTCTTTTCGCCGTGAAAAACGTTGCGCACAGGCCAGCAAACGTGGCCGCGAAAATCGTCGCACCGCAGAACACGCCCGTGGCCAGGTTCGCCAACCAAAAGACGCTTTCGAGCGGTACGATCTGCGCCTCGGCGATACAGCGCATTGCGGCAATAACAAGCGCGAACGCGGCGCCGCTAAGACCGCTGAGAAGCAGGAAATATCCAACAGGAAGATGCTCGGTTTGCCCAAAACGATTGGTGTCGACATAGCCCTTCCGCGTTTGCAGTCCTGTGCAAATCAACATCACGAGAACGAGCCACAAATACATGGCTGCCTCGAACGGCGTTGCAAAGCCATGCGGCATTTCACTTGCGTCGCTGTGAACCCACGCAACCTGTCGAGCTATAAACTGGTAGAAAAAGATCATCAACATGCCAAACGAAAGCAGCACGAAACCAATCTTGTAGATCTTCGCGTTCTCAGCTTCTAGGCGCTCATCCTTTGGGCCGGCATATTCACGCCACTTTTGCACGAGTTTTAAATCTTCAAATTTCATAGCGAACTCCTAAAGAGCGTCAGGGTCGACGTCGCTCTCGTCTTCCCAAAACAAGTCGTTCAACGTAACGCGTAGCGCTTTACAGATTGCCATGCACAAATTGAGCGTGGGGTTGTAGCCGCCCGCCTCGATAAGACCGATAGTCTGGCGCGTAACGCCCACGGCCTCGGCCAAGTCAACTTGCGAAAGGCCAACCGCCGCGCGCGCCGCCTTCATGCGTAGGTTCTTTTTGCCCGGCATGGAGTTCCTTTCGTAGTAATGGACAGATATCCGTTGCAACATGGCAGAAATATATTGCATCCATCAGAAGATGTCAACTATATCTGTCATTATGGAAACCATGTTCGTCATCGCCATGCGGACATAACATTTTCGATTCGCTATTCAAGCTTACTCGGACAGAACCGACTCGGTTTTGTCCGAGTAAACGAATCCCCATCGAACTCAGAACGGTTGTTCGATGGATTTCGTGTTAGTTGGAATCGCCTATGGGCTGGGCTATGCTACCTTGACTATCTATATGACTAAAACGCAGCAAAGGAGCACCGAGAGAGCGAGTATGGCAAAAAACACCGCAAACTATGGTAACGACAGTATTCGTCAGCTCAAGGACGAGGAGCGCGTACGCCTGCGCCCCGCCGTCATCTTTGGCTCGGACGGGCTCGACGGCTGCGCGCATGCCGCCTTCGAGATCCTGTCCAACGCCGTTGACGAGGCGCGCCAGGGCTACGGCAAGCTCATCACCCTTACCGCCTTTCGCGATGGCTCCATTCAGGTAGAGGACAACGGCCGCGGCTGCCCGCTCGACTGGAACCCCTCCGAGAAACGCTTTAACTGGGAACTTGTCTTTTGCGAGCTCTATGCCGGCGGCAAGTATAACAACAACCAGGGCGGCGACTACGATTTCTCGCTCGGCACCAACGGCCTGGGCTCGTGCGCGACCCAGTACGCCTCCGAATACATGGACGTCACGGTTTGGCGTGACGGCAACAAGTACTCCCTGCACTTTAAGAAGGGCAAGGTCGTCGGCGCCAAAAAGAAGGCACTCGAGATTGAGCCCAGCGACGAGGACCGTACCGGCACCACCATCAAATGGCGCCCCGATCTTGAGGTCTTTACCTCCATCAGCATCCCCCACGATTGGTATCGCGAGACCATGCGCCGCCAGGCCGTGGTCAACGCCAACGTGACCTTCCGCCTGCGCATCGAGGGCGACGATGGCGAGTTTTCCGAAGAGGACTTTTGCTACCCCAAGGGCATCGAGGACTACGTGCTCGAGAAGGTCGGTACCGACTACCTCACCGAGCCCTTCTTTATCGAGGCCGACCGTCGCGGTCGCGACCGCGAAGACCTGCCCGACTACAACGTAAAAATCACCGCATGCATGTGCTTCTCTCGCACCTTCATGATGCAGGAGTACTACCACAACTCATCGTGGCTCGAGAACGGCGGCTCACCCGAGAAGGCGGCCCGTAGCGCTCTGACCAGCGCCATCGATGCCTACATTAAGCAACAGGGCAAATACAACAAAAACGAAAGCGGCATTAAGTGGCAGGACGTCCAGGACTGTCTGGTGCTGGTAACCAACTGCTTCTCCACCCAGACGTCCTACGAGAACCAGACCAAGAAGGCCATCAATAACCGCTTTATCCAGCAGGCCATGACGGCATTCTTTAAGGAGCGCCTCTCGACCTACCTGATCGAGAACAAAGACGCCGCCAACAAGATCATGGAGCAGGTGCTCATCAACAAGCGCTCGCGCGAGAACGCCGAGAAGACGCGCCAGAGCATCAAGACCAACCTGCAGCAGAAGACCGACATGGCCAACCGCGTGCAGAAGTTCATCGACTGCCGCTCCAAGGACAAGAGCCGCCGCGAGATCTACATCGTAGAGGGCGACTCGGCAGCAGGTGCCATTCGCACCTCGCGCGATGCCGAGTTCCAGGGTGTCATGCCCGTCCGCGGTAAGATCCTCAACTGCCTGAAAGAGGACTACCCGCGTATCTTTAAGTCCGACATCATCATGGACCTCATGCGTGTGCTGGGCTGCGGCGTGGAAATCAAGGACAAGCGCATCAAGAACCTCGGTGCCTTTGACCTGGACAACCTCAACTGGAACAAGGTCATCATCTGTACGGACGCCGACGTCGACGGTTACCACATCCGCACGCTCGTGCTCACCATGCTCTACCGCCTGGTGCCCACACTTATCGACGAGGGTTACGTGTATATCGCCGAATCGCCGCTCTACGAAATCAACTGCAAAGAGAAGACCTACTTTGCCTACACCGAACTCGAGAAAAACGGCATCCTTAAGGAGATCGGCGACCAGAAGTGTTCCATCAACCGCTCCAAGGGTCTTGGTGAGAACGATCCGGACATGATGTGGCTCACCACCATGAACCCCGAGACGCGTCGCCTGATCAAGGTGGAGCCCGAGGACGTCACCAAGATGGAAACCATATTCAACCTTTTGCTTGGCAACGACGAGGCAGGCCGCAAGCGCCATATCTCCGAGCACGGCAAGGAATACCTGGACCAGCTGGACCTGCAGTAGCAGCAAATCGATAACGACGGCCTATAAGAAGTTCAAGAGGATATCGTGGCAAAGAAGAAGACGAAGAACCAGCCAAAGAAAAAGCAGGTTAACGCCGAGAACGTCATCGGCCTGCACTCTGAGGTCACCGATCAGCCGATCACGCAGACGCTCGAGGTCAACTACATGCCCTACGCCATGAGCGTCAACGTCTCGCGTGCATTCCCCGAGATCGACGGCTTTAAGCCCTCGCACCGCAAACTGCTCTACACCATGTACAAAATGGGTCTGCTCAAGGGCGAGCGCCAGAAGAGCGCCAACATCGTGGGCCAGACCATGAAGCTCAACCCGCACGGCGATGCCGCGATCTACGAGACGATGGTGCGCCTGGCGACGGGCAACGAAGCACTGCTTGCCCCCTTCGTGGAGTCGAAGGGCAACTTTGGCAAGTACTATTCGGGCGACCTGAGCTACGCCGCATCGCGTTATACCGAGGCCAAGCTCTCCCCCATCAGCGCCGAGATCTTCAAGGACATCGACAAGGACCCGGTCGACTTCGTCGACAGCTACGACGGCGCCATGAAGGAGCCGCGCCTGCTGCCCACCACGTTCCCCAACATCCTTGTCTCGGCCAATAAGGGCATCGGCGTCGCCATGGCGTCCGACATCTGCGGCTTCAACCTCAACGAGGTCTGCACCGCCACGATGCACTACCTGCATGATCCCGACTGCGACCTGCTCGAGTACATGCCCATGCCCGACTTCTCGACCGGCGGCGAGATCATCTACCGCCGCGAGGAGATGGAAAAGATTGTCGAGACCGGACTGGGTAGCTTCCAGATTCGCTCCCGCTGGCGTTGGATTCCCGAAGAGCGCATCATCGAAGTGTACGAGATTCCCTACACCACTAAGACCGATGTCATCATCGAGCGCATCGTCAAGCTCTCCAAGGAGGGCAAGGCCAAGGAGATCGCAGACATCCGCGACGAAACCGACCTCTCGGGTTTGCGCATCGCCATCGACCTTAAGCGCGGCGTCGACCCCGACAAGCTTATGGCCAAGCTCTATCGCTCGACCACGCTGCAGGATTCGTTCTCGTGCAACTTCAACGTGCTGGTCGACGGCTATCCCCGCGTTATGGGCGTGCGCCAGATCTTGCACGAGTGGGTTGCATGGCGCATCCAGTCCACGCGTCGCCGTATCAACTTTGACCTGGGCAAAAAGTCCGAGCGCCTGCACCTGCTGCACGGCCTTGAGGCGATCCTGCTCGACATCGACAAGGCAATCGCCATCATCCGCGGCACCAAGCTCGAGGCCGAGGTCGTGCCCAACCTTATGCGCGGCTTCGACATCGACGAGACCCAGGCCGAGTTTGTTGCCGAGCTCAAGCTCCGCAACATCAACGAGGAGTACATCCTCAACCGCACTAAGGACATCGCCAAGCTCGAAGGTGAGATTGCCGAGCTTGAGGAGATCCTCTCCAGTGAGGATAACATCAAGAAGGTCATCAGCGACGAGCTGGCCGCGGTCAACAAGAAGTACGTGATGCCGCGCCGCACGGGCAGGATCGAGCCCCATGAGGTTATCGAGGTAAGCTTGGAGCCCGAGGTCGAGGAGTACCCGGTCACCATCATGCTCTCACGCGATGGCTACCTTAAGAAGATGACGGACCGCGTGCTCAAGAAGGCGACCACGCTCAAGTACAAGGACGGCGACAAACCCTTTATCGAGTTCCCGTCCTCTAACACCCACGAGCTGCTGGTCTTTACCAACAAGAGCCAGGTTTACAAGTGCAAGGTTGCGGCGTTTGAGGACACCAAGTCGGCCCAGCTGGGCTCGTACCTGCCGACCGATCTTGAGATGGAACCCGACGAGAGTGTCATCTGGGTCATCGACCCCGAGGACTACAAGGCCGACGTGCTGTTTGTCTTTGAGAACGGCCGCGTGGTGCGCGTCGCGCTTTCTGGATACGTCACCAAGACCAACCGCAAGCGCCTCAAGAACGCCATTTACGGTGGCAGCAAGCTGCTGTATGCCCAGGTACTCAACACAGATCGTGACATCGCGCTGGTCTCGAGCGACTATCGTTTGATGAACTTCAACACGTCGCTGCTCAAGACCAAGACGACCACCAACACGCAAGGCGTCCAGGCCTTTACCGCCAAGAAGGGCCGCTCTGTCACCACCGTCGGCACGACCGAGGAAATCCTTGGCGCCGGCGTCTCGGCCGAGAAGTTCACCGCACAGAGCCTCCCCTCCGCCGGTGCCCTTATGAAAGAAAACGACATGCCCAGTCTGTTTGACTAGGACAGCGGCAGAACCGCCATAAGCTCTCAAAACGGTGGGGCCCGAAGCGCAGCAACATCGCGCTCCGGGCCCCGCTCGCTGCAACGCAGTCAGAATAATAGGAATCCCCGTTTTTCACTCCCGCAACCCCACGGCACAAGGCATGTTAAGCCGTTAGTAAAACTTGCAAAAGTTAGCAAAAGTTGCAAAAACTAGCAAAACTTGCAAAAATTAGCAAAACTTGTAAAAATTAGCAAAACTTGTAAAGGAGCTACCATGGAGTACAGCAAGAATCCCTTTACCCCAACATTTGGAAGCGTCCCTCCCTTTCTAGCGGGTCGCGAGCATATCCTGCGTGACATCAACCGTGGCTTTATCAACGGCCCGGGAGATCCCAACCTGTCGACTATTTTTACGGGCGCAAGGGGAACGGGCAAGACGGCGCTTCTCTCGCTCCTTTCAGAAACGGCGCTTGAACACGGCTGGATCGCAGCAAATGTCTCCGCCATGCCAGGCATGCTCGAAGATATTATCGAGCGAACCAAAGAAGCCGCAGATAGCTACCTCTCACAGCCTCACGCGCGCATAAACGGCGTTCAAATTGGTCCAGTGGGCATCGATTGGACATATGCTCAAGAGGCCCAGGGCAACTGGCGCACACGTATGAATGGCATCTTTAAGCAACTCGAAAAACATGACATCGGACTTCTCATCACCATCGATGAAGTCACCGTCGATCTCGAAGAAATGCTTCAATTTGCCTCTGTTTACCAGCACTTTGTACGCGAAGGTAAAAAAGTTGCCCTACTCATGGCAGGACTGCCCTACAAAGTATCGGCGTTGCTGCGTAACGATTCCGTCTCGTTCCTCAGACGTTCCCAATATCATCAATTAGGACGAATCACTGACGTTGAAATTGCAAACGCATTCCGCAAAACCGTTGAGGCCGGAGGCCGCTCAATCACACCAGAAGCGCTCGAGGATGCTGTGAAGGCCGTCGACGGATTCCCCTACATGATGCAGCTCGTCGGATATCGCACTTGGGATGTTTCGGAGAGCTCGCCCAAAATCAGCGCATCTGATGTCCAACAGGGTTCTCTGCTTGCCCGCATGGAACTGCGCGATCGCATTCTCGAAACGACCTATCGGGAGCTTTCCGATAAAGACATTGAGTTTTTACTCGCGATGCTGCCCGATTCTGGCCCCAGCAGAGTCTCAGAAATTGCCAAGCGTATGGGCGTCGCCAGCAACTATGCAAGCCAATACAAGCGCCGCCTCCTCGAGGACGGCGTCATCGGAGAGCGCGGGCGTGGTCTCGTTGGCTTCGACATCCCCGCGTTCAGGGAATTCTTGAACGAGAAGGCGTTTTAGCACACCGGAATTGTCCGCGGGAGCATCGTTGCATGGCAATCAGCAATCCACTTGGTAAGGACAGCAAGCATTTCCACCAACACTGATTGCCATACGTTCTTCTTGTCCTTAGGCGAGCTTGCGAGCGAGCTCTCGCACCTCTTCCAACTTGGGCGAGGATGCCATGCTGTCGCGCTCGGTCATGCCGCTAATGGTGACAATGCCCTGGTCCTCCCACTTACAGTACGCGCATGTGGCCCTATACATAGCAATCGCCGCATCATAGACGCCCTCGCTGTGGCTATCGAGCAAAAGGGCCGTCTTGGTGAACGGGAAGCCCGTAGCACCGAAGGCGTACAGGCGGTCGATGGCGGCCTTCTCCTGCGCAGTGATATCAAACCAGTAGATGGGCGAAGCGAAGACAACCATGTCGGCGTCTTTCAGCGACTCAATCACGTTGGCCATGTCATCCTTCTGCACACAAGTGCCCTCGTGGGCGAAGCAATACTGACACCCCAGGCAACCAGCGATTTTCTTGCTGGCAACGCGGACGACCTCGACCGTATTGCCGCCCTCACGCGCGGTCTCGGCAAACGCCTCGACCATGGTGTCGGTATTGGCGCCCTTGCGCGGGCTGCCGCTCAACACAACGATATTCATAGAAATCTCCCTCCTTCATGCCGCAGGCGCGCGGCATATTATTATGTTTTAACCAAAACGTATGGAGTTATTCAATCGCCTCGTTTCAGCTACTCCCGCTCTTTAGAAGAATCGTTGCTGGAGGCTTGGCATTGAATCGAGGTACGCCTTATTTCAGATATTCCTCAAAGAACGCTTTCAGCTTTTCAAACGGAATGATGTCCATCTGATCGTAAAGGTCGGTGTGGCTGGCACCAGGGATAATGAGCAATTCCTTGTTGTCCCCAGTCAGCTTGTTGTACGCGGTTTCGCTGAAATAGCGGGAGTGCGCCTTCTCGCCATGCACCAGCAGCACGGCAGAGCGGATCTCGCCGGCGTACTGCAAGATCGGCATATTCAAAAACGACAGCGAAGATGTCACATTCCAACCGCCATTGGAGCCCAGGCTGCGGGGATGATAACCTCGCGGAGTCTTGTAGTAGGCGTAATAGTCCGCCACAAACTGCGGCGCGTCATCGGGCAGCTGATCGACCACGCCGCCCGCCAGCGCATAGCTGCCGTTTTTATAGTCCTCGGTGCGCTGCGCGTTCAACGCTTTCCGCTTTTCAAAGCGTACCTGCTCGGAATCCTCGGCGTCAAAATAGCCGTTTGCGGTCACGCGAGTCATATCGTACATGGTCATAGCCGCGGTAGCTTTGATACGGGTGTCGATGGCTGCTGCATTGACTGCCATGCCGCCCCAACCGCAGATACCGATGATGCCGATGCGCTCTGGATCGACGTTTTCCTGTACCGAGAGGAAGTCCACCGCTGCGCAGAAGTCCTCGGTGTTAATGTCCGGAGATGCTACATAGCGGGGCGTACCGCCGCTCTCACCGGTATAGGACGGGTCAAAGGCAATTGTGAAAAAGCCCAGCTCCGCCATTTTCTGCGCGTACAGACCGGAAGACTGCTCCTTCACCGCGCCAAACGGACCGCTGACGGCGATGGCGGGCAGCTTGCCTTCCGCGTTCTTAGGCACGTACATGTCGGCAGCCAGCGTGATGCCGTATCGGTTGCGGAAGGTCGCCTTGCTGTGCTCAACCTTGTCGCTTTTGGGGAATACCTTGTCCCACTCCTGCGTCAGCTTCAACTGCTCCATGCCTAAGCCTCCTTGTTAGTCACATTGAGGTATTCCTCGTCGTCCACGGGCTCCAGCCACTCGTTGGAGGCCTCCTCGCCCGGAACCTCCACCGCGAGATGGGAGAACCAGCTGTCGGGCGCCGCACCGTGCCAGTGCTTTACGCCCGCGGGAATACTTACTACATCGCCGGGGCACAGCTCCTGTGCCGGTTTGCCCCATTCCTGGTAAAACCCTCGACCAGCCACGCAGACAAGGATCTGTCCGCCACCGCTTTTGGCGTGATGGGTGTGCCAGTTGTTGCGGCAGCCGGGCTCAAACGTAACGTTGTAAATGCCGACCTGCTCGGTGGAAAGGGGCGCGAGGTAGCTTTGCCCGATAAAGTACTTCGCAAATGCGTCGTTGGGGGCACCGATGGGAAAGGCCATCTCGTTTTGATGCTTGGTTCTTGCATCGGCGGCATTGTCATCCGCCCAGACCTCCTTCGCCATGCGGAAGGCCGCCCATGCCTTGGGCCAGCCCGCGTAAAACGCCGCGTGCGTAAGGATTTCCGCTATCTCAGCCCTGGTCACGCCATTGTTCTTTGCGGACATCAGATGGTATTGGAACGAAGAATCCGTCAGCCCCTGTGCCATCAGGGCCACCACCGTCACCACGCTTCGGTCTCGAAGTGAGAGCTCGTCCTCCCGGCTCCATACCTCGCCAAACAGCACGTCATCGTTGAGCTGAGCGAATTTGGGGGCAAAGTCCCCCAGGGCATCTCTGCCTGCCGTCTGTTTAATTGCCATGATCGATTTCCTCCTGTCGATGGTTTTGAGTACAAGCTGCTTTCGCGCAGCTAAGCCGCGCCTAGATTTCCATGCCCATTCGTTGCGCCTGCTCCAGAGCAGGATGCCCGGCGATTTCGCCCACGCCATTCACGCCGCCGGCGAATACCGTTCCGGCAAGCGTGCAACGGGGGAAGCAGTCGACCCATCCCTGCACCGCCTTCTTCGCGCCGTCGAAGGTCGAGTGCCCACCGTCCGCCGCCGTTGCCAACAGATACGCCTCGGTAAATGCGTAATCGGAACCGAAGAGTGGGTTGGCGCGGTCCAGCATGGTCTTGAGCTGGCCGCAGACGCTGTAGTAGTAGACGGGCGTTGCAAACACCAACACATCCGCATCGTGCATCTTGGCGGCGATTTCTATGGCATCGTCCTGGATGACGCAGTACCCCAGCTTTGAGCAGGCAAGGCAGCCCTTACAGAAGCCGAGCTGCTTTTCGCGCAGGTGCACGGTCTCCACGCTGTGGCCCGCTTCTTGCGCACCTTTGGCGAAGGCATCCGCCAACGTCTCGGAATTGCCATTCTTTCGAGGACTTGAAGAGACTATCAAAACCGTTTTGCTCATTACGGAATACCCCTTGAAATCGCGATTTATATTGACGAGAATGAAGGTAATACCTAAACCTGACTTTAAGTCAAGGATTGAACTCGAGATTTATCCGGAGGGACCATGTACACAATCGGACAGGTAGCGGAGATGTTCGGTCTGCCCGTTTCCACGCTGCGGTATTACGACAAGCAGGGGCTGTTCCCGGGATTGGAACGGACATCCGGCATTCGCCGATTCGGCGATACGGAACTCGAGGCGCTTCGGGTCATCGAATGCTTAAAGAAGGCTGGGATGGAGATTAAGGACATCCGACTGTTCATGGAATGGTGCGCGGAGGGCCCATCGACATATCCCAAGCGCAAGGCCATGTTCGAGGAGCGAAAAGCCCACATGGAGTCGGAGATTGCGAAGATGAACCGCGCGCTGGACATGTTGAAGTTCAAATGCTGGTACTACGAGCAGGCGATCCAAGATGGCAACGAGGATAGAGTGAAGGCGCTGATTCCAGACGGTTTGCCGGCAGAGATTAGAGAGGCCTACGAGAACGTTCACGCTCGATAGTGCCGTCCGATGCTCAAAGGGCTTCGGCAAGGAGTCCTTTTCGGGTAGAAATGCAAAAAGAAAGCCTCCGAACCAGAAGGTCCGGAGGCCAGTTCATGTAATTTCGCTGGCAGCCCTAAAGCGCAAGTTAGAAAGCAGTTCCCGCTACTCTCACTCGATGACCAATTCAGTCCGCGCATCGTCAATGAGTACCGTGTCATGCCACCGAAGGATTGATTTGCGCGCAATTTGGACGCATCGGTCCCTTGGTTCGCTGTTTCGGGAATGGCCCAATTGATTCGAGAAACCGCAGGTCGCTCTCTTAATCACTACTAGAGTTCCACCGGAATTCGTAGTAGGTGACCTGAAAAGGGACGATTCGGAGGCGGTAGCCACAACGATACGCTCATCATCTCGCTTCCGAATATCTACAAAACAGTCCAAGCTGCCCAATGGAGGCGCTTCTTCGGAGCCTGCTAAGCTATACAAGACCGCGCATTCTGCCCGTCCTACGAATAGACAACCTTGTTGACGCCGACGAACCCTCGCTCAAAGAAGACAACGTCTGTGGTGTGCAGGCTCGCCGTTTTCACAGAGGGCGCAGAGAGTCGGGGCGTCATCGAAACGCCGACAGTCTTTATCCTCGCCGTTTTAATGCTCGCCCCTTTGATGCCGAGCCTCGAGAGCAGGCGCTTGGGAACCTCGTAATCTTGCTCGACAAGGCCAAAAAACGTCACGCCGGAATCGACGCACACCTTCATAACGCAAGACGAGACGGGTTTGAACGCCATGCTTCCCACTGCTCCACCGACGAAGGATCCGATGAGCACAGGGAAGGTTGCCCCACCTGTCAGGGCAGTCGCGACAGCGGCTCCGCCGAACATCATGACGGTCGAGAACACGGATTGGCCCATGTTGCTCGCCATCTCGACGGAATCAATCCGCCCCGACGCCGCAAGATAGAAATTTCGGCACATCTCCATGGTCAGCACGACGAGCGCCGCGATGACGTTCGCGCCCCTCGATCCCATTGCAGCAGCCTTTACCGTCCCACCGAAGGCGCCCTTTGCTGCGGCGGCCGTGATTGCCGCGGTCGCCGATCCGGATACGAACCCATTGGCGGCGCCAACACATGCCGCCGTCCCGATGGACTTCAAGCGCTCGTCGTCGATCTCTCCTTCTGCAATCAAGTAATCGATGGCACGATAGATCTCGGGGGCAACGGCCAGGGCGGCGCTTAGAGCAGCGGCTGTACCGCCGGCCTTGAGCGATTGCTTCACTATGTCGCTCGCGGCGATTAGTTGGGACGTAGTCATGCCGTCGTCCGCAGGATCGAGCTCCTTCTTGTTCGAGACGTCGACCGCCTTTCGTCGCATCTCCTCGTTCGTGGCGGGCCTTCCCTCGACACCCTCGGGGGTCTTGATTCGATCCGTTAAGTTGTCGCGCACCTTCGTCCAGCGCCGCACCTCTTCGTCCAAGCCGCGGTCTTTCGCACGCTCGATGCACATCAGCGCGTATTGTTTGGCTGCCTCAAGCTTGTCCGATGGAATCAGGCCGCCCATATCGCCGTAAAGCAAATCGTCTGGAGTCTTACCCGCGAAGCCCTTCTCGACGGCCCACTTATCAAAAGAGAGGTCCGCGTATCTTTTCGGCCTCGCGTTATACGAATCGCGGAGCGTCGTCGCGAGCTTACGCGCAATGTTCTTCGGATCAGTCAAAAACTTGAGCTGATACTGGTCGACACCCCATGCCACATCCGCAGACCCGAGGTCATGTGAGTCAAGCCTAATACCCTTGGCATCGACCCTCTTAACGGCCGCGTCGACATTCGCTGTTCCGAAGGACCATTCCTCTGCTAGGAACCCCTTGAGGGAGTCCTGCGCCGCCTTGCTGTTTTTGTAGTGGTCGTAGGAGTTCATCGCGGAGTACAGCTCCTCGATGGCGGCCTCCACACTGTTCACCCAGCTCGCGGCATCCATCCCGGCGGGCACAGCAACTGCATGGCGTGCAGAGAACTCGAACCCCTTGTCGAAATCGTTCATCTCTACGCCTCGACGAAGCTCTTCAGCTTTTCGTAATAGAAGCGTTTCACAGCGTACTGGTAGCGCTGCTCGCGGATCTCGCCCGCCTTCTGATGGAGGACGACGGCTTGATTGATGCCGTTCGCCCCATCGGCGACAGCCCTCCCGATGGTCTTGCCCACCATTTTGGCAAGACCAAGTACAGGATTGGAATCATTGCTTCCTTCAGGTTCCGCCGCCTCCTCTCCGGGGCGCAGGGCTGCGAGAAGGTCATCGAACTCCATGCCACGTTCCCTTGCCCTTTCGAGAAACTTCCAGTAGTCCTCCTTGGAAGGAGGCTCGGCATTCACCGTGATGCAAGCATGGTTCCCGCTCACGCCGATGTAGACGCCTTCCTCGTCGATGGCTTCGGGGTTGTCGAGTCGAATCGCATCGATGTAGTCCCTTGTGCCTTTCGGCCAACCGATGAAGACGACCTTCTGGCTCGAGGAGATGGCGGTCTGAGCGAACTGGCCCTCGTTGAAGATGGAGGCATCGACACTGCCATCGACGGGACCGGTCGAACCGACCTCAGTGTCATCGTTCTTTCCAATCATGTTGTAGAGAAGCTTGGAGAACTTGCCAGTGTTTCCAGCCTCGACAATAAGGACCGATTCGGCGGTACTGAACATCATGGGCAGCCTATCTCGAGGATATTAATGGACGAGGCAATTATAGCCCCCGAGGTAAACGGCCGCATTCAGCTGCCAACTTAATGAGTCTACAAAGGCGACGCTCGCCCCACACTAGGGGCGCAGGACTTCCCATGTCGAACCACCGTCAAGCCTTTGCGGGAATCTGGACCGCACGGCGTCGCTCGTTTCGCTAAATCGACTTTATAGGATGGCGAATCACGGTCTTGAGCTTCTCCGGCGCGCACTTGCGCGGGTCGGAGAGATAGATCTCGTGATGGAGGCGGGATTCGGAGAAGTCGGGGGCGTAGCCCTGTTCCGCCGCGAATGCGCGCATGGCGTCTACGATCGCCGGCTCGCCGTCGTAAGGCCCGGTATGCATGCACTGAACGCACAGACCCTCGTCGACTCTCAGCAGCTCGACCGCCGAGAAATCCAACTTCTTTTTAGCAGCAGCCTCCGAAACGGCCCAGTCGAAATCGTCGCGAGCGACGAAATCGGGCAGGCGGATGCATGAGATGAAGTTGAAGTCGTCCTTCCGCGCATAATCGATCTCGCCATCGGCGCGGTCTTGCCACCAGAAGCCCTCGAGCGGAGGCACGACGAAGTCGAAATAGCCTTCGATCTCTCGCGGGCCCTTCTTCGACATCTTGATAGCGTAGGCGACGCCGTAGAGCAGCGGCAACGCGTTCTGATACTCGCCGTCTTCGGCATTGGGGTTACCCTTGCCCCGCACGGCGACGTAGCTCATGGGCGGAACGATCAGGATACTCGGTTTGCCCGACGGCCTGTAGAGCTCTCTAAACTCTTTCTTGAAATCGTATGCCATCGCAACAGCCCTCCCTGAGTTTGGGTTTCCGCCGATATCGGTTCACATATAGCAACGGGCGCCGCTTTGGAAGAAACCTCCCGTTGGCAGGTATTGTGACATATAATCGAACGTGTGTTCTATTCCCATGCGATGACCTCTGGCGTCTTGGACGTGATGACGTAGCACACCGTAGACGCTGATGGTGATGGCTATGCACGGGCGCGCCACCGCACTTCACAGCTTGTTTCTCAAGTATTTGGGACGCACACGCGGCGTTCAAAAATGCGGAGCGGTTCCGCATGGCTCGAGACTGAGCCGAGGTGCCCTACTTCTCGCCCTCCAGCAGCCCCACGATGCGGTCGATGTCGACGGCAAAGCGAGGCCTTCCCTCGCGCTCGTAGCGGTCGAGGTATGCCTGGCACTCGGAGACAATGCGCTTGGTGTTGCCGTCGATGATGCGCTGGAGCGTCTCGTAGTAGGCCGAGCCCTCGGTCCTGAAGCGGCGCTGGTAGGCCTTGGTTATGGGGAACATCTTGATGTAGTGGATGCCGTGGCGGCAGCCGGGGCGCGTCGTGGGGCGGGGCGGCAACGCAAAGTACTGGTCTTTGGGCACGTTAGGGGCGATGTTGGAACGCAGCGGCACGGCGAAGTCCCTGCGCTTCCCGCGGAAACGCAGCCTCACCACCACGATGCAGGGGCGATTGTGCTTAAGCATAAGCTCGCGGTCGCCCTCGACGAGGTCGAAGAAGTCCTGGGAGATGGATACGATCTTCATCGGTTACGCCCCCTTCATACGAAGCGGGGCCCGCATCGCTGCAGGCCCCTACAGGTGGGCGATATTCTACGCCTTGCGGCACCCCGTCGCCCACGGAGGTTAAACGTACACGTAAGCCGTACTCTGAAAGCCGCGGCTTCCGGCAAGTAGTTTATACCACGAAAGGTCGCTTTCAATGCGCATAGCTCGCAAAATAACACTCGCTGGGCCGTCACCCCTGATCTTCTCGACCGTCTCCTCCGGGTACTTATTGCGTGCCACGGGCACCTCCGTCCTTGTTGTCGCGATAAACATACCATGAGTGGCGTACGGGTCGAGAAGGGCTGGCGCCAAAAGAGCCCAACGGCCGTTACAGCTTCGTTAGAAACGCGCCCCACCATGGATGGTGAACCCGAAAGGTAAGGCGCGCGGGCACGGCGACTCGGCCCACGCGCCCGGAAGAGAAAGGATAAACCCATGGGTTACATGCTCGAGACGCGCGGGCTCACCAAGCGCTTCGGCCGCGGCGACCAGGCGCAGGACGCCGTGGCCGACGTGAGCCTTCATATCCGCGAGGGCGAGGTGTACGGGCTGCTCGGCCCCAACGGCGCCGGCAAGTCGACAACGCTCAAGATGATCTGCGGGATGCTGCGGCCGACGGCCGGGGAGATCCTCTTTGCCGGGCACGCCTGGCGCCGCGAGGACCTCTACGCAATCGGCAGCCTCATCGAGGAGGCGCCGCTCTACCCCAACCTCACCGCGCGCGAGAACCTGCGCGTGCGCACCACGCTGCTGGGCCTTCCCGAGAGCCGCATAGATGAGGTGCTCGCCGCCGTGGACCTCGCGGACACCGGGAAGAAGCGCGCCGGGCGCTTCTCGATGGGCATGCGGCAGCGCCTGGGACTCGCGCTGGCACTGATCGCCCGGCCACGCCTGCTCGTGCTCGACGAGCCCACCAACGGCCTCGACCCCATCGGCATCGAGGAGCTGCGCGACCAGATCCGCGGCTTCGCGGCGGCGGGTACGACGGTGATCGTCTCGAGCCACATCCTCTCCGAGGTGCAGCAGATGGCTGACACCATCGGCATCATCTACGGGGGGCGCCTCGCCTACGAGGATGCGCTTCGGTCCGGGCAGGACCTCGAGGAACTCTTCATGAGCGTCTGCCGGGAGGGGCGTCGAGCGCGCGGGGAGGTGGCGGCATGACGGGCGAGAAAGGCGGCCTGCTCGCGTGCCTGCGCGCCGAGGCCCTGAAGTCGCGCCACGCGGCACCGGTTCGCCTGGCCGTGCTCATGGCGCTGCCTATGCCGCTGCTCGGCGCGATGCCCTACCGGGGCGTGCAGATCTTCAGCGCGTGGAACTACTGGTACGCGCTCTTCCTGCCCGTGTCTCTCTCGCTCGTGGTGGCGTGCGTCGCGCGGGCGGACGCGCGCACGCGGATGCGGGGGCTTCTGGGCCTGGGCTTCCCGCTTAGGCGCGCCTGGTGGGCCAAGGCGCTCTGGTGCCTCGCGCTCTGCGCGCTCTCGAACCTCGTGGTCTTCGGCATCTACCTCGCGGGATCGGCGTTCTCCTCGCAGGGCCTCACGGTCGCGGGCACGCTCACGATGCTCCTCTGCGCGCTCGTCAACACGGTGACCGCGGCGTGGATGATCCCCGCAGGGCTCTTCCTCACGGCGCGGCTTGGCATGCTCGCGGGCATCTTCTGCCCGCTCGCCGCGCAGCTCGTGGGTGGTTTCGCCTGGTCGCTGGTGCCGCTGCCGCAGCTCTTTCCGCCGTCGGCGAGCATGGTCATCCCTACGAGCTTCATCCCCGTGCTGCCGAGCGGCGAGCCACTCGCGGCGGACATGGCGCTCGGCGGGGCGCTCACGGCGGACGGCATGCTCACACTGGCGGGCCTTGCGGTCTGCGCGCTCGCGTTCGCCGCGCTCACGGCGGCGGGCGCGGCCTGGTTCGCGCGCTCCGAGGAGAGGTGATGGCCGTGACACGACTCTCCGACCCGACGCCGCGCATGACTCTCCCGCGGGCCCTGCTCTCCGAGGCCCTGCGCCTGGCGCGCTCCCCGCTCACGGCAGTGCACCTCGTCTGCGGCCTGGCAGCCGGTCTTGCCTGTGGCGAGTACTTCTCCGTAACCCAATGGGACCCGGCGCTGGGCGCGGACGCCTACGCCCAGTTCCTCGGCGCCCTCATGCCGCTCATGTCCGCCATCGTCTGCGGGCTCGCCGTGAACGAGGAGCGCGCTGCCGGGCGCCTCGCCAACCTCACGGCGGTCCCCTCGCGCGGGCGCGCCGTCGCGGCGAAGCTGCTCGCCCTTGCGGCGCTCGGCGCGGGCGCGCTGGCCGTGGCGCTCGGCGTGTTCGGGGCCGTGCTCGCCGTCGCCGGGCGCCTGCCGCTCGGGCCCGCTCCGCTTGCGGCCACCTGGGCGGGCATCGTGCTGGGCAGCCTGCCCCTCTACGCGCTGGGGCTCGGC
This sequence comes from uncultured Collinsella sp., assembly GCA_958413455.1. Taxonomy (GTDB): domain Bacteria; phylum Actinomycetota; class Coriobacteriia; order Coriobacteriales; family Coriobacteriaceae; genus Collinsella. The sequence goes on along the minus strand of CATYUU010000008.1, from coordinate 13,005 downwards.
GTGGCCCTGAGCCTCGGCCGCAACGCCGCCATCGGCGCCGGCGCGGCGGGGATGCTCCTCGCGTTCTTCTCAGTGGGCGGACTTGCGCACGGCCTCATGACCGGCGAGCTCACCGGTGCCCTGGCGACGCCCCTGAGCTGGGTGCCGCTCGCCTGGCCCGCGCGCCTAGGGTCGCTCGGGGTGGAGGCCTTCATCGACGCCGCACGCGCGGCGGGCCCTCTCCTCACGACTGCGCTCGCCAGCCTCGTGCTCGCCCTGGCAACCGCCGCCGTCCTTCTGGCCTGGTTCTGCAGTTTCGAGGACGGGAGGGCAGATGAGTAGGAAGCCGCTCGCCGCCGTGCTCGCCCTCCTCTCCGCAGCGCTCGTCCTGGGCGGGAATGCCCTGCTCGACGCCGGCTGGGGGTCGGCGCTGCGCTCGATCGCCGACCGCGTGCTTCCCAACCCTGAGATCACCATGTGGGCGCCCGCGCCCGAGCCCGGCAGCCACGCGAGCTCCTACGCCGACGCCACCGGGGCGGGGGCGAACTACGTCTACCTGGTGGACGCGGCGGACGACAGGGGCAATGTCCGAGAGCTCCAGCTCATCTTCTTCGGACGGGAGTCGAACGGCGAGGGCTGGCTCGAGATCGAGGCGCGCGGCGGCTCGGGCGTGCGCTACCGTGCGTGCGATGCGGCCGAAGCGCCCGCGGCTGCGCGCGGGGCTCTAGACCGCTGAGCGCGGCGCAAGTACAATGCAACGGGAGTTTCAGGAGGTCGAATATGGCGAGGATACTGGCAGTGGATGATGAGCGGGCGATCCTCGACGCGCTCGCGCGCGTCCTCGGCCGCGACGGCCATGAGGTCGTCAAGGCAGCGGACCCGACGGCGGTCCCGGGGATGGACCTTTCGCGCTTCGACCTCGTGCTCTGCGACGTCATGATGCCGGGGCTCGACGGCTTCGAGCTCGTGCGGCAGATCCGCCCGGACTTCGACGGGCCCATCATCTTCCTGACCGCGCGCGTGGCCGAAGAGGACGCCGTGGCCGGCTACGGCCTGGGCGCCGACGACTACGTCCGCAAGCCCTTCGGGGCCGCGGAGCTGCGCGCCAAGGTCGCGGCCCATCTACGCCGTGAGCGCCGGCCGCGCTCGCACGCCCTCTCCTTCGGGGAGGTGCGGATCGACCTCGGGGCGCGCGGCCTCGCCGTGGGTGGCGAGGCCGTGCCGCTCACGCCCACCGAGTACGCCATCTGCGAGTACCTCGCCCGCCACCCCGGGCAGGTCATGAGCCGCGCGCAGATCCGCGAGGCGGTGCTCGGCTGGGAGAGCGACGCCGACGACGCGGCCATATCCATGCAGGTCAGCCGCGCCCGGAGGAAACTCTCCGAGGCCGGCGCCGATCCGATCGCGACCGTCTGGGGGATGGGGTACAAGTGGCAGCTCTGAGGACCGGGGCGCGAGGTCGCGGGGGCATGCCGCTCTCCTTCGTCATCGCGCGCTACTTCGCCTACGCGTTCGCGGCGGTCGCCACGGCGTGGCTCGCCTCGTTCATGGCGCTCTCCGCGGCGATCAACGCGGGCTTCGTCTACGAGGCAAGCTGGGGGCCGGCCAATGCGCGCGAGGTCGCGGAGGGCCTGGCACGCGACGGCGTCTGCGGGCAGCAGGACGTGCCGACGGCGTACCGCTACCTCATCCTGAATAAGGACAGATACGTGCTGATGACAGACCTCGAGGGCACGCGGCTCGAGGACGCGACGGAAATGGCCCGTGCGGCACTCGCCGCGGATCCGGGCACAGTAGAGATCGAGGGCGGGGGCTCGGGCCTCACCTACGCCGCGTTCCCGCTCAAGGGCGGCGGGGCCTGTGCACTCGTCAGCGAGTACCTGCCGCAGTGGGTCTCGCGCGACCTCGCCGGCCTGCTTCCCAACCCGCAGAACCTCATGCTCGTCGGCGCCGCTGCGGGAAGCGCGCTCGCGCTCGCGCTCGTGGCGCGCCGCGCGAGCCGCGTGATCTCGCGCAAGATGGCGCCGCTCGCGGAGGCGGCGGAGCGCGTCGGCGCGGGGGAGCTCGACTTCGCGGTCGGCAGCACCAACGTGCGCGAGGTGAACGACGTCCTCGCCGCGATGGACGCCATGCGGGCCTCCCTCGCCGAGTCGCTCGAAGCCCGCTGGGCCGCGGAGCGGGGGCAGCGCGAGCAGGTGGCGTCGCTCGCCCACGACCTCAAGACGCCGCTCACCGTGCTGCGCGCCAACGCCGACTTCGTGGCGGAGGAGCTGGAAGACGGGAAAGACGCCGACCTCGCGGCCGCCGCGTGCGACATAGCCGGCAGTGTCGAAAGGCTCGACGGCTACGTGCGCCTGCTCATCGAGGCCTCGCGCGGGTCCGGCGGGGCGGAGAGGGCCCCCATGCGGCCGGCCGTGCTCTGCGAGCAGGTCCTCGCCGAGGCCGCCCAGATCGCCCGGGCGCGAGGCGTGACGCTCGACGCGGCCACGGGCCCTGCTGTCGCGGGCGCGCCCGAGGCCCCGCTCGACCGAACCGCCCTGGCGCGAGCCGCCGCGAACCTCGTGGCCAACGCCGCCGAGCACGCGCGCTAGCGCGTGGCGGTCTCCTGCGACGTCGAGGGCGGACACCTCGTCATCGAGGTGTCCGACGACGGACCGGGCTTCTCTCCCGCCGCCCTCGAACGCGGCTGCGAGCGCCTCTTCACAGACGACTCCTCCCGCTCCTCGCGCGACGGAGGCCGCCACTACGGGCTCGGCCTCCACGCCGTCTCCGAGGCCGCGAGCGCCCACGGGGGCTCCGTCTCGCTCGCCAACAGCCCCTCGGGCGGCGCGGTGGCCACCATCGCGGTCCCCCTGTGCGGGGCCTGACGACTCAGGCCCTCACACCGGCGTGCCTCGCAACCAAACGCTTCCCGGATAATAATGCCCGTTGCGGGGATCGCCCTGGCTAGTTGCCGCCCATGTGCATGAGCATGTCGGCGATGCGAGTCGCCATCTCGTCCGCCGCTGCACGGATGTTGGCGACCCAGGACGCAAGGCCGGCCTGATCGGATGCCTCCGCCTCAAGCACGTCGCAAATGACGGCGGCGACCGTCCCGGGAGCTGCTCGCGGCCGGGCACGCGAGGGAGTCTCGAGACGAAAGGAGCTCAGGCACGCCCTCGTGGATGGTGTCACTGCGCCTCTGAATCAGGTTCATACAGACAAAGGCAAGCTTCGGGTTGTTATCGCAAACCAGCTCCGACGATAAATTCTCGTGTTCCGTAATCTTGAAGAAGCTGCGAATCTATTTCAGGGGCACTATCAACAGCGGTTTCATCCCGTTCCCCTCTTGCACTCACCGCCAGCACACGCTATAAGGTTGTTGGTGGCTCATTAAGCTACCTCCAAGTGCCGGGGGAGTCCCCCGGCTATTTTTTATCCATTCCATTAGGAGTCCCCATTGGCCAAGGAGCTCAGCATCTTCGTCGACGAGAGCGGCGACCGCGGCGGCAAAGCTCGCTACTACCCGCTCGTACTCGTCTTTCACGACCAGGCAGGCAGCATCGCCGAGGCGGTCACGGGCTATGAGGCCAAGCTTGTCAGGGCCGATCTCCCTAACATTCCGTTTCACTCCGAGCCTCTCATGAACGGGCACAAGGACTATGAGTTTCTTGACATCGAGCAGCGCAAGGTTATGCTCGCCCGTTTCTCCTCGTTCGTCCGCAAACTTCCCATTTCCTATATCACGTTCGTCTACCACCGCAGCCAGTTCGAAGACCCGGCAAGGCTAATGGAACGTATGGGGCGCGATATCTCCTCTGCCATGATTGAACACCTGGGCTTCTTTCAATCCTTCGACGATGTGAAGGTTTACTACGACAACGGTCAGGACATTGTCAAACAGGCGCTTGACCGCTCGGTGGGCAAGGTCCTCTCAAAAGGGGTCGTCCGACGCCGCAAGACCTCGATGACCGATTACCGCCTCGAGCAAGTGGCGGATTACCTCTGCACCATCGAACTTGCCTTGGCCAAGTACGAGGCCAAGGAGAACGGTGAGACGTACAACAAGTTCTTCGGAGGTATAGGTTCTTTCAAGAGGAACTGGTTCAAGCAAGCCCGCAGCAAGCGGATATAGGTGGTTCCGCAGTCTCGCAGGGAGCGGTCGTCTCTCCTCCGGCCAGGGCCCCAAGCGACACGCTTCGAGCAGCGATAGCGAAACGCAAGCAACGGCATCGCGGGCGCCTCGTGCGCCATAGTGTCCATGTGGTCATCTCCTATCGTCTCAGCGTGGTAGCTGAAGATTCTAGGCGCTGGCCACACCCCTTTTCCGGGGCGCCAACACCAACGTTTAGCACACAAGGAGTTTGACGAGATGGCTCAGCGAGTATTGAATCTATCCGCCCATGCAGCCACGTCGAATAACTCCAGATTGGGGTAACTGACCGTTTCGCCCGTTTCTTTAAGACAGGCCTCCGCGGCGTTGCACAGCGAGCTCGCGAGCGACGCCGCATCAACGCGGAACGTCACGCTCTTAGTCGCACGCATCCCGCTCTTGGGCGACGGCCAGGAAGAGCAGAGGGCGTTGCACCCATGGAGGACAAGCTCGAACTTGTAGTCGTAGTCGAAGCTCTCGTCTTTCTCGGGAGCATCGACCAACACATCGTAGTCGCCTGAATGCAACAGGGAGCACCGGAGCTTCCAGCACATCTTCCCATTAAAGATTTGACCTGGAATCGTTTCACCTTCGTTCGAGGGGTCTCCCGAAAACAGGAAGTCGTTTGCCGCCCAGTCATCAAACCACTTCACATACTGCCGCCCCGCCGCTCTCTTCCCGTTATGAAGGACGAGATTGGGATAAAGAAGCTGCCCCATGGCGTCGGGAATGGTAAGGGAAGACATAAGGGCTGGGATAAGGCAGTCTTTCTCAACCGCATTTCTAATCGATTCGACGAGCAGCTTCATTTCGATGCCTCAAAAAGTCTATGCGGTCTTATGCGAAGAAACGGCCGATCGGCCATGAGCCGAGCGTCGTTCGTGCCTCTTCGTCAAGTGACGCTCTGAGCGCAGAGGCCATGTCCGAGTCTCCGCGCAAGGCTGCTGCGCATGCTTTCGACAGCGCACTATCTGAATTCAGCTGGATTGCCATTAACTCAGATTTCTCCTCGCTAGTAAGATCTCGCTTTCGAGCGGCAATTTGATATCGATTTATCAGGGTTGCCTCTCGATCCGCAAAAGCTTCCAGGGCGTCTACGGTCATCTCGCAGCATTTCAGCAACTCTTCCTTACAGCACGCATCTTGATCGTAGGCTGATAGCATTTCAAGCATCTTGTCGTTGACGTAGGCAGAGCTAACTTCGGTGACTGGATACTGCTTCAACGTAGCGGCAAACACCTCGGCATCGATATTGGCAAGCCTCATATAGTCCTGCATCGTTTGGACGAACAGAGGCGCGACGACTACGGGGGCATCCCCCTCGCCCCGGAAGAACACCGAGACCGTCAGGTCATCCAGTCGAAGCCCATCGACCATTCGGTACATATCTTCAGATACTTGGTAAAACACGAGCTTAATCGGATGGTTCCCCAGATTGATATATCCGAATCCGTTTTGCCGATCCTTGTAGTGGAGGGGTGCGTTCTCAACCAATCCCTTGTAAATTGTCTCGATGTTTCTTAAATCCTGAGTGGTCAACGCACTGATGTCGAGCTCTGGCTTGTAATGAAGAGCGTCGACAACCCGCTTGATAATCTCCAGCGACTGCAATCGACTCTCAAGGGCGTCGAGGTCGCCTCCGCTCAACTTGCACCCGCGAGCAAAGCCGCTTCCGTCTATGGAAAGCGTACCGGTTTGCATCAATGCGCGCATGAGGGCCAACTCTTCCATGCGCTCGACAAGAGTTCCGGTCTCGCTGAGGGTGATTGTGTTGGTGGAGAGGCATATGTCGAAACCCCTGAAGAAAACGTGCTCGCCATTCTCATTTTCTCCGGCCATGACCACCGCATTTAGGGAAATATCACCAGAGCTGACGTCATGCCGAGACCCAATCGCGACGCCAACTATGTTTTCAAGCTTATTCAAGGGATACAGCTCTCCCCAGGGGCTCTTCCCGTAGATATACAGCCCGTTCCTGTATGGAGCCAAGCTTGCGGGCGACTCGCCCTCGAGCAGCTCGATTCCAAACTCGCACTCATCAAAGCAAAGGCCGGCGTCCTTAAATTCCTCGATTGTCTTGGGGGCGATGCCAGCGACTGCTCGCTGCTTTGCTCTGTCCTTGACCGCCCTTCTGACAAGCCGCGTCAATTCCGCCGCGTCTGATGGAAGCCGGTCGAAACGCAAAGAGATGCGCTCTTGTTGCTCCGGAATATCGGCCAGAATCTTCTTTAGGTCATAGGGAAGCAAAAGTCTGTAGAAAACCTCCGCTGAACGAGCCTCGCTCCCACAGTAGACGTAAAAATAGATGCAGCCTCCAGCAATGTTGAGATAGTGCTTGAGGTCTGAAACTCGAACTTGCCGCTTAGGTCGGTCCGATTTTCTTTTCGAAGTGGTCCCCTTGACCTGAAGCGGCAACTGGCCTTCAACGGTCTCAATCGTGAAGGAAGAAGACGAGTAGACTTGCAGGTGCCCGTCGGTGCATTCGGTCTTGTCGTTCTCATCTATATACGCATAGACGCAAGCGACATCGCCGAAAGCCTGCTTGACAGCATTGACCGCGTTCTGCTCGATTTTGCGATTGTCCAAGCTTCTCCTTACTGTTTTAGATCGTCAGCAAACCGATGTCAGGCATGTTTCTCACTTGACCTAACTGTCTCGCGATGAATCGCATGGCCCTAGAGGAAAAAGTCCCTCGCGCTCACGATGCGGATGCCGTCGATATCCGTGTCGTAGGAACCCTGCCTCACGACCACGATCTTCTCGTGGTTGTCTCGTATCGACTTCAGAGGGGCGATCTCTCGCTCCCTGGTCTCGCTTGCGAACATCTCGTCAGTCGCCTGCACGTAGAGCACGCGCCCGTCCTTCGTCGCAACGAAGTCGACTTCCTTGCCATAGAGCTTGCCCACATGCACGCTCCATCCTTCGTAGAGCAGCTGGAGATACACGGCGTTCTCGAACAGGCGGCCAGTATCCGTGACCCTATAGCCGGCCATCCAGGTCCTGAAGCCGGTGTCGACGATGTACTCCTTTGGGTTCGTCTTGAGGAGCGCCTTGCCGTGCAAATCGTAACGCGTGGCACGATAGAACAGGAAGGCCTCCTCAAGCGCACCCACATACGAGGAAACGGTCTTGTTCGTGGTCTTCGGCCCCGCAGAAGTTAACGCGCCGGCGATTCGACTCGACGAGCACTCGTTGCCGATGTTGTCCGCCAGGAATTCGGCCACATGGCGCAGCAGGGAAGGGTCAGTCACCGCACTTTTGCCCTTCCCGCGCTCACGGTTGACAATATCGCGCACGGCGATGGCTTCGTAGACGCCGGACATGTACGCCGAGTGCTGCGCCTGGGTCGTCGAGAGGGATGCGATGGCTGGCATGCCCCCGTACTCAAGGTAACGAGTAAGCATGTCGTCGAAGAGAACGGGATCCCCCTCGGGAGTGAGAGCCACCGAAGTTCCCGATACGAACTCGATTCCGCAGAAGTCGGCGAACTCGGAGAAGGACAGGGGCAGCATCTTTACCTCTACGTAGCGCCCGGAGAGATAGGTGGCCAGCTCGCTCGAGAGAAGATACGCATTCGAGCCCGTGAGGTAGATGTCGCAATCGAAGTCGACCCTCATTGCGTTGACCGCATCCTGCCAGCCATCGATTCTCTGGGGCTCGTCTATGAAAACGTAGGTGCGACCCTTGTCCGACAGGCGCCCGCGAACGTAATCATAAAGCTGGTCCTCCGTCTTGATGCCCGTACCCTTGCTTTCCAGGTTGACGCTCACAAAGCCGCGGCCAGCGACTCCTTCAGACTCGATGGCCATCCTAATTAGATCGAGAAGGCTCGACTTGCCGCACCTGCGCACGCCCGTGATCACCTTGATGAGGTCGGTGTCACGGAAGAGCATCGCCTCCTCGAGGTATCTATCGCGGTTCCTGAGTCTGCCACCCTTCAAAAGCTGCTCCTAAAACTCGAATCTGGTTACACTTTTAGGAGTATCGTAACTCCACGCCACAAGATGAGCAAAGAGCGCACCTCGAGACGGATCGACCAAGGGGATTACGCACCTGCCGGGAGGCAGGGCAGCTTGCTCGATCGACGCGGACTACCAATTGATAAACCCCAAAAGCCGGACCGCACGGCGGCGCTCGTTTCGCTAAATCGGCTTGATGGGATGGCGAATCACGGTCTTGAGCTTCTCCGGCGCGTACTTGCGCGGGTCGGAGAGGTAAATCTCGTGACAGAGGCGGGATTCGGAGAAGTCGGGCGCATATCCCCGTTCCGCCGCAAATGCGCGCATGGCGCCTATGATCGTCAGCTCGTCATCGTAAGGCCCGTATAGCAATGGGCGCGGATTCGGAAGATGCCGCGCCCATTGGCAAACACTATAGCATAGAATCGAACGTCTGTTCTACTCCCACTCGGTGGTTATAGTTTTGCCGTCTCGTCACTCCAGTTGCACCCAGTTTTCGGCGGCATCTCGAAGTGAGTGCCGCTGAATGACGCGACGTCGCGTTTCATCGGCTTCGGGGACAAAAGCTGGGACAACTTCAAAAACCATTTTCAAACTCAGAGTATTGAGTTTTTATTTTTGTCCCAAGGGGCACGGAGAGCCGCCTTTGGAGGCTCGATATCGCCGAAAAACGCCCGTTTTGAAACTCAACCGCCTTTGAGCCTGCAAACCACCAGCTTCAACAGTAAGTGAGTCGACGCGGGTGGCTTACGAGCCGTTCACAAAACCGCAGGCCACAGGTCTTTGTCAACGATAAGCAAAGTGAATAGTCTCAGGTGGCTTGCCCATGAGTTGGCGTAAGCCTGTTTAGCAAAAGGCTAATCGGACACGACAGGCCGCCCGCATGGCGACGGCGTTTCCCGTGCGGGCACAAACAGCCCTGCGTGCCCTGTCGCGCGATATCCCAATGCGACGTTCAGAACCCTACCCGCCAAGCAGCCACCTCGCGAAATTCAGCACGAGCACGCCCTCCCGGGTATGGGGCTCATGCCTCGTGCGAGTGATGAGAATCTTCGGGAATGCATCCCCGATGGATAGAATCGGCGCAATCTCCCTCTCGAGCGTCGAATCGGCGCCGATATCGTCGCTCACATACACTTTCCTTCCCGGTTTCGAAACTTGGAAGGCAGTATGCGCAAGGATGCGTCGAGGTGCGATCCCAGTCGTACCATGCCAGCAGAGATGTCGAGGCACATTCGTTCATGCTGCAATGCGGGCATCGGAGATGAAAAACAGCCCGTCGGGTAGTCATGGGCGTGCGGGAGCCCGCATCAGTAACCTGCCTCCTCGGTTGTCCCTTCTTTGCATGGTCGTCTACATAAAGGAGGAACCAGCCATGCAGATCAGCATGCTTGCCCTTCTTGGGTCACGGACCGGGGAGGCGAGGGCCTCCGTCGGGACCGCCCCGAGCAACCGGCATATCCAAGGAATGACAAGGCTCGATCGCTGTGCTGGTCAGGATGCCGAAGCGGGCCGTCCGCCAATCGGAATGCGGGTCAGGATGCTGCAACGTGATTCCAGCTGCAGGATACGGCTCCTTTGCGGTTGCCGCAAAACCTGCTGGCAACATTCTTACTACCCGAATGATGTACGCATCCCTTGGGATCGTTTCGCCTGACCAGGGCCATCTTCAGCGCCTCATCGGCCAGCTCGGCAGGCGCCTCTTCCACGCGTAATAGCCCTGGCGGGTCACCTATGCAACCAAAGATACAAAAGGAATCGAATGGCCAGAGAGGATTGCCCTTTCCGATGGTCGATTCTTGACAGGCAAACTCAAGCCTCGTTAATATTACATGGTTTGCCAGACCGAATTAACAAAGGAGGGGTGTCGTGGTTGGTCTTTTCCGCACGTGGATGAGCGCCTAGAAAGCGGCGCTGTTGTGGCGTCGCGCTGTTTTTCTGCACGCCATTTCACGATTGGACATAACCATGATATTTGAAACCTCTCGGCGCAGGTCTGTTTCGCTGTGCCATTCATGGCAATTTAAGATTTGTTTCGTATGGGGCGGGGAGCTCGTGTCGACATTGACGAGCTCGATTCTCCAAATGGGTCTCATTTGGCATATCGCCCTCACGACAGAATCATCTTCCCTCCTCTCCCTGGCATCGTTAGCAGGCTTTCTGCCGATTGCTTTGTTCGGAGTCCTTGCGGGCGCCGTTGTCGACAGGCTGCCTTTGAAACGTGTTCTCATCGGCGCCGACCTCTTCGTTGCCGCGGTGGGCGCCGCCTTGGCGATTGCCTCGTTGGCCGGCAGCTTACCTGCGTGGTCAATACTCATCGCCCTGTTTCTCCGCGCAGCTGGCACTTCGTTCTACACGCCGGCCTCCCAATCCCTCACGCCCCATCTCGCCCCGCCAGAGCATCTCGTTCGCCTATCGGGAGTGATGCAGGCGATTCAGTCCGCCGGATACATTCTTGGCGCCGCGCTCGCGGCAGTGATTTATCCTGTGGCGGGCATTACCGCCATGATTGCCCTCGACGTGCTGGGGGCGCTTTTCGCTTCTCTAGCTGTCCTCGCCGCTCAGATAGACGCAGGAGGACTCGACGAAGCCGACCGCAGCTCGTCCTTTTCCAATAAAGTTCGAGAACTTTTCTCTGAGATTTCGGACGGCTACAAGCTGATCAGGGGATACAGGGGGCTGTTCGCCCTTCTTTGGTGCGGGTTCGTCTTCGCTTTCGCGTTCTCCCCACTCGCGGCATTGTTCCCAATAATGACCTTGGGACATTTTGGTGGTAGCACGGGGGATGCTGCTTTGGTGGAGGTCCTTTTCTCCGCAGGCATGCTGGCTGGGTCCGGCATTTTGGCGGCCACGGGAGGGTTCCGCAATAGGTCGCTCACCATGGTCGCCGCGATCGCCGGCTTCGGCGTCGTCGCAATCGCATCCGGATTGATCGGCCCGTCGCTGTTCGCCGTTTTCCTACCGGCGAGCTTTCTTATGGGCGCATGCTCCCCGTTGTACGCGGGAACCCAGACTGCCCTTATGCAGGAGCAGATACCTCCTGAGTACCTAGGCCGCGTTTTCGGCCTCTACGGAACCATCATGGCGTGGGCCATGCCCATGGGCCTCGCGGCCCCCTCCGTTTTTGCGGATCTGCTTGGAGCTCCGTTATGGTTCGTCGGCTCTGGAGCGACCATGGTACTGCTTGCGATGGCTATGCTGCTTGCTCCGAGCGTCCGAAACGTGGGGAAAAGAGATACCGGGCGGATTCAATAGCCCAAGTATTCGAAAAAAAGAGGCGGCAGCCATCGGTTCACGCGTCAGCCTTCAAGCCCTTGCGACGACGAGGTATTGCGCCGACATCCCACATCGCGCTCCTTATTCGTCGCCAACTATCATTTTCGGATTTGCCGGCTTGCGCAAGGTCAAAACGCTCGCGCCGGCAATTGGGCAAAGGCGAAAAATCGACGTGAGCAATCTTTTTTGGCATGGCTGCGCTTCCAGTAAAAGGCTAATACACAAAAGGCGGTTCAACCTATGGAACTCATAGTCAAAGCTAAAGACATCTTTTTGGAATATGCCGGCCGCGATATCCTGGATATCGAAGAGTTGGAAATCTACTCCTACGATCGCATCGGCTTGGTGGGAGACAATGGCGCAGGCAAAACCAGCCTGCTTAAAATTCTGAGCGGCAATCTTACCATTGCGGACGCCGACGTCAGGCGCTTCGGCAGCATTGCCCTCATCGGCCAACTCGATGAACTCGACCTTGATGCGGCTCAGGACAGTGGTGAGATGCTCTCCCGTCTCAACGTCGCCGGAGTGGCGCAGGAGACGATGAGCGGCGGGGAGGAAACACGCGCCAAGATTGCCTCTGCACTCTCCCAGCATGCAAGCGCGATCTTCGCCGACGAGCCTACGAGCCACCTCGACCAAGACGGCATCCGCCTTCTCGTCGGACAACTCAAGGCATTTGATGGGGCTCTGCTCATCGTGAGCCATGACCGTCATTTTCTCGACCAGGTGGTAGACAAGATCTGGGAGCTCAAAGACGGCGGTATTTCCGAATTCTGGGGTGACTACTCCGACTATCTGCGACAGAAAGAAGAAGAGCGCAAAGCTCAGGCGACTCGATACGAAGAGGCGATGCGCGAGCGCGATCGCCTCGAAGCCGCCATCGAAAAACAACGGAAAAAAGCACGGCAGGTCGACGCCAAGCGGAAGGCTGCGAAAAAAAGCAACGAGTATGCAGGTCGATTGGGGCATCAGAAAGCAACCGGCACCAAACAGAAGAGGATGTACCAGGCGGCTAAGGACATGGAGAAGCGCCTCGAAGCGCTCGAAGGGATTGAGGCCCCAGATAGCATTCGCGCCGTGCGGTTCCGCCAGAGCAAGGCCCTGGAACTGCATAGTAAATTTCCCATCTCGGCAGACGATTTCAGCTTGAGCTTCGGCAACTGCATGCTCTATGACCACGCGAAATTCGAGATACCGCTCGGTGCCAAAGTGGCCATCACCGGTGGCAACGGTACAGGAAAGACCAGCCTGCTGAAGGCAATCGCTCGACGCGCCGACGGTATCAACATCTCTCCCAAGGCAGAGATCGGTTACTTCGAGCAAACAGGCTACAAGTTCGACGCCCGTCAGTCTGCGATCTCGTTCATGCAGGATGGTTGCGAGTACAGCATGACCGAAATTCGAGGCATCCTCGCCTCTATGGGAATCGGACCGCGCGACCTGACAAAGGACGTTGGCGTTCTCTCGGGAGGCGAAGTCATCAAGCTGCTACTCGCGAAGATGCTGCTGGGCAGATACAACATCTTGCTCATGGACGAGCCTGGAAATTACCTGGACATCAAGAGCGCCGAAGCCCTCGAGCAGATGATGAGCGCCTATGCCGGAACGATAGTGTTCGTCTCCCACGATAAGAGGCTGGTCGAGAACGTCGCAGACATT
>CATYUU010000007.1:0-60393 GCA_958413455.1 uncultured Collinsella sp. | reverse complement strand
CTGTCCGCGCCAAAACATCGGCGTTGCCGGGCCGGCACTTGGGGACGTTCCTTTTCTGCCGGCACCTGGGGACACTCCTTAGCCGTTGGGGGCGTTCTTAAACGACTAGTCTGGGCGGCGGCCGTGTGCTGCTGTCCGCGTGGCGGCGTATAATCGGCGGCAGATGACTTGAACGTTAGGAAACCATGACCGATAGCATGCAGCAGATGGCGCTCGACACGCTCGGCGCCTATTTTGGCTACACCTCGTTTCGCCCGGGACAGGACCGCATGGTCGATGCGATCCTTGCCGGTCGTGATGCGCTGGGTGTTATGCCCACGGGCGCCGGCAAGTCCATTTGCTACCAGGTGCCCGCGCTCATGCTGCCCGGCATCACCTTTGTGGTGAGTCCGCTGCTGTCGCTTATGGAGGACCAGACCCGTTCGTTGCTCGCGGCGGGTGCGCGACCCAGCTATCTCAACTCCAGCCTTACTCCGGCCCAGCAAAACACCGTGCTCAAGCGGGCGCGCGAGGGCCGCTACCAGCTTATGTACGTGGCGCCCGAGCGCTTGCTCGAGCCGCGTTTTTTGGCCTTTGCGCGGGAGGCCGCGGCGGACGGCGGCATTGGCGTGCCGCTCGTGGCCATTGACGAGGCCCACTGCGTGAGCCAATGGGGCCAGGATTTCCGCCCCGCCTATCTGCAGATTCGTGAGTTCATCGATTCCCTGCCGCAGCGCCCCATCGTGGCGGCGTTTACCGCTACGGCGACCGAGCGCGTGCGCGCGGATATTCAGCAGATGCTCGGCCTGCAAAACCCCGCGACGGTGGTGACGGGCTTCGATCGCAAGAACCTCTACTTTGGCTGCGAGGAGATGGGCGACAAGGCCAAGGCCGCGTGGGTGCGTGACTACGTGATCGCGCATTCGAGCGAGAGCGGCATCGTGTATTGCTCGACCCGCAAGACGGTCGATGCGCTGGCAGGCGAGCTTGCCGAGGCACTGGGCCCCAGCGGCATTCGCGTTGGCCGCTACCATGCCGGCATGGGCAACGACGCCCGCCGGCAAAGCCAGCGCGCCTTTATCGACGACGATATCCAGGTGATGGTTGCCACCAACGCCTTTGGTATGGGCATCGACAAGCCCAACGTGCGCTACGTGATCCACAACAACGTGCCCGAGAGCATCGAGGCCTACTACCAGGAGGCGGGTCGAGCCGGCCGCGATGGCGACCCGGCCAGCTGCCACCTGCTGTGGAACGGAAACGATTTTCGCATGCGTCGCTTTCTGATCGACCGCGGCGATGCTGCCGATGAGGCGCTCGACGACGAGCAGCGCGCATGGGCGCTCCAGAACCGCTACCGCCTGCTCAGCCAGATGGAGGGCTACTGCAATACTACCGGCTGCCTGCGCGAATACATGCTGCGCTACTTTGGCGACGAGGCCGCGGCCGAGCATGCTGCTGCGGCTGGTGCGGGCGCCACCGCCACGGATGACGCCGAGGGCTGCGGCAACTGCAGCAACTGCCTCACGCAGTTCGAGGTCGAGGACGTCACCGATATGGCCCGCGCCGCCGTGCGCTACGTGGCCACGCGTCCCATGCGCTTTGGCAAGTCGCTGATCGCCGACGTGCTCCACGGCGGCAACACCGAGCGCATTCGCCAGATGCATCTGGACGAGGACCGCGGCTACGGTGAGCTGTCGAGCGAATCGGTCGGGCGCATCAAGGACATCATCGGCCAGCTGTGCGGCCGCGGTTATCTGGCCACCTCGCAGGGGCAGTACCCGGTCGTGGGGCTGGGTCCGCGTGCCGTCGAGGTCGAGGATGAGGCGTTCGCCTTTACCGTTAAGCGTCGTGCGTCCAAGCGCAAGGCCTCGGCCCGCGCCCGCCGCGCCGTCGATCTGCTGCGCGAGGAGGCCGAGCTGGATCAGCGCCCGCGTGTTGGCGACGATGCCGAGCTGTTCGAGCGCCTGCGTGCCCTGCGCAAGGAGATTTCGACCGAGCTGGAGATGGCGCCGTACATGGTCTTCTCCGACAAGGCCCTGCGCGGCCTGTGCCGTCTGCGCCCTCAGACACGAGACGAGCTTATCCAGGTCAACGGCATCGGCGAGAAAAAGGCCGACGCCTTTGGCGAGCAGTTTATGGCGGCGATTGAAGAGTTTGAGTCCGAGTATGCACGGAATGGAGCATAACGATGACATCCGACGATAAAACCGAGCGCACTGAGGTGTCCGCCGTGCCGCTGTACCAGCAGGTTATGGACGACCTAAAGGGCGAGATCGCGCGTGGCGTGTACGCATCCGGCTCGCGCATTCCTTCCGAGATGGAGCTCGCGAAGTCTTACGGCGTGGGGCGCGTCACCGTGCGCCGCGCCATCGAGGAGCTGTCGCGCGCGGGGTATCTCAACCGCCAGCAGGGGAGGGGCACGTTTGTGTGCGCGCCCAAGCTCAAGCGCAAGATTGTCCAGAAGGGTGACGTTCAGAGCTTTTCCGAGGGTTGCGCTGCCAACGACATGGTGGCCGGAGCACGCCTGGTGTCGCGCACGGTGGTTGCGGCGACGCGCGAGGACGCGGCGTTTTTTGGGGTGGAACCCGGCTGCGAGCTCATCGTTGTCGAGCGCGTGCGCACGGCAGATGGCGTGCCCGTCATGCTCGAGAACAACGCCTTTGTGCTGGCCGACCATCCCTATCTGCAGACGCTTGCCGACAAGGACCTCACGGACAATTCCATCTTTGCGCTTGTTGCCGAGCATTCGGGCCGCGCGCCGCTCAAGTCCGACCCCTGTACGGTGGAGATTGCGCTTGCCGATGCTCAGGCGGCCCCGCTGCTGGAGGTGCCGGTTGGCGAGCCGCTGTTTTATATGGAGGCGTACTTTACCGATGCGGACGAGCGCCCTCTGCTGCTCGGGCGCCAAAAGATCGTGGGATCGCGCTACGTGTTCGACATCTAACGTCCACAGATAGAACAATATAGAACAAGTTTGGTGAAATGACTTCACGGGTGTCGTCGTGCGTGCTATAAATAGGACAACATAGAACGACCGCAGGTACGAGCGCCGTCGTTCAAAACCGCCACACAAGGAGGAGCATCACCATGAACGCACACGATCTGATTCAGGAAATTATCGAGCGCAAGGGCAAGATCGAGAACGTATTTTGGATCGCCTGTGGCGGTTCGATGATCGACCTGATGCCGGCCAACGAGCTGCTCAAGCGCGAGGCCACCACGTTTACCTCGACGGTCTACACGGCACGCGAGTTTTGCCTGATGGCCCCCAAGAGTCTTGGCGAGAAGTCGCTCGTCGTCGCATGCAGCCACAGCGGCAACACGCAGGAGGTCGTCGACGGCTGCGAGATGGCGCTGGCAGCCGGCGCCGAGGTCGTTGCCCTCACCGACTGCGAGGGCTCCAAGATCGATAACGGCAAGTGGACCACCTGGGTCTATCCGTGGGGCGAAGGCGTGCCGCAGGCCGAGGTACCGCAGGGCATCGGCGCTCTGATCGCCGCCGAACTGCTCGACCGGCAGGAGGGTTACGAGGCGCTTGCCGACATGTACGCCGGCCTTAAGCAGATGGATGCCCTGCTGCCCGCTGCCCGCGAGAAAGTCAACGCCGAGCTGGGCGATCGCTTTGCCGAGCTCTGCCAGCAGCATAAGTTCTTCTATATCCTGGGTTCCGGCCCCAACTTTAGCCAGACCTACGCCATGGCCATCTGCTCGCTCATGGAGATGCAGTGGCAGCACTGCTGCTACATCCACTCCGGCGAGTACTTCCACGGCCCGTTTGAGGCCACCGAGCCCGGCGTGTTCTACTTTGTGCAGCTCGGATCGGGCGAGTGCCGCCCCATGGAGGAGCGTGCGCTGGCGTTCCTCAACACGCACACCGACACGGTCATGGTGCTCGATGCGCTCGAGTACGGCGTGGGCGAGGTGCCTGCCAGCGTGCGTTCGTTCCTGGAGCCGATTTTCTTCTACAACATGAGCTGCGAGCTGCGCGCCGCCCGCGGAAAGGTGTTCGACCACAGCCCTGAGATTCGTCGCTACATGGGCATCGAGCAGTACTAGGTAACGGGAAAAGCATTCACCTTCGATTCGCAAGCGAACAGCGTGCGTAAAAAGCGGGCCGCGCCGGTGGGTTTCCGGCGCGGCCCGCTTAGTATCGCGCATAGATTCGCAAGGTTGCGGCAGCCAGCGGCTTACTTGGCGTCGTAGGCCTCGGTATCCCACCAATCGAGCTGGGCGATGTTGTCGCGGATGTGCTGGCAGCTCTTGTGGAAGCCCTCGAGCTCGTGCTCGGAAAGGTCCAGCGTGTAGACCTCCTCGACGCCCTCGGCGCCGATCACGCACGGCAGGGAGGTAAAGATACCCTCCTCGCCATACTGGCCGGTCATGAGCGTGGATGCCGAAAGCACGGCGTGCTCGTTGTGCAACACAGCGGCGCAGACGCGCGCGGCGGAGTTGGCGACGGCGTACTCGGTGCACTGCTTGCCCTGGTAGGTCACATAGCCGCCCTTGCGTGCGAGCTCCTCGACCTCCATGTGGTCGAAGGCATACTTGTCGGGGTTCTCGGCCTGAAGTTCGTTAAGGCTCTTGCCGGCGATGGTTGCGGCCTTAAAGGCTGCCAGCTGGCTAAAGCCATGCTCGCCGATCATGTAGGCGTCGATGGACTTGGGGCTCACGCCGACCTTCTTGGAGATCTCGGTACGCAGGCGGGCAGAGTCCAGGCCGCAGCCCGAGCCGATAATCTTCTTGGGATCGTAGCCGGTCAGATGCCACAGCTCGGTGCACACGACGTCGCAGGGGTTGGAGATGCTCACGAAGATGCCGTCAAAGCCGGCGTCGACGATGCGCTTGGCAAAGGTGCGGGCGGCGTCGGTGGTAAAGAACAGCTCGCCGTCGCGGTTGCCGGCGGCCAGCGCGACCTTGCCGGCGGCGTTGACGATGACGTCGCAGCAGGCTAGCTCCTCGTAGTGGTCATAGCAGTTGACGATCTTGGTGTTGTACGGGACAAACGAAAGGGAGTCGCGCAGGTCCTGGACCTCGGACGTCACCTTGGCCTCGTTGATATCGCACAGGTACAGCTCATCGGCAATGCCCTGCATGAGCAGGCTGTTGGCGACATGTGCTCCTACGTGGCCCTGGCCGACCACACCGATCTTACGCGTCTGGTACATATACGTATCCTTTCGGCCGAGTTTTTCGCGTCGAACCATTGTATCGTCCTGCTGCCACTTTGCTAGGCTAAAGCGCCGTAGATTTTTGGACATGCCTTAATCTCTACTTTTGGAGTGATTTGGGCCGCTGACGGCATCGCTGGGCGATGTGCTCGCGCGGATGGGGCCGGTCGTTGTACCATAGCTGCAACTGACTCGTAAGGAGCATCCATGCCCATTCGCATTCCCGACGCCCTCCCTGCCGCCGCGCAGCTCGAGAGCGAGAACATCTTTGTCATGACCGAGTACCGCGCGCTGCACCAGGACATTCGTCCGCTGCGCGTGCTCATCCTCAACCTCATGCCCACCAAGATCGCCACCGAGACGCAGATCATGCGCAAGCTCTCCAACACGCCGCTGCAGGTGGAGGTGGATCTGCTGCGTACCAAAACGCACGAGGCCACGCACGTGAGCGCCGGCCACCTGGAGACGTTCTACCGCACGTTCGACGACATCCGCGACATCCACTACGACGGCCTGATCATCACGGGCGCGCCGGTGGAGCAGATGCCGTTCGAAGAGGTCGACTACTGGCCCGAGCTCTGCCAGATCATGGATTGGTCCACCACGCACGTGCACTCTACGCTGCACATTTGTTGGGGCGCGCAGGCGGGGCTCTACCATCATTACGGTATCCAGAAGTACGACCTGCCGGCAAAGGCGAGTGGCGTGTTCGAGCATTATCTGGTGAAGCCGCAAAGCCCGCTGGTCCGCGGCTTTGACGACCGTTTCTATGCCGTGCATTCGCGCAACACCGATGTGCGCCGCGAGGACGTAGAGGCCGAGCCGCAGCTTGAGGTCGTGGCCGTGTCTGACGAGGTGGGCCTGTACATCGTCAAGTCGACCGACAGCCGTCGCTTCTTTGTCTTTGGCCATCCCGAGTACGATACCGACACGTTGCGCCTGGAGTACGAGCGCGACGTGAAGCGCGGGCTCAACCCGGAGGTGCCGGCGCATTACTTCCCGAATGACGACCCCACGGCCGAGCCGCGCAACGTCTGGCGCAGCCAGGCTCAGTTGCTCTACACCAACTGGCTCAACTACTACGTTTACCAGACCACGCCCTACGACCTGGCCCGCGCCGGCGAGGAGCACTAGGCTGCGACTGTGGCCGTGGCTGATGTGACGGCGGTTAGGCGCTGACGATGTGGGGCAGCGGCAGGTCGTGGGCGTCGGTGGGAACGTGGCCGACGCGCTGTTCGTCAAAGGCGATGCCGATGATCTGACATGTGGCCGAAAGCGTGGGTAGGTAGCGGTCGTAGCAACCGCCGCCGTAGCCCAGGCGCGCGCCGGTTTGGTCGAAGGCCACGAGCGGCACGATAATCATGTCGAGAACATCGGCAGGCACGATAGGGAAGCGATCGCTGTCGATGTCCATGGCCGTGAAGGCCCGCGTGGGGTGGGCGATAAACGGAGCCGCGGACGCATCGTCGACAGCAACTGCCCGCATGCACATGCGCTGGCCACAAGCTGTGGCTTCGGCTGCCGAGAGCATGCACGGATAGGCCACGCGCCAGTCGCGTTTGGCGGCCGCTGCGGTTAACGCGGCTGAGTCGACTTCGGAACCCATCGCGGCATAGACGGCAACGGTGTGCGGTGCCGCGGGATCCGAGCGACCCAGTCGCTCAACAAGCCGCGCACAGATAACGGCAGACTTCGCTGCCCGCAAGTCCAAATCAAGAGCATCGCGCCGAGCAATCACCGCCCGCCGCAACTCAGCCTTGTCCATCCCAACCTCCTCTAGCAAACTTGCCAAAAAGGGACAGGTTTATTTTGGCGGGTTTTATCTGTGCTGTGATGGGCGTCTGCGGCGGTTTGTCTCGATCTGTAACAGTAACTCGGCAAAATTGGACCTAGTTGTTACAGATTGAGACAAAAGGTCGGCGTCGTCTGGAAACGTCTCGATCTGTAACATCTGGAGCCGATATTGCCGTCTAGATGTTACAGATCGAGACAAACCGCCGCGGTGGGCTGCGCCGCCTCGCCCAAGCCGCAGAAAAAGGTAGATTTTCAGGCATGTCCTAAAAATCTACCTTTGTGCATTAGCCCAGCAGGTCGATGACGTTAAAGCCGACGTTGCTCTTGGCGATGACGTCTCGGCCGCCAAAGACGCAGGTGGGCGACTCGGCTGCGATGCGCGTCACGTCGGCGCCGAGCGAGCGCAGCTCACCGGGCGTGGCGGCGAGCATCTGGGCGCGACGCTCCTCGCGCGCATGCGGATCGAGCCCGGCCAGGTAGGTCGTGTTGCGGCGCTTGGTGAGCGCGTACGGCTTCACCGGCGCGTCCATGCCGCTCACGCAGCTCACAATAAAGCCCTCAAAGGCGGCCTCGTCGGGCTCAAAGCTGCCAAGCCATGCGCCCGCGCGCGCCACGCGCTCAATCGAAGGATCGATCGCCGGGTCGCGGTAGGTGTAGAACGCCGTCTGGCGCTCGCCGGCTGCGCGGAATCCGCAGCCGTACGCACCGCCCTTCACGCGAATCTCGTTCCACAGGTAATCGTAGGAGAGCGCGTTGGCAGCCACGGCCCAAGCGCCTGTCACGTCAATGCCCAGGCGACGCGGATCGCACGCACGCGCGGCAAAGCAGATGTCGCTGGGGATCACGAAAGCCTCGTGGCGGTCGCACGGCGTCGGCACCGCGAGCGCGCCGCGGTCGGCACCATCGCCCGCACCCAGCCCCAGGTCACCCGCGGCATCCCAGTACGCGTCAAAGTCCTCGTCGCTGCCGGTAAAGCTCGCCATGCAGCCGTCGGCCACAAAGATGCGGCCTGCCAGCTCGGCAAGCTTGGTACGCAGCCCGTCCACGCGCTCGTCAAAGTGCTCGAGCAAATCGCGCAGGAACAGGTAGAAGTCTACGCCCGAGAGCTGCTCACGCACCACGGCCGAAGGCGAGCTGTAGCTCATCGCGCGACCGAGCGCCGCCGAGTGGCCGTTGTTGATAAAGCCCTGCTCAAGCCCAATGCGAATTTGCGTGAGCACGTCGCGCATGCGGTCGGCGTCGGCGTCTGCCAAAAGCGTGCTCGACCATACCTCGCGCGGCAGACTCGCCAGTGCATCGATCTTCTCGGACAGGGCGCCGGCGCTCACCAGCAGGTAGGGGCGCACGCCGTCTACTTCGGGCTGCGTCATGACTTCGGTCGTAAAGCTCAAAAAGCCGAGCTTGCCAGCGAGCAAGTTGTCGAGTTCCTCGGCCGAGTGCTCGCGCGTGGGCAGCTGCTTAAGCAGGCGGCAGAGCAGTGTCACATAGGGCAGGTCCTCAAACGCGACGCAGCTCAGGTCGAAATACTGCATGGCGTAGGCCAGACGGTTGGTGGGGATGTCGTGGCGCAGGCAGGGGATGGGCGTGGTCGTGTCTACGACCAGCGGCGGCTCGGGGCGCGCCTCGCCAATGTCGGACACGCGCAGGCGCGGCAGCGTGGCCTTGGCCTCGGGCGTGTCTTCTGCCTCCTGCGCGGCACGCAGCGCGGCCGTGCGCTCGACCACGTCGGCCAGCTCGGCATCGGTCATGGCATCGCGCTTGGCTGCCAGCTCGGCGGCTTCGGCACCCTCCGAACCCTCGGCGGCGTCCACCGGCACCAGCTCGACCAGTGCCATGTGGTCGTTTTCCAGCACCAGCTCGCGCAGCAGGTCCTCAAAATAGCTGCCGTCCAGCTCGCTGCGCAGCTCCTCGTACACCGGGCCGTACTTGAGCGCCAGCGTCGCGGCGTCGTCATCGTAGAGCCACGTGCTCAGCGCGTCGCACGCAATGGCCACGCCGTCGGCGATGCCGTAGTCGCGCTGACGCAGGTCGTATTCGTTGCTGCTGATGATGGCTTCCAGGCGCTCGCGCGGAACGCCATGCTCGCATAGGTCGCGGCAGGCGTCCTGGAACACGCGGCGCAGCTCGCGCGCCACGCCGGGCTGTGCGTTTTGCAGCATGATGAGCTCGTAGGGCTGCAGGCTCTCGGCCGCGGTGTAGCTCACCACGTTGCCGCCCATGCCGGCGGCCAGAATGGCCTTCTTAACTGGCGCTTCGTTGGAGCCCAGCAGTGCCTCAAACAGGATATCTGCTGCGATCGTGCGTTTGCGGTCGAGCGCGCTGCCCAGCACAAGACCCAGGCCCACCAGGGCGTTCTCGGGCGTGGTAGCCATCTCAACGCGCTTGTACTCGCAGGTCACGGGCGCCTGCACGCCCAGCGGATTGGGCGCCATCGTGGACGGGTCCTCGCCGGCGGCGACGGCAGCGTCCATGCGGCGGCTCGCGGCACTCGGCTGCGACAGATAGCGCTCGTCCAAAAAGGCCAGGGCGCGGTCCACGTCCAGGTCGCCGTAGAGCGTTATATAAGAGTTGGAAGGATTGTAGTGGCGCGCGTGCGTGTCCAGGAACTGCTCGTAGGTGAGCGCGGGAATCGCGCGCGGGTCGCCACCGCTCTCGTGTGCATAGGCGGTGTCGGGGTAGAGCGCGGCGTTGACGGCGTCGTCCAGCACACTCATGGGGTCGGACAGCGCACCCTTCATCTCGTTGAACACCACGCCGTTATAGCGCAGCGTGCCCTCGCGCAGGCTCGCGGAGCCGCCGTCGCCCTCGCCCTCGACGCTCTCCGGCAGGTCCAGCTCGTAGTGCCAGCCCTCCTGCTCAAAAATGGTGGGCTTGGTATAGATGGCCGGGTTGAACACCGCGTCCAGATACACGTCCATCAGGTTGTACAGATCCTGCTCGTTGGTGGTGGCAACGGGGTAGATGGTCTTGTCGGGGTAGGTCATGGCGTTGAGAAACGTCTGCATGGAGCTCTTGATCAGATCGACAAACGGCTCCTTGACGGGGAACTTAGCCGATCCGCACAGCACCGAGTGCTCAAGAATATGGAACACGCCGGTGGAATCGGCCGGCGGCGTCTTAAAGCCAATGGCAAAGGCCTTGTTTTCGTCGTCGCATGCCAGGTACAGCAGGCGAGCGCCCGAGGCAGTGTGTCGCAGCACGTAAGCGTCCGAGTCGAGCTCGGGCACGGTCTCGCGGCGCTCGACGGCAAAGCCGTGGCAGGTAGTGCCGGGCACCAGCAGTGTAGCGGCTGCGGCGCGCGGGTCGGTTGAGGTGGTGGGCATATGCAGTCTCCTTTGACGCCCCAGCGGGAGCGAATCGAGTCGAATCCTCGAGAGTATACCCATATGGGGCCGCGACCCTGCGGCGAACTGGAGACGATGCAGCCGGATTGGGCATAGGTCCCGCGTGCCCGCCGCACGAGCGTGGAAAATTGGACACTCGCCAAACGAGAGTGGATATTCGGACGGACGAGCGAGGATTTCCGGATACCTATCGAACGAGAGTGGATATTTGGACGGAATTTGCCGCAAAAGCCCCAAAAACCGTCCAAATATCCACTCTCGATATCCGACCGTCCGAAAATCCTCGCTCGTCCATCACTTGCGTATCTCTCGTCTCTCATTCGTCTCTAATATGAAAGATGACAGGAAGATGAGAGAAAAATATGAGAGATAACTGAGCAGCAAAGAGACAGGCAATCATGGTATTGTCTCAATACCGATTGTTCTACCAGCAAAAATATGTATAGATGAAGCAAATGGTAGACATTCCATCTCTATCTATCTCTTATCTCTAAGCCGAGAGATAGAGAGATAAATGAGAGATAATTACGAGAGATAACTGAGAGACGAGGGAAATCTATCCGCGGCATTCTCTGCAGGACCGAGCGAAAGGACGTGCAGATGAACGAAAACGAGCTGACCGGTCTGCTTGAGTCTTTAAGGCGTATGGGCTCGGATGATCTTAACGTCGAAGCGAAGGAGAGCGCCACGACGCTTTCCCGCGACGTGTGGGAAACGGTGAGCGCATTCGCGAACACTGCCGGCGGAACCATCGTGCTCGGAGTGAGTGAGCGCGCAGGTTTTGTCCCGGTTGAGAACTTCGAGACCGAGAAAGTGCTCAACCAATTCGTGGCGGGCATGGGCGATGCCGGCGGTCGCGGAAAGCTGGCCAATCCGCCCAAATACACCATTGAGCGCGTGGAGCTCCAGGGCACCGTGGTTCTGGTCATCACGATTGAGGAGCTCGACCCGTCGAGCAAGCCTTGTTATGTCATAGAGCGGGGCGCCCAGGGCGGCAGCTACAAGCGCATCGATGACAAAGATGTGCCGCTTTCATCGACCGAGGTGCTCGCATTGGCGTCATACGGTCGAGCGACTCCGAGCGATCGCGACGCGGTGGCGGGTGCGGGCGCGGACAATCTCGACGAGACGCTGGTCGACCGTACGATAGATCGGGCTTTCTCGTTGACGCCCCGGGCAATGCGCGGCGCGCCGGACAAACAAACGAAGCTGGAGCGCCTAAATATCCTTGATTCCCAGGGCAATGTCACCAAGGCTGGACTCCTAGTTGTGGGCACCTACCCTCAGCAGTTCTATCCCAAGCTCTTCATTGACGTGGCTGTCCATGCGGGAACTCAGAAGGGCATGGCGGGGTCGCTGAGATTCATGGACCGCACAATCTGTGAGGGAACGTTGGGCGAGATGATCTCGGATGCCGTCGCAGCCGTCGCCGAGAATTTGCGGCGAACCTCGACCGTCCAAGGCGTCTCGCGTGTCGACTCGCTTGAGATTCCCGAGGAGGTTCTGCGCGAGGCAATCGCCAACGCCGTAATCCATCGAGAATACGGGGATCGGTTCTGTGGACAATCGATTGCCGTCGACGTCTTTGACGATCGTGTCGAGGTGACGAATCCTGGCGGCCTTTACGGGGGAATGACTCGCGAGAGCTTGTTTGACGGCAGCTCCCGATGCCGTAACGCGACGCTTGTGAAGCTCATGTCGATTGTTCCGCTGCCGGATGGCGCAGGTTCGCCGGTTGAGGGCAATGGCTCGGGCATCCCGATGATGATCGATGCCATGCGCGCGTATGGTCTGGCCGATCCCCTGTTCCGCCCGGGATTCGATCGGTTCAAGGTCGTACTTTACCGTTCAAAGATCGAGCCGGTCGATCATGGCGGGGGCTTAATTGTGACGGCACTCAAACACTACGGCGAGCTGGGGACGCGCGAGTTGGCAGAGCACACAGGGCTCACAATTTCCCAGGTTAGGTCGCGCGTCAACGCGCTCATTGCTCAAGGCGAGCTTGAGCCCACGGCGCCGGCGACGAGCCGCAACCGCAAGTATCGACTGTCGGAGCGCGTGGGATAGATGCGTTAGTGGACGAGGCGACCCAATAATCGACCCTCGATTGGCGCCCACTAAGGTAAAGCGGTTGTTGCCCAGTCGACGGTGATGCTAAAGACTCGGCTTACGCCGGCATGGCCCCGAACCCGTCCATCAAGAACAGCCTAAGAACCAGCTTGATGACATTTCCCGGTTTGACTTCGGCCGTGCCAAAGACGTGGCGCTCGGCGAGCTCGCTGCAGTATGCATAGATGTCGCGGATAAGGTCCGCGCCCGAAAGCGTAAACATGTAGCCTGCGTCCGAAAGCGCATTGGGCGCGGCGGGCAACTTGGCCATGTGGCAGAACGTTTGCAGGTCGGGCGCCATAGCGTCCTGGTAGCCAAGATGGTTGCCGTCTTCTTGTGCGGCGAGTTCCAGCTGGCGTACTCGATCCAGCGCCACTGCCAGCACAAAGCTCGGCGTAGGCGCATTGACGTCCTGAGTGGTCGCCACAAGCCTGCCCGCTGCCTGCGTGACAAGCCAAGCGACCTCGCGCTGGCAACGCACGGCCTTGCGCGTAACCGGCTTGATGGACGAAGAAGAAACGCTTCCCTTAGGCGGATTCGAAACAGCCACAAGAACCTCCCATGAACGACCCGGCCCAACAAGCCCGGATGAAACACGTGCTACATCAGTATACAGGGAAGTGGGGCAGCGGGGTACAAACGCGCCAGCGGCAAACCGAGAGCATCAACGATGTGCCGATCGCGGAATGAGATCTCGTAATAATTGACTCTCGGCCATATTATTGAGGGGCATGACTCGCGTTCGTATGGTTGTAGGTGCTGGCGATGAACGACATTGACCTTGCTGTTCCGTTGATGGATGGACCAAGCTATGACCGCGCCTGCAGTCTCGTGCCTTCCGAATACGTTGAGGCATGGGAGTGGTTTCTGGGTGAGGAACAGCGCGGCGGCGTTTGGACCAGCCTTCCGCACCACACCAAGGAAGATAGCCCTCAGTATCAGTATCGTTTGAGAATTGGCTCGGACTTCTTTCCTGTAACGCGGGATTCAGGGATCTTCTGGCCGGGCCAGGATCGGGTGAAGCAAGATCCCAATAAGATCTTTGCGCTTTCGGTCCATAACTCTAAAAAGAGCTTCTACACCGATGTACCTCCGCTCTATTTGGACGATGGTACGTGGGTCATTAAGTATTCGGTCCAAGCGCCAGGCGCCGTTGGTTCTCGAGACCAGAATTACAACCGTAAAATGCTCAACTGCATGGAATGTGGCGTTCCAGTCGGAGTCATATTTGCAACCGAGGTGGGCTACAAGGTGCTCGGCCTTGCGTTTGTTGAACGGTTCGAGCCCGAAAACGGATGGTTTGTTCTGCACGGTCCTGTTCATAAAGGCGGACCGGACCCCCGTTTTGCGCCCGACATGAGCTATCTGAAGCACATGCCCGTCGATATTGAGTTTGCCGGACAGGGTACGACCGACGACGAAAAGGTCCGCTATGCGTTAAGGCGCGAGCGATTGGGGCAGCAATGGTTCCGCAAGCAGCTCGTTGCCGCCTATGATGGCCGTTGCGCGGTGTCGGACTGCGGCGTCAGCGAAGCTCTGGAGGCTGCACATATCGAGAATTACTCGGGACCCAAATCGCAGGTTGCCAGCAACGGCATTCTGCTTCGGCGCGACTTACATGCTTTATTCGATGCTCATCTGATTTCGTTTGAGCCTGTTTGCGGCGAATATCGGCTGTGCGGATCGTACCTGCTGGATAAGACCGACTACGCTTCCTTTGCGGGTGCGACGCTAAGGCAGCCGAATGAGCGTCAGTGGCGACCCAATACGGTGTTTCTTGAGGCCCATCGCATTGAGTTCGATCGCTCGGAAAAGAAGCGTGAAAAGGCGGGGCTTCTGCCGTATTAGCGTATTTGGCTTTGGCATTCTTTGACGATCGTGTTGTTTGATCGGATCGCGTGGCGATGCAATCTCGCGCACGCCCGCCGGTGCATGCTCTTCCTGTTTTGTATAGCGAGAGGGGAGCGTGTATGAGCTGGCGAGGCGATATTGCGATGGGGAAGTACGGAAAACTGCCGTGTGCCCTTATAGACAACAATATGTTTCCGAGCGTAGAGGCTGATTGCGGGTCGTTTGTCGTCACCTGCCCTTGCTGCGGCTCGCAAATACCGTGTCTCGACATTCGGTTCATCGATGCGCGCGACAGACTCAGCGACGAAGTGAGAAAACAGACAGGCGTTCATATGCCGGTGTATCCGGAGAAATGCCCTGTTTGTGGCCTCGATATCGTGTATGACGCCGGCGACGAGGGATAGGTGATGCGGAGGAGCTGGCAGTGAAGGCTTCTCCGTCTCTACAAATAAATCCCCTCACCGAGCTGCTTGTGGAACTCGGCGTGATGGTCGCGTGCCCAGGTAAAGAGCGCCTGGTCAAAATTGGTGCGCGTGGCCGGGACGCCAAAGACGCCGGCAACTTCGACACGCACAAACTCCAGTGCCGGCAGCTTGTTGATGGCAGTGAGGGCAAACGGGGACGAGGGCTCTTCGAACAGATAGCGGCTGCCTTGCAGCGCGTCGCAACTGGTGCACGTGTTGCCGAGCGACGGGGCTTTGGAGGCTCGCGCGCCTACGGGCTTGTAGCCGCAGCGCTTATGAAGGTAGTCGCGGATCTCGCCCGGCACGCAGCCAAGAGCGGGCACGATGGCGAGTGCGTTGGCGTTGGCCGTGTCGATGGCAATGTGCCCGGCTTCGTTGGGCGCGTGCGCGATGGCGATGCTCTCGTCGCTATCGGTTCGATAGGGAATGCCGAAGGCCGCGACCGAGGTCTCTTTGTGACACTTCCAGCACTCGCGCTTGCCCAGTACTAGATATATATACGGCGCTGAGGGGTCGGATCGGTCAACACCGGGCAGCCACTCGGCAAAGGGCTCGGGGTTGACGCCGCTGGGTACATACCAGACCTTCTTGGTCCGGTCCCATTTGGCGCCCAGCGCCTTGGCTTCTTCTTTGTGCGAAAAGGGGACATCGAGCTCGGTGCGCATGGCGGCTCCTTGGTGCTGCAGGTGCAAGTGGCCCAAGGATACCGCAGGGCGCAGACATCGCGGCGTTTTGCTGAGAAGTTGCGGTGCGGACTGATTGGTTATGCCGATGGATAGATCGGCAAGTAGATGGTCGGCTTTTGGCTAGTTGGTCGGTTGGAACTGCCGGCGGATTTGGCGACATAAAACAAAACAGCCCAGAGGACATAGCCTCTGAGCTGCGAACATTTGGTGGGCGTTAGAAGATTTGAACTTCTGACCTCTTCCGTGTCAGGGAAGCGCTCTCCCCCTGAGCTAAACGCCCGATCAAGGGTGCGCAAGCGCGCAAGGGATAATATAACGGAGCCTGAACTCGGTGGCAAGAACATTTTTAAAAATCGCTTACATTGTGGAATTCGGGGGCTTTGCCATATCCATTTCAAAAGAGCCTGCTGCCGCGATTTGGCTGTCGCATAATGCAAGGCCATTGCGGTATCGAGCTATGGAAAGACGCCTGCGGAATTGTCCTACCGATAAGCCGACAAGCCTCCAGCTGGTGACTTCGCCGTGGTAAGGTAAGCCGAATTGTTTCCAGGCTGTTTCGGGGGAGTGGAATGAGCAAAGAGCGTGTCGAGCAGGTCGAAGGCGCAGGGGCTTCGGTGCCGATGACCGATATATCGAACATTGATGTGCCCGAGGGCACCGACGAGCTCAGCCGCAACACCCGTCGCGCCTGGCGCGAGCGCCTTAACGATGCGTCGTCGCGCAAGATGATCACGGGCGTCTTGGCTACGCTGGTGGGCGGTTCGTTTTGGGGCTTCTCGGGCACCAGCGCGAGCTTTCTGTTCGATACCTACCACGTCGACACCTTGTGGCTTATGAGCGTGCGTCAGATTCTCGCCGGTCTACTCTTTATGGCCGTGGTTGTTACGCGCGACCGCGCACGCCTGGTCAAGCTTTGGACGACGCCCGCTGATCGCAAGCAGCTGCTGCTCTTTACCGCTTTTGGCCTGCTGTTCAACCAGTTTTGCTATCTTTCGGCCGTGCGCCTGACGAACGCCGGAACCGCGACGGTGCTCCAGTGCCTGCAGCTCGTTATCATCATGGGCTACGCCTGCGTGACCGATCGCCGCATGCCGCGTACTCGCGAAGTCATCGGCATTGGCCTGGCTCTGGGTGGAACCTTTTTAATCGCCACCGGCGGCGACCCCACCAGCCTGAATATCTCGCCGCTTGGCCTGGCAGCAGGTCTTATGTGTGCGGTCAGCGCCGCGTGTATGGCGGTGATTCCCGCCAAGATCCTGCCCGAATACGGCAGCCCCATCGTCACGGGCTCGGCAATGCTCACGGCGGGCGTGGTCTCGTGCGTCTTCGTGCAGCCCTGGGCGCATATGCCGGCGCTCGACGCTGCCGGCATCGAGGCGCTCGCGGTGTTCGTGGTTATCGGCTCGTTTTTTGCTTACATGCTCTATATGCAGGGCGTTAAGGACATCGGCTCGGTGCGCGCGAGCCTCATCGGAACTGTGGAGCCGGTTTCGGCGACCATCACCAGCGCTGTGATGCTGGGCACGGTATTTTTGCCGACCGACCTTATCGGCTTTGCCATGATCATCGTGATGATGTTCCTCACGGTGTAGCTGGCACCGCCGCCAAGACAGAAAAGGTGTTGTGCCGCATTTTCGCCAATTGACGTCCGTGTCTGGAGTTTAGCTGTCGATGCTCAAAATGCCATAAACTAGTAACGTTATGGACTTTTTCATTGCGACTCAATTGCGAGGATTTCTTTATGGCTGGTAATCACTTTAAGGGCAGCGATAGCGGCCGCCCTGCAGTTCCGCCGCGTCCGAACGGGGCTGGTAAGGCCGGCACGCCGGGCGGCGCTGGACAGGGCGGTTCCGGTAAGCGCGTGTCCCCGGGCGAGACGGCGATGTTTACCGCTCTGTACGAGCAGTCTCAAAAGGCAAAAAAGACCGGCCGTGCAAGAGGGAATGTCTTTGCGGGCGGTGCAACCTCCGCGTCGCAGCCGAGCGGGGCTCCTTCGGCACCTGCGAACAGCGCAGGTGCTGCCAACGCCGCGAATGCCGCCGGCAACGTTAATGCCGGCAAGGCCGACAACAATACTCCCTCTGCCGGTGGCGCGGGGCTTACGGGCAACCTTGGCACGATCTACACCGGCGCCTCCGAGACTGGCACGTTCGCCCGCCTGGATGATAGCGGTGCCGAGTTTGCGGGCTCGGGTTCCAAGGAAGATTATTACGATTTTGGCTTGAACTACGGTAGCGACGCTTCGTCGAGTTCGACCTCTGACGGTCTGGTCCGTCATCGCCATCGCAAGGGCGAGCGCAAAAAGCGTCACACCGGCGCCATTATTGCCGCTGTAGTCGCGGTGCTTCTCGTTGCGCTTGGCGCAAGCGGCTTTATGCTGCTTAACTCGGCAAAGACCGTAAAGAGCGAAGCGAAGGAGGCTGTCGAGATCGTCGGTGGCCTTAAGGACAAGGTCACGTCGGGCGATTTTTCGACGCTGCCTGACGACGCGAAGAAGATCGATGAGCTCTGTAACAGCATGAAGGCGGAGACTTCGAGCCCGCTGTGGACGGCGGCTTCGTTTATCCCGGTGTATGGCAGTGACATCAACGCAGCCCGCACCATGATTGATGCCCTGTCCGATGTCTCGAGCAATGCGCTGGTTCCCATGGCCGATAACCTTTCGCAGGCTACGCCCGGCAAGCTGTTCCAGGACGGCATGATTAACGTGTCCGCGCTGCAGGCGGTCGCCGATTCGCTTTCCAGCAGCTCGAAGGTGTTCAAGAGCGCCAACGAGAAGGTCCAGGGCATTGGCGATACTCATATTTCCCAGGTGACCGAGCTGGTCGATAAGGCCAAGGACGGCTTTGCCACCCTCAACGGCGCGGTTGACGCGGCGGAGAAGGTCGCCCCCGTCCTTCCCCAGATGCTCGGCGCCAACGGCCAGACGCGCAACTACCTTATGTACGCCATGAACAACGTCGAGATTCGTGCTTGCGGCGGCTTTGGCGGTTCGCAGGGCCTGATTTCGGTCACTGACGGCCAGATGTCGATTGGCGAGTTTGTTCCCCGCATTGGACTCAGCGAGGATGAGGCAGTCGAGAGCGTCGACGAAGAGGATGAGGCGCTGTTCGGCAACCACAGTAACCTGTACAACTCGGGCAATACCTATTCGCCTGATTGGCCCCGCAACTCGCAGCGTGTCGCCGCGCTGTGGAAGTCCCAGTATGGACAGGACGTTGATGGCGTCATCGGTATCGACCCGGTGTTCCTGCAGTATCTGCTGGGCCTGGTCGGTAATGTCTCGCTGCCCGACGGAACGGTTGTCGACGGCACCAACGCCGCAAAGGTCCTCATGCACGATGTGTACTGGAACTATCCGGTCGAGGAGTCGGACGGCATCTTTGCATCCGTCGCCAGCGCTGCCTTCGACAAGATCCTTGGCGGTATCGGCGATGTCGATGTTACGAAGCTTGTCAGCGCCGTTGAGCGCGGTGCCGAAGAGGGCCGTCTGATCGCGTGGATGAGAAACGATGATGAGCAGAATGCCATCAAAGAGACGGGCATTGACGCTTCGCTGCCCGATCCGGATGACCCGAGTGCCGATCCTGTTGCCGGCGTTTACTTTAACAACCTGAGCTTCTCCAAGCTCGACTGGTACCTGAACGCCGATACGCAGATTGGCCAGGGCATCAAGAACGGTGACGGCACGTGCTCCTATCGCATCACCGTTACCCTGACGAACATCATGACGCAGGAGGAGGCTGGCAAGCTGCCCGACTACGTTGCGGCGAGCGCACCCGATGCCGCGCGTGACGACGAGCGTCTGAATGTCTCGTTGTTTGCCCCGACGGGCGGCAACATTACTGATCTGACCGTCGAGGGCACCCAGTTTGGTCTTGGCGCCGCCACGTGGCATGGAATCCCCTTCTATTCGGGCACCGTTGACCTGCATGCTGGCGAGACGACGACGATCACGTATACGCTGACCACGTCGGCCGAGGCGGGGGACAAGCCGCTTACGCTGCGTCAGACTCCTACATGCCAGGCGGCTCGCGACAGCGCGTCGGCGTAGGGTTTTTCTGGTAGCGCAGATAATCGAGTACCATTTTGGGGCGGACAGGCAATCTGTTCGCCCCTATTTTGTAAGGAGAGCGCATGAAGTACTTTGGCACCGACGGCTTTCGCGGTGAGGCCAACGTTGGGCTGACGGTAGAGCACGCTTATAAGATTGGCCGTTTTGTGGGCTGGTATTACGGCGCCAACCGCGAGCGCAAGGCACGCGTGATCGTGGGCAAGGACACGCGTCGCTCGAGTTATATGTTCGAGGCGGCGCTGGTGAGCGGCCTGGTCGCGAGCGGTGCGGACGCCTATATGCTGCACGTGATCCCCACGCCGGGCGTAGCGCATCAGACTGTGGAAGGCTGCTTCGATTGCGGCATCATGATCAGCGCGAGCCACAACCCGTTTTGCGATAACGGCATTAAGCTCGTCAACAGCGACGGCTTTAAGATGGACGAGGACGTGCTGGAGCTCATCGAGGACTACATCGATGACAAGAGCGAAGTTCCGCTGGCCACGGGCAACCACATCGGTGCCACGGTGGACTACATGCAGGGCCGCAACCGCTACATTGCTTCGCTCATTGCAAGTGCGAACTTTTCGCTGCAGGGCGTCAAGATCGGCATCGATTGCGCCAACGGCTCGGCATCCTCGGTGGCCAAGCCGGTGTTCGACGCACTGGGCGCCGATGTGCGCGTGATCAATGCCGCGCCCGACGGCTTTAACATCAATGTCGACTGCGGCTCTACGCATATTGAGCGCCTGCAGCGCCACGTGGTGGAGCAGGGCCTGGATGTGGGCTTTGCCTACGACGGCGATGCCGACCGCTGCCTGGCCGTGGACGAGCGCGGCCGCGTGGTCGACGGCGACCAGATCCTGTACGTGTGCGGCGTGTACCTGAACAAGCACGGGCGTCTCTCGGGCGGTACCGTGGTGCCGACGATCGCTAGCAACTTTGGTCTGCTCAAGTCGCTGGAGCTTGCCGGACTGAGCGCCGTGACCAGCGGCGTGGGCGACCGTCACGTGTATGCCAAGATGCGCGAGGGCGGCTACAGCCTGGGCGGCGAGCAGACGGGCCATACGATCTTTGGCGATATCGAGCGCACGGGCGACGGCATTATGACCTCGCTGCGTGTGATGGAAGTGATTCGTGCCGAGCGCGAGACGCTCTCGCAGCTCACGGCTCCGTGCAAGCTGCTGCCGCAGGCGCAGGTGGCCGTGCACGTGGCGGACAAGGACGCCGCGCTCGAGAACATGGGCGTGCAGAACGCCATCGCCGAGGCCGAGGCTGCGCTGGCAGGCGAGGGCCGCGTGCTCGTGCGCAAGAGCGGAACCGAGTCGGTTATCCGCGTGCTGGCCGAGGCGCCCGACCAAGCATCCGCCGATGCCGCCATGAGGCGCATCGCCGCCGCGCTCGAGGCTTTATAGTTACGCGGTTTTACCAAACCGCGTAACTGCTCGACGCTGCAAACGGCCCCAAGCGGCAATCTGACGTTCAATTTCAAGGGCGCGACCAGAAGGTCAGCGCCCTTTCATTTCACGTCACCTTGCTCGCTTGGGGCCGTTTTCGCTGACGTTGCCAAGACATTAGCGTCAACGAACTAGTCATTGGGTACCTAGTTATTGGGTGAAAAAAGGGGACGCTGCGGATTGGTTCCGCGGCGTCCCCTTTGCGTTGGCGTGTCGGTTATGCCTTACAGCTCGTAGAGCGTGGTGAACTTGTCCTGCAGGTAGCTGCAGTAGTAGCGGGCATCGAACGCCATGCCGCACGCGCCCTTGATGAGCTCCGGCGCGTCCTTGGCGCGGCCCCACTGCCAAATGTGCTCGCCCAGCCAGGCGCGGACGGGTGTCAGATCGCCGCTCGCGCAGGCACCGGTAAGGTCGACGCCGTCGCGGCACATGGCCGGCACGAACATGGCGTCGTAGGCGCTGCCCAGCGCATAGGTGGGGAAGTAACCAAACGAGCCGCCGCTCCAGTGCGTATCCTGTAGGCAGCCGTGCGTGTCGTCAGGAACGGGAATGCCCAGGTACTCATCCATAAAGCGATTCCAAAGCGCGGGGATGTCCTTGGCCGTGGCCTCGCCGGCAAACAGCATGCGCTCGATCTGGTAGCGCACCATAATATGCAGCGGGTAGGTGAGCTCGTCGGCCTCGGTGCGGATCAGCGACGGCTGTGCGATGTTCACGGCGCGGTAGAGCGTGTCCTCGTCGACGTCGCCGTAGACCTCGGGTGCGTGGCGGCGCAGCACCTCGAGCAGCGGTCCCATAAAGGCACGGCTGCGGCCCACGGTGTTCTCGAAAAAGCGGCTCTGGCTCTCGTGGATGCCCATGGAGGTGCCGCCCTCAAGACAGGTGCGCGCATAGGCGGGATTGACGCCCAGCTCGTACATGGCGTGTCCCGCCTCGTGGATGATGCTGTAGACGTTGGAGATACAATCGTCCTCGTAGATGTGTGTCGCGATGCGCGCGTCACCCACGGCAAAGCCCTCGCTAAACGGGTGCTCGGTAAAGGCAAGCGTGGTGTCGTCCAGGTTCAGGCCGACGAGCTTCATCAGGTCGAAGCTCATGGCGCGCTGGGCGGCCTCGGGCACGCGGGCGTGCAAAAAGTCGGCATCGGGCTGCTGGCCGCGCTCGCCGATGGCGTGCACGAGCGGCACGACCGTGGCCTTGACCTCCTCGCAAAACGCGTCGAAGCTCTTGGCGGAAAGGCCGCGCTCGTACTGGTCGAGCCAAACGTCGTATGGGTCGCGCTTGGGGTCCATGAGTTCGGCCTGATGCTTAAGTTGGGCGACGATTCTATCCACATAGGGCTCAAAACTCGCCCAGTCGTTGGCCGTCTTGGCCTTGTGCCACACGGCGTCGGCCTCGCAGGTGAGCCTGGTCCAGGCCTCGGCCTCCTCGGTAGGAATAACGCTTGCCTCGCGCTGGTCGCGGCCGAGCACGCGGATCTCGTCGAGCAGCTGCGGGTCGTCTACGTGTCCGCCTGTAACCGTCTCGCGCGCTAACGAGCGTACGAGCTCAACGGACTTCTCGCTGGTCAGTAGCTTGTGATGCTCTCCGGCAAGCGCGCCCATGGCGTCGGCACGGGCGGCAGCGCCGTTGACAGGAGCAATCGTCGCTCCATCGAACTCGGCAATCTTGAGCAGGTATTCACGAGTCCACAGCTTGCCCTCGAGTTTGCGGAACTTTTTGACGGCCTTGTCGACTTTAGCGGCCTTGACGCTCTCGGCAGCCTTTGCCACGGCGGCCTTGGCCTTCTTATCGAGTTTCTTTCCCATACCGTATCCTTAATCTCGCAGGCCGAGCGCCGCAGGCGGGTGCACGGCCAGTTTGCACAGCTACCTGCCTTGTACCCAGCGCGAACAAAACGGAACGCGGCGATGCGCTCGCGAAATGTG
Source organism: uncultured Collinsella sp. (assembly GCA_958413455.1). Classification (GTDB taxonomy): domain Bacteria; phylum Actinomycetota; class Coriobacteriia; order Coriobacteriales; family Coriobacteriaceae; genus Collinsella. Next base: position 37,556 of record CATYUU010000007.1, on the reverse strand, counting down.
TTATCCTATAGCCCAATGCGTTGACGGAGAGGGTTTTGCCCGCCGCGTCGCCGGCAAGAGAGGGAAGGTCATGGGCTGCAAGCCTTCCTGCGGTGGCAAGGGCCAAGCGTTCACTCCCGAGCAGCGACCTTAACGGGCGCGCGGCCGGTGGCAGCGAAGCCCCAGTAGGGAAGCCGTGGGCCTCGCGACAAGGGGCGCAGAGTGGGCACGGCGGGCCAGACATCCGCCGGGTCAAACAAGGTGGTACCGCGGAATTCAACCGTCCTTGGGCAATGTACATGCCCGAGGACGGTTTTTTGTTACCGAACCGGGCCGCACATCCGCAGCTATCGGGTGCTCGCCGCCCCGGCAAGCGAGATGCGCGAGAGACGAAAGGGAAGACATGAGTCTGATTGATGATCTGGTCAAACTCGAGGAAGAGGCCAAGGAGCTCGTCACTAGCGCTGACGACGCCGCCAAGCTCGAGGCCGCGCGCGTTGAGCTGCTCGGCCGTAAGGGCCGTATCACCGGCCTGATGCGCATGATGGGCAAGCTCGCCCCCGAGGATCGTCCCATGATGGGCAAACGCGCCAACGAGATGCGCCAGCTGATCGAGGGCATGCTCGACGAGCGCACCACCGAGATGAAGGCCGCCGCCCTCAAGCACGCACTCGAGCACGAGGCCGTCGACATCACGCTGCCGGGCATCCGTCCGCAGATCGGTCACCAGCACCTGATCAAGCAGATCATCGAGGAGGCCGAGGACATCTTCTGCGGCATCGGCTACACCGTCGAGTCCGGCCCCATGGTCGACACCTCCTACTACAACTTCACCGCGCTCAACGCCCCCATGGATCATCCGAGCCGTTCGGCCCGCGATACCTTCTACGTGGTCGACAACAACCCCGGCAGCGTCGCGCACCCCGAGGCTCACGCCCACGGCGAGTCCGACGTACTGCTGCGCACCCAGACCTCGGGCGTGCAGATCCACACCATGGAGTCGCAAAAGCCGCCCATCTACATGATCTGCCCGGGCACCGTCTACCGTCCCGACACGGCCGATGCCTGCCACCTGCCGCAGTTCAACCAGATCGAGGGCCTGGTCGTCGACGAGGGCATCACCTTTGGCGATCTTAAGGGCACGCTCGACTACTTTGTTAAGTGCATGTTTGGCGAGGACCGCAAGACGCGCTACCGCCCGCACTTCTTCCCCTTCACCGAGCCGAGCTGCGAGGTGGACGTGAGCTGCCACGTGTGCGGCGGCAAGGGCTGCAACTTCTGCAAGCACAGCGGCTGGATCGAGATCCTGGGCTGCGGCATGGTCGACCCCAACGTCCTGATTAACTGCGGCATCGACCCCGAGAAGTACACCGGCTTCGCCTTTGGCATTGGCGCCGAGCGCGTCGCGGCCCTGCGCTACGACCTGCCCGACCTCAGAACTCTCATGACTGGCGATATGCGCTTCTTGAATCAGTTCTAGGCTGCGGCTTGTCCAAGCACGGCACCTCGGCGCTCATTCGTCGCTTGCGTACCAAAGTACGCGGCGCTCCTCTTTCGGGCCGATCTGCCGCACTTGGACAACCCTCGCTTTGTAAGGAATGTTCACAAAGTTGAAGTTTCCACCTGCATCTCTTCGCAGGCTTTCAGTATGAAAGGAGAGCTAGATGCGTGTTTCTTACGACTGGCTCAAGACCATGATCGATATTCCGGAGGATCCCAAGACCCTTTCGGACGAATATATCCGTACCGGCACCGAGGTCGAGGCGATCGACACCGTGGGCGAGTCCTTCGACCACGTGGTGACTGCCAAGGTGCTCACCAAGACCCCGCACCCCGATAGCGACCATATGTATGTGTGCTCGGTCGACGTGGGCGACAAGAATCTCGACGCCGACGGCAACCCCGCCCCACTGCAGATCGTCTGCGGCGCGCAGAACTTCGAGGCTGGCGACCACATCGTCACGGCAATGATCGGCGCTGTGCTTCCCGGCGACGTCAAGATCAAGAAGAGCAAGCTTCGCGGCGTCGTGTCCATGGGCATGAACTGCTCCGCGCGCGAGCTCGGCCTGGGCGGCGACCACTCCGGCATCATGATCCTGCCCGAGGATACGCCCTGCGGCATGCCGTTTGCCGAGTACGTGGGCTCGAGCGACACCGTGCTTGACTGCGAGATCACGCCCAACCGCCCCGACTGCCTGTCCATGATCGGCATGGCCCGCGAGACCGGCGCCATTTTCGACCGCGATTTCCACGTTGAGCTGCCCGCCATCAAGGCCGAGACCGGCCGCGCGACCGACGACGAGCTTTCGGTCGAGATTGCCGACGAGGGCCTGTGCGACCGCTATGTCGCCCGCATCGTGCGCAACGTGAAGGTCGGCCCCTCGCCCGACTGGATGGTCAAGCGCCTCAACGCCCTGGGCGTGCGCCCGCACAACAACATCGTCGACATCACCAACTATGTGATGATGCTCACCGGTCAGCCGCTGCATGCCTTTGACCTGGACACCTTTGCCGAGCGCGATGGCCATCGTCGCGTGGTGGTTCGCGCCGCCCAACAGGACGAGAAGTTTACGACCCTCGACGGCGAGGAGCGTGTGCTCGACGCCGGCATGGGCCTCATCACCGACGGCGAGCGTCCCGTGGCGCTGGCCGGCGTTATGGGCGGCATGGATTCCGAGATTGAGGACGACACCGTCGACGTGATGGTCGAGAGCGCCTGCTTCAACGCCGGTCGCACCTCGCACACCAGCCGCGACCTGTCGCTGATCTCCGACGCCTCCATCCGCTTTGAGCGCCAGGTCGACGAGACCGGCTGCGTGGACGTCGCCAATGTGACGTGCGCGCTCATCGAGGAGATCGCCGGCGGCGAGGTTGCTCCCGGCTATGTCGACGTTTTCCCCGCGCCCAAGACCATCGACAGCATTAAGCTGCGCCTGGCCCGCGTGCACGCCATCTGCGGTGCCGACATCGAGCCCGACTTTATCGAGCGCTCGCTCACCCGCCTGGGCTGCACCGTCGAGCGCGACGGCGAGGACTTTATGGTCACGCCGCCGAGCTTCCGTCCCGACCTGCCGCGTGAGATCGACCTGATCGAGGAGGTCCTGCGCCTGTGGGGCATGGGTCGCGTCACGGCGACCATTCCGGCTGCCAAGAACCACATCGGCGGTCTGACGCGCGAGCAGAAGCTTACCCGCAAGGTTGGCGAGATCCTGCGCGCCTGTGGCCTCAACGAGACCACGACCTTTGGCTTTGCCGCCCCGGGCGACCTGGAGAAGATTGGCATGTCCACCGAGGGCCGCGGCTGCCCCGTGGTTCTCATGAACCCGCTGGTAGCCGAGCAGACCGAGATGCGTCGTTCGCTGCTGCCGGGCCTGCTGCAGTCCGTGGCCTACAACGAGGCGCACGGTACGCCCAACGTACACCTGTACGAGGTCGGCAGCCTGTTCCACGGTCGCGAGAATGCCAGCCTGCCCAAGGAGACCAAGTCCGTGGCGGGTGTGCTCTCGGGCCAGTGGAGCGAGCGGTCCTGGAACATGAAGTACCGCAAGTTGCGCTTCTTCTTTGGCAAGGGCATCGTCGAGGAGTTGCTCGCCCAGCTGCGCATCGAGAAGGTTCGCTTCCGTCCCGTCGAGGGCGAGGGCTATGCCTTCCTGCAGCCGGGTCGTGCTGCCGAGGTGCTCTCGGGCGGTACCGTGCTGGGCTGGGTTGGCGAGATCCACCCCGAGGCGCGCGAGGCTATGGGCATTGACGAGGTCGTCGTTGCCTTTGAGCTCGATCTGGACAAGCTGATCAAGGGCGCCCGCAACCAGGAGAACTACCGCGAGTTCTCGCAGTACCCGGCCGTTGAGCACGACCTTGCTATCGTGGTCGACAACACTGTGACCTGCGAGGATCTTGAGCGTCGTATTACGAGTGCCGGCGGCAAGCTGCTCGAGGGCGTGCGCCTGTTCGATGTCTACCGCGATCCCATCCGCATCGGAGCGGGCAAGAAGTCCATGGCCTTTGCGCTTACGTATCGCTCCGACGATCATACGCTGACCAGCGAAGAGGTCGAGAAGGCGCACCAGAAGATCGTCACCAAGGTGTGCAAGGGCGTAAACGGCGAGGTCCGCGGCTAGGGCTTGCGCTGGGTATAGGCCAGCGGTGGCTGCCGCCGAGTCCTACGTGATTGCTATGCTCGGTATAAGGCACTGCTGAGCCTGCATATATGACACGCGCATTACATAACGGCGTGCTGCTTTGTCGGCAGTGCGCCGTTTTGCTATGATAGCCCGCGGCGTGTTACGAATCTGACAATACGTAACACTGACAAGGTGATTCAAGCGGCGTTGCAATTCCGTGCGCCGATAACCGGGAGGCGTACATGCACATTCCAGATAATTATCTGTCCCCGCAGACCGATGCCGTCATGGCGGTGGCGATGGTGCCCGTTTGGGTCCACTGCATCAAGAAGGTGCGCGCCACGCTCGATCGCGAGCATATGGCTTTCCTGGGCATCTGCGCCGCGTTCTCCTTCCTGCTCATGATGTTCAACGTGCCGCTGCCCGGCGGCACCACAGGTCACGCCGTCGGCGGCGCGCTCATTGCACTGCTGCTAGGCCCCGAGGCCGCGGCTATCGCTGTCTCGGTTGCGCTGGCGCTGCAGGCGCTGCTGTTTGGCGACGGCGGCGTTCTGTCGTTTGGCGCTAACTGCTTTAACATGGCCTTTGTGCTGCCGTTTGTCGCTGCTATCGTGTTCCGTGCACTCAACAGCCGCCTGCACGACAAGAGCTGGGGCACCTCGGTTTCTGCCGTCGTGAGCGGTTGGGTCGGCCTGTGCCTGGCGGCCCTGTGCGCGGCAATCGAGTTTGGTATTCAGCCGATGCTCTTTACCAACGCTTCGGGCGCGCCGCTGTACTGCCCCTTCCCGCTGTCCGTGGCTATTCCGGCCATGTTGATCCCGCATATGCTGGTTGCCGGCGTGATCGAGGGCGTGGCGACGGCCGCCATCTACGGCTTTATCAAGAAGACGGCGCCGGGCATTATCGTCGGGCCCGAGGTCGTCGATGGCCAGCTTGCTGCCGAGGGCACTGCTGCCAAGAAGACCTCGCTGGTCCCCACGCTCATCCTGGTCGCCGTGCTTGTCGTGGCCACGCCGCTGGGCCTGCTGGCCACGGGTGACGCTTGGGGCGAGTGGGACGCCGAGGGCGCCGCGACCGCCGTTCAGGAGGCTGGCGACGACAGCCTACAGGCTTCGGTCGGCCTCGATGCCCCGACCTTTGCCGATGCCCTGCCCACGGGCGATTATCTGCAGGCCTATTCCGAGGAGCAGGGCCTTGGCTTTGCCGGCCAGGCCGCGATGTATATTCTTTCGGGCGTGATTGGCGTGGCGGTGCTTACCATCGCATTCCGCCTGGTCTCGTTGACGGTCAAGGAAAGCGGTGCTCATGGCAATAGCCGAGCTGCCTAGCTGGCTTGCGGTCGAGCAGCGTTACGAGCCCGCGAGGGCTCGGCATCGTGTGATGCAAAAGAATGTCCTGCACCTGGCGAGCCTGCTTGAGCGGGTTCGCCTGGGTGGAGGCGCGCACGAGGGCGGGTCGATGGTCGACCGCGCCCTTTCTTGCGTTTCGGCTCCGGTGCGCCTGGTGGGGATGTTCGTTTGCGTCCTGTGCGTGTGTCTGACGCAGAGCCCGCTGTACCTCATGTTGATGGCGGCTATCGCGCTGGTGCTCGTTGCCGTGCGCCCCGTACGCGGGCTGCGGGCAACCTTTGTGCCGGCGCTTGGCGCTGCAGGGCTCGCGGTGGTTCTGGCGCTGCCCGCCTTGCTGCTGAACGCTTCTGCCGCGGGCGTCATGCTCAAGATTGCGCTCAAGACCTTCATTAATGTGTCGCTGGTGCTGGGCGTTTCGTGGACTCTCACGTGGAGCCGCATGTCGGCGGCACTCAAGATGCTGCATCTACCCGATGAAGTTATCTTTACGTTTGATATGGCACTCAAGCACATCGAGGTGCTGGGTCGCACGGCGCACAATCTGTGCGAATCGGTCATGCTGCGCAGCGTTGGCCGTGCGCCTGAGGGATTTTCGCGTACCGATTCGATCGCGGGTATCATGGGCATGACCTTTATCAAGGCGATGGAATGCAGCCGCGCGATGGACGAGGCCATGCTGTGCCGCGGTTTTGCGGGTGCGTATCCGGCGCCCGCGCGCGCCGGGTTTGGCTGGCGCGATGCGGTCTATGCGGCCGGCGTGGCGCTGCTGGCGGTGTTGTGCGCCGTGCTGTAGGCGCTGCTGGTTCCGGCTGGGGATGCAAATAGGGAAGGGCGACGTTTTGACGATCGATATGAATAGTGCGACGGGCACGAACGGTGCGGGCGGCGCCGAGGTCGCGCCGCTCATCGAGCTGCGCGACGTGGTGTTCTCCTATGCGGGGCATACGGTTGTCGATGGCGTGTCGCTGCAGGTCGATCGTGGTGAACTCGTTGCCCTGCTCGGTCCCAACGGCTGCGGTAAGACGACGATTATGCGCCTTATTAACGGCCTTGAGCTCGCGGACGCAGGGGCATACCTGTTCGACGGGCACGTGGTCGATGCGGCGTTTCTAAAGGATTCCGCGGCCGCTCAGCGTTTTCATCAGCGCGTGGGCTTTGTGTTCCAGAATGCCGACGCCCAGCTGTTCTGCGCTACGGTGGGCGAGGAAGTTGCTTTTGGTCCCGCGCAGATGGGACTGCCGGCAGACGAGCTCGAGCGCCGTGTGCGCGATGCCATGGGGCTGTTCCAGGTTGCCGACCTTGCCGACGCCTCTCCCTATCAGCTCTCGGGCGGGCAAAAGAAGCGCGTTGCGCTGGCTGCAGTGGTGTCGATGAACCCGGATATCTTGGTCCTCGACGAGCCTACCAATGGGCTCGACGAGGATTCATGCGACATCGTGGTCAACTTCTTGCTGGCCTACGTCGCGGCGGGTAAGACGGTCTTGATGAGCACACATCACCAGGATTTGGTGCGACGCCTGGGTGCCCGCGCCATCTATATCGATCGATATCATCACGTGGTCGAGGCACCTTCGCCGTCGTATGGAACTGAAAGCGGTGCGACGGACTAGTTGCTGCGTAGAGCGTGCGTAGCCGCCCGCGTGGCTTTGGCGTGATGGTATAGTTATCCAGGTTTTTATGGGGGTGGCTATGCCAAGCTGGAACATTCATATCGCTCAAACGGAGCGTTTGCTGGAGCGCACCGGTGCGCTTGCCAAGAGCGTGCGCGACCGCAATGCCTTTTTGTTTGGCTGTGTGGTTCCGGATATCTTCGTGGGCTATATGGTCCCTGGCATCGCCGATCCCATCCCGTACCGCATTACGCACTTTGCAAAGCCCGAGCCTATCCCTAAGCCGCGCGAGCATGAGTTTTGGGACACCTATGTGGCGCCGCTGCTCAAAGGGGCGCCTGTTGGTACGCCGGCTGACGCGACCTCGATTGTCGAGGAGCGCGAGCGACTCAATCGGGTGCATTATCCCCAACGCTACAAGGATACCGAGCCGGTTGCCGGTCCCGGTGCTAGCGAGCTTTCGCTCGCGCCCGATGACGTGGCGCAGTCGCTGCTCGATCTGACGCTGGGCGTTTGGTCTCACCTCGTGGCCGATACCGTGTGGAATACGCGCGTGAATCAGTACCTGGAGGCGCACGGCGGCAAACCGTGCGAGGAATTCCGCATTAAAAAGCAAGGCGACTTTGACTGGTTTGGCAAGACACTCGGCATCGTTTCGATTCCGCGCGCGACCGATCGCCTGTATACTGCGGCGACCCGTTTTGGTCAGTATCCCATCCATAAGGAGTATGTGCTCAAGACCATTGGCGTTATGCACGAGATTGTACGCGAAAACCCCGGCGAGCCCGATCATCCGCCGTATCGCTTGCTAACCGAGGAGTTTTTCGATGCAACGTTTATCGAGGTCATCGAGCTGACCGAGGCGGGCTTTGCCGCCCGTGTCGAATCGCCCGATGTGCCTGCGCTGCCCCTGATTGCTAGCTGCTAGCTGGCCGGCCCGGCAGTGAATAGCTCAACCCAATCGACAAGTAGCTCTTGCCGTAAGGTATCTTCGGCAATGCGCTCCTGTTTGGTCTTTGGGATGTGGGGAAGCCCGGCCTTTTTATGGATGAGCTCGGCTATGTGGTCGAAGCTCTTCTTCTCCTTGATCTGGTCATAGGTAATTTGGATGACGTCGTAGCCCATGCTTGTGAGTGCGGTGGCGCGCTCGGCATCGGAGAGGCTCGCGGCTTCGCTGTCGTGGGCAGAGCGGCCTTGGCATTCCAGAATGACGCCCATGCTGTCGGTGGCGCTTTCGATGAGGATATCGGCGTAGCAGCAGGTTTTGTCATACAGCGAACGTGCGGCTTCACTGAGCGGGATGCGCGCGTTGTTGGCGATCTCGATGCCCTGGCCGCCCTCGTCGCGGGGGAGCGAGATAAGCATGGAGGTCTGTACTTCGAAGGGCGAGGCGGCCTGCCCCGTCATGTGCTCGGCCGCCCAGCGCAGTTGTTTGACGCCGCGCAGGCCTGCGGCTTGCTTGGCGAACGCGGCGATATCCGTTGCGGTAAGAAGCGGTGTGCGCTTCCACAAGTTGGTGTCATTGCCCTTGGTGTCGTTAACTCGCTCCCAGCCGCAGTTGGGTGGAATGAACTTAAGCGAAATAGCTTCATCGAGTTGTTGTTGCGTTCGCTCGCAGGGCTTAAACACTGCAAAGGAGCCGCACATCTCGTAGCACGCCATGAGTAACTGGTTGCGTGAGACCTGCGTGGCAAGGCTGAGCAGCGTGAACTCCGGTGAAGTGACATCAAATCCATGTTCAGTCTGTCTAAACGACCCAGGAGGCGGCTCTTGGGTCAGGAGGTGCGATTTAAACAGGCTTCGCGGCCCGGATTGTGCCCGAGTGAATACTAGCCTGTGAAGCGGTGCGTGAAGCAGGTCTTTTACAACTGCATGGCTTCCGAGGCCGCAACATCTGCGATCCATATTGCCAAGGCTAATGACGGGGTAAAGGCCTAATACCTGCGGCGGGATACGGTGATAGTAAAAAGCGGATTGACCGCATAGCGTCAGGTCCATGACGTCCTCCTGGTAGAAATATGCTTTTGGACCGTGCGATGCCAGTGTCTATTCGGAAGTATGCGGCAAAATCTGAACCCTATGAGCAGACCTGGCTTTTGAGGCTAGTTTATCAGGCATTTTGTTGCGAAAAAACGGGGTGTGCTCGGAGGTCTCAGAATTTGCCGCATACTTTCGAAAAGCAGGTCGATCTGGCTCTTGCTAAAACGATTTAGCAGCGTCCGTTAAGGTGTGGGTTTGCCACCGGGCGAACACTTTTAGCGCTGGGGGCTTTATTTTTTGGGCCTCGGAGGGCGGATTTCGCGCTTTTGGTAATGAAATGGGTGCGTGCCATGCCGTGCGGTAGGCATCGGTGCACAGAAAAAGGGCCCGGAAGGCAATGCCTTCCGGGCCCTTTGCAATGCAAATCTGCTTGCAAGTGCAATTTAGCGCACCTGAGCGACGTAAGCGACGTTGGTCGAGGAGACCTTGTCCTCGAGCTGGACGCTCATGCGGGGATCGCCGGCGGTAGCGACGGTCAAATCGCCAGTCTTGACGTAGCCGAGCTCCTTAGCGGTCTCGATCGCCTTGACGATCGTGCCGTTGACGGTGCCCTGGGTAATCTCTGCCTGGTGCGGGATGACGCCCCAGTACATGATCATCTGCTGGACGGCCCACTCGTGGCGGGAGAACGCGCAGATCGGCATGTTGGGACGGAAGTGCGAGATCAGGCGGGCAGTACGACCAGTGGTCGTCGGCACGGTGATGCACTTGGCGCCAACGGTGGTGGCCATGTTCACAGCGGACATACCCACAACGTTGTTGACGACGCGGGTGCCGTGAGCGTCAGCCGGAACCTCGAGCGGAGCGTGAGCCGGGAGGTACTTCTCGGTCTCGAGAGCAATGCTGGCCTGCATCTTGACGGCCTCAACCGGGTACTTACCGGCAGCGGACTCGCCGGAAAGCATAACGGCGTCGGTGCCGTCGTAAATGGCGTTAGCAACGTCGGCAACCTCGGCGCGCGTCGGGCGCGGGTTCTGCTGCATGGAGTCGAGCATCTGCGTAGCGGTGATAACGGGCTTGTAGGCCGCATTGCACTTGGCGATGATCTCCTTCTGGATGTGCGGAACGAGCTCGGGCTTGATCTCGATGCCCAGGTCGCCACGGGCGACCATGATGCCGTCGGAAGCCTCGAGGATCTCGTCGAAGTTCTCGACGCCCAGGGCGCACTCGATCTTCGGGAAGATCGTCACGTGCTCGCCGCCGTTCTCGCGGCAAAGCTCGCGGATGCCGCGGACGGACTCGCCGTCACGGATGAAGGAAGCGGCGATGTAGTCGATGTTCTCGGTCAGGCCAAAGAGGATGTCCTGACGATCGCGCTCGGTGATAGCGGGCAGCGAGATGTTGACGTTGGGCATGTTAACACCCTTGCGCTCGCCGATCAGGCCGTCGTTCTTGACGACGCAGGTCATGTCCTGGCCGTCGACGGACTCGACCTCGAGGGCAACCAGGCCGTCATCGATCAGGATGAGGGAGCCCTTCTCGACCTCGGAGGGCAGAGCCAGGTAGTCGAGGGAGATGTGCTCAGAGGTGCCGTGGAAATCCTCGGACGTGGGCTGAGCGGTGACGACGATCTTGTCGCCGGTCTTGACGGCAACCTTCTTGCCGTCGACCAGAAGGCCGGTGCGGACCTCGGGGCCCTTGGTGTCGAGCAGGATGCCGACGGGCAGACCGAGCTCCTTGGAAATACGACGGACGCGCTCGATGCGACCGTGGTGCTCGTCGTAGGATCCGTGCGAGAAGTTAAAACGGGCGACGTTCATGCCCGCCTTGATCATCTCACGGATGGTCTCGTCGCTATCGCAGGCGGGACCCATGGTGCATACAATCTTAGTGCGCTTGTACATTCAGACCTCCATCTGACATCGTCTTGCGCTGATAGATAAACCATAAGAAATAAAACTGAGATGATTATAACGAAATGACGACCGAACACCCCCAAAAATCGACCGTATGCCGAATTAGAAGTTCATTTTTTGCGGTAAAAACGGTATATGAAAAAACTTTATCAACCGTTCTGACCGCTGCTATCTGGGCGATATTTCAGTTTGACGATGCGCCGAAGAAAAAACGTTTTATCAATGTTGAGCATCACACGGTCTGCATCGTTGCACTCGAGCCGTGTTTCCAATTGGAATATTTTGGCTAGACGCGCCGCTTTGGGGTACCATAGCCCCACTATCAACTGCCGCTCAGCACGGCAGCCTTGATGAGCCCTTGCCCTTCTCCTGGGAATTATGATCGGGCATCAATCTGCTGAGTGGCCCGAATCCCAGGAGGGGACTCTATATGCAAAAGGAATACCTGTCCGCCGCGGCGGAGGTACTCAGCGACCAAGGTGTCGATGAGTACCTCGGCCTGAGCACCGGCGAGGCGTCGTCGCGCCTCGCCAAGACAGGCCCTAACAAGCTCGAGGAAGCCGAGAAGACGCCGTTGTGGAAGCGCTTCTTTGAGCAGATGGCCGATCCCATGGTCATCATGCTGATCGTTGCCGCCGTCATCAGTGCACTCACGGGCATGGTCAAGGGCGAGGCGGACTTTGCCGATGTCGCCATCATCATGTTCGTCGTTATCGTCAACTCGGTGCTGGGCGTGGTTCAGGAGGCTAAAAGCGAGGAGGCTCTCGAGGCCCTGCAGGAGATGAGCGCGGCGCAGTCCAAGGTGCTGCGCGACGGCAAGCTCGTGCACCTGCCGAGCGCCGAGCTCGTGCCTGGTGACGTGATCATGCTCGAGGCGGGCGACTCCGTCCCGGCCGACTGCCGCGTGCTCGAGAGCGCCACGATGAAGATCGAAGAGGCTGCACTCACCGGCGAGTCCGTGCCCGTCGAGAAGCATGCCAACGTGATCGAGCTCGCCGCCGGCACCGATGACGTGCCGCTCGGCGACCGCAAGAACATGTGCTACATGGGCTCCACCGTGGTGTACGGCCGTGGCCGCGCCGTCGTAGTCGGTACCGGCATGGATACCGAGATGGGCAAGATCGCCGGTGCCCTGGCCGAGGCCAAGGAAGAGCTCACGCCGCTGCAGGTGAAGCTTGCCGAGCTCAGCCGCATCCTCACCATCATGGTTATCGTCATCTGCGTCGTCATCTTTGGTGTCGATATCATCCGCCACGGCGTGGGCAACGTTCTTACCGACCCGACCGCCCTGCTCGACACCTTTATGGTCGCTGTCTCGCTTGCCGTCGCCGCCATCCCCGAGGGCCTGGTTGCCGTCGTGACCATCGTGCTGTCGCTTGGCGTGACCAAGATGGCCAAGCGTCAGGCAATCATCCGCAAGCTCTCTGCCGTCGAGACCCTTGGCTGCACGCAGACCATCTGCTCCGACAAGACCGGTACCCTTACCCAAAACAAGATGACCGTCGTCAAGCACGAGCTCGCCGCGCCTAAGGAGAAGTTCCTGGCCGGCATGGCTCTGTGCTCCGATGCCCAGTGGGACGAGGAGCTGGGCGAGGCCGTGGGCGAGCCGACTGAGTGCGCGCTCGTCAACGACGCCGGCAAGGCGGGCCTCACTGGCCTGACTGCCGAGCACCCGCGCGTGGGCGAGGCCCCGTTCGACTCGGGCCGCAAGATGATGTCCGTGGTCGTCGAGACCCTTGACGGCGAGTATGAGCAGTACACCAAGGGCGCGCCCGACGTGGTGATCGGCCTGTGCACCCATATCTACGACGGCGATAAGGTCGTCCCCCTGACCGAGGAGCGTCGCGCCGAGCTCGTGGCCGCCAACAAGGCCATGGCCGACGAGGCCCTGCGCGTACTGGCGCTGGCAAGCCGCACCTACACCGAGGTCCCGAGCGACTGCAGCCCCGCTGCGCTCGAGCACGACTTGGTCTTCTGCGGCCTGTCCGGCATGATTGACCCGGTCCGCCCCGAGGTTGCCGACGCCATCCGCGAGGCCCACGATGCCGGTATCCGCACCGTCATGATCACGGGCGACCACATCGACACCGCCGTGGCCATCGCCAAGCAGCTGGGCATCGTCACCGATCGCAGCCATGCCATCACCGGTGCCGACCTCGATCGCATGAGCGACGAGGAACTCGACGCGTACATCGAGGACTACGGCGTGTACGCCCGCGTCCAGCCCGAGCACAAGACACGCATCGTCGAGGCTTGGAAGTCGCGCGACCAGATCGTGGCCATGACGGGCGACGGCGTCAACGACGCCCCGTCCATCAAGCGCGCCGACATCGGCGTGGGCATGGGCATTACTGGTACCGACGTCACCAAGAACGTCGCCGACATGGTGCTCGCCGACGACAATTTCGCCACCATCATCGGTGCCTGCGAAGAGGGCCGTCGCATCTACGACAACATCCGCAAGGTCATCCAGTTCCTGCTTTCGGCCAACCTTGCCGAGGTCTTCTCGGTATTCATCGCCACGCTTATCGGCTTTACCATCTTCCAGCCGGTGCAGCTGCTGTGGGTGAACCTGGTCACCGACTGTTTCCCCGCGCTCGCGCTGGGCATGGAGGACGCCGAGGGCGACATCATGAAGCGCAAGCCGCGCAACGCCAAGGACGGTGTCTTTGCCGGACATATGGGTCTGGACTGCGTGGTCCAGGGCCTAATCATCACCGTGCTGGTGCTGGCGAGCTTCTTTGTGGGCGTGTACTTTGACATGGGCTACATCCACATCGCCGATATGATTGCCGGCAATGCCGACGAGGAAGGCGTGATGATGGCGTTCATCACGCTCAACATGGTCGAGATTTTCCACTGCTTCAATATGCGCAGCCGTCGTGCGTCGCTGTTCACCATGAAGAAGCAGAACAAGTGGCTGTGGGCTTCCGCCGCGCTGGCACTGGTGCTGACGGTGATCGTGACCGTGCAGCCGACGCTTGCCGAGATGTTCTTTGGCCCTGTGACGCTTGAGCTCAAGGGCGTTCTTGCCGCGCTGGGCCTGGCCTTCCTGATCATCCCGCTGATGGAGATCTACAAGGCGATCATGCGCGCGGTCGAAAAAGAGTAGGTCGAAAGGCCATCCCTCCCACCGGCCCGACCGCCTGCGGGGTTTCTTCTTCGCTGGTCCTCGCGCTTCGCGCTGCGGGATCGCTCAGAAGAAACCCCTCTCGGCGGTCGGGCCTTCGGACAACCTCTCGGGACCGTAAGCTGAGGGAAAGTTTGTGAGCCGATCGAGCGTTTGCTCGACCGGCTCTTTTTGATTTAGGGCTTTGCCCGGCCAGCTCTTTTTGATTTAAAATACCTGCTCAATTGTGATTTGTGGTGCTGGGAGGCGTTTGTGGGCAAGGCTAAGGCGAAGGCGAAGAAAAAGACGACGGGGGCGCGGGCTAAGCGCGATCGTCGTCGGAAGCTTGCGACCGAGGCCCCCGCATCTGCCGAGGAGCTGCTGGCAAACGTGCCGGGACTCGACGCGCTGCAGGATGTTCCGGCGTTCGATGACCTGCCGGTCGATGAAGCTCAGCAGGCAGCATTTGACGACTTTTGCGCACATGCCGAGGAGCCCGAGCAGATGCAGCTTGGCGCCGTGGTGCGCTTGGATCGCGGGTTTCCGCTGGTGGCGACTGCCGACGACACCTTTCGCGCCGAGCATGCCGTGGGGTTTGCCAAGTCGCGCGGCGAGGACGAGGTCCTGCTGCCTGCCGTGGGCGACCGTGTGGCGGTGCGCCGCGCTCCCGGGCACGATATGGGCGTGATTGAGTGCGTGCTGCCGCGCCGTACGAGCTTTGAGCGTTGGCGCGGCCGTGCCCGCGGAGAGCGTCAGGTGCTCTGCTCCAACGTGGATAGCGTGCTAATCGTGCAGGCGCTCGGTGCCGGTGAGGTGCTGCTCGACCGCGTGGCGCGCTCGCTGGTGTTGGCGCTCGACTGCGATGCCGAGCCGGTGGTGGTGCTCACCAAAGCTGACCGCTGCGATGCCGAGGAGCTCGAGCGCGATCTGGACCGCGTGCGCCGCCTGGTGGGTCCGGACGTGCGCGTGATCGTGACGTCCTCTGCCGAGGGCCGCGGCCTGGACGAGGTCCGTGTCTGCGTGCCTGCCGGGAGCTGCGCCATGATTCTGGGCGAGTCGGGTGCCGGCAAGTCGACGCTGCTCAATGCACTGCTGGGCCACGATACGTTGGCGACCGGCGGTGTGCGCGAACGCGACGACCAGGGCCGTCACACTACCGTCGCGCGCGTGATGGTGGCGCTGCCGGGCGACGCCGGTGTGATCGCCGATGCCCCGGGCCTGCGCAGCCTACCGCTCGTGGGTCACGAGCGGGGTCTGGCGCGCGCCTTCCCCGAGATTGTCAAGGCATCGCGCGCGTGCCGGTTTGGCGATTGCACACATACCCATGAGCCGGGTTGCGCCGTTCGCGAGGCCGAGGACGCCGGGCAGATCGACAGTCTGCGTCTGGAAACGTTCCAAAACTTGGCGTCATCCATGCGCGTGAGTGCTCAAATGCTCGATCCCGATGTCCATCTGTAATTGATTTTTCCTATGACAGCCGTCTCCCAACTGTTCGGGAGACGGCTTTTTTGCTGCGGAAAAGCCTCGAAACATGCAGTTTGCTGACGTGCTGACCAAAACCTTGCCACGAGCTTGACGGGCTGGTCAGCTTTTGGTCAGCGATTGGTTTGACATCGAAAACCAAGATCGCGATTGCGGCGCTTTGCACTCTGACCGCCCAGACAATGGTGGTACGGGCATTCGCCCGGCACTGCCATGAGAGGAGCGGCCGTGAACAAGAGCAAGCGCATCGCCATCAGTCTGGTCGCGGGCGTGCTCGCTGCTCTGCTCTGTATGGTTTACGGCTCGTCGATCCGCTCGCAAGCCGAACAGGTCCAGGCTGAGACCTTGGCCAGGTACGGTGGCGATCGCGTCGAGGTATGCGTCGCGGCGCGCGATATCGATGTGGGCGAGACCCTCGATGAGACCAATGTCATAACCCAGGAATGGTTGACAAGTCTGCTGCCGCGTGACGCGGCGACCGAGCTGCGCCAGGTGCGCGGCGACGTGACGACTTCGCGTATTCCCAAAAACGCCGTGATCTGCAATGTCTACACCAAGGCCGAGAGCCACAAGCTCGAGGTGCCTAAGGGCAAGGTCGCCGTTTCGGTGGCGGTCGATGCCGAGCACTCGGTCGGCGGTGCTACGGGCGTGGGCAGCTACGTGGATGTGTATGTGCAAAAAGACGGCGTAACCGATCGGCTGTGCGGCGCGTACGTGATCGATACCAGTGAAGATTCCGGTGCCACGCGCGAGGGCAAGATCGAATGGGTGACGCTGGCGGCTGACCCCGAAGACGTCAAGGAACTGCTGGGGGCATCGGGCAAGGGAACGGTCAGCTTGACGATTCCCGCCACGGCGCGCGGCAAAAAGAGCGGAGGCGACGAGTGATGAAGGCGATCTGGCTTGCGTGCTGCGCGTGCGGCGATTACGGGCTGTTGCAGCGGGAAGTCGAGGGTCGTGATACGGGTGCACAGGTGCTTCGCGTGGGTGACCTGGACGGACTGGTTTCCATGGCGCGGGCGTTTCCGTCGCGCCGCGGAGCTGCCATCATCGCGGCGTCTCTGTTCGATACCGAAGATGTGCGCAAGACTGTTGCGCGCCTGACGGCCGAAGGCCGCGTGAGTCGCGTGGTCGTGTTGATAGAAACGCTCGATCCGTCGGATATCGAGGGGCTGTTTCGCGCGGGGGCGACCGAGGTCATCGCTGCGCACAGTATATGCGGCAACGGGCGAGCGGGCGAGGGAGCGGTTGATTCCGATCGGCGCATGACGATTGAGCCCGATGCTTTTGTTGATAGGGAACCCGGGGTGCCTCGCGCTACAAGAGGCCCGCGTGTTGATGATTATGGAAAAGCGGAAGCCGAGCATGGTCGGCGCCCCCGGAACCCCCTTGTATACGATGACGCTGAAGGGCCGGCGCAGCATGCTGGCGACTCTCCGGCTGTAGATATGGGATACGTGCACGGCGTGAATCTGGCGGATGAACTCGACGAAGTTGAGGGCTTTGCCGGGTGCGGCGAGTTGTCGCTGATGCAGCATGAGCAGATTGCGCAGAACGAGCCTGCCTCGCAGACCGAACAAGCTGCCATGCCGGCCTGGACGCAGCGTGTAGTTGCGGCGGAGGAGACGGGGACGCTGTCACCGACGCCCGCCCCGCCGCCTCCGATGCCGCCGGCAGACGCTGCCGCTCCGCCGCATCGAGCTCCGGTCATCTGCGCCATTTCGGGTTCGGGCGGTTGCGGCAAGTCGACGATCGTTGCCACCATGGCACACGCATCGTCGCTGTTGGGCTTGCGTGCCGCCGTGCTCGACCTGGACCTGATGTTTGGAAACCTTTACGACTTGTTAGGCGTCGATGCTCCGCGCGATATGGCGGCACTTATCGAGCCGTCGGCGGCGGGCACGCTCACCGAGCCGGATATCGTAGCCGCATCGATGCGCGTGGCGCCGGGCGTTACGCTCTGGGGTCCCGTCGCGGCGCCCGAGCAAGCCGAGCTCATGGCACGTCCGGTGGAGCTACTGCTTGATGTCCTGCGTCGCGAATCCGACGTGGTCTTTATCGATACCTCGGTCTTTTGGGGCGATGCCGTGGCGGCTGCGGTGGCGGCGAGCGACCGTTGCCTGGTCGTTGGCGATGCGGCGGTGTCGTCCGCGACATCGGCGTCGCGCGTCATTGAACTGGCAAGTCGAGTAGGTGTGCCGCGCACGCGCATGAGCGCCGTGTTCAACCGGTTCGGTGCGCGCGGGGCAGACGAGGACGTCGCCATGCGCTTTGAGATTGCCTGTGCGTTGAGCTCCAAGATTCGTATCGCCGATGGCGGGCAGGATCTCGCCGCGCTCATGGCGTTTGGGCGCGCCGACGAGGCAGTGGGTCAGACGAGCGCTTTTGCGACCAGCGTGCGCGAGGCCACGCGCGAGATGCTCGTGGAACTGGGGTGCGCCGTCGGCCCTTGGAGCGATATAGTCGCCGACCGTGCAACGCGTACCGAACGCCCGCGTATCCGCCTTCCCTGGTCGCGCGAGGGTGATCAGCGATGAGCCTGCAAACGAGGATTAAGGCTGCCGGCGCTGCAGCGGCGGCAGCTCCTGTAGATGCGGGGCGTCGCCGCGCGGTGAAACGACGCACTAAGCGCGCCGTGATGGACCGCATGGGTTACGACGAAGTGGCGCGTATCAGCGCCTATATCGACCCGGTACTTGCCCGCTCGGAATTGCGTCCCGCGGTGGAGGCGGCGCTCAATGTTGAGGAGCCGACCGATCTCGCGACGCCCGAGCGCGAGACCATCATCGACGAGATTTTGGATGACGTGGTGGGCTTGGGGCCGTTGCAGCCGCTCATCGAGGACGACACCGTTACCGAGATCATGATCAACGGCTGCCGCTCGGCCTTCTTTGAACGCGGCGGCGTCTTGTACCCCATCGAGCATGCGTTTGAGGATGATGAGCAGATCCGTGTGCTTATCGACCGCATCATCTCGCCACTTGGCCGCCGTATCGACGAGCGCAGCCCCATCGTCAACGCCCGCCTCAAAACGGGCTATCGCGTCAACGCGGTGATTCCGCCTGTGGCGATTGACGGACCGATTCTCACCATCCGAAAGTTCTCGGACCGCATCTGCTCGCTGGACGAGCTTGTGGGGCTGGGGTCGCTGCCGCTTTGGTATGCGCAGCTGCTGTCATGCGCGGTGTCGCTGAGACAGGACCTGGCGGTTGCGGGAGGCACGGGATCTGGTAAGACCACCCTGCTCAACGCGTTGTCATGCGAGATTTCCACCGGCGAGCGCATCGTGACGATCGAGGACTCTGCCGAGCTCAAGTTTGCGCATCATCCACACGTGGTGCGTCTAGAGGCGCGCGAGGCTTCAATTGAGGGCGAGGGCGCGGTGACGATCCGCGACCTGGTGACCAATGCCCTGCGCATGCGCCCCGACCGCATCGTGGTGGGTGAGGTGCGCGGTGCTGAGTGCTGCGACATGTTGCAGGCCATGAACACGGGCCACGACGGGTCGCTCACCACACTTCATGCGGGCTCAGAACAGGAGACCGTGGTGCGTCTGACGTTGCTTGCACGTTATGGCATCGATCTGCCGAGCGAGCTCATCGAGGAGCAGATTGCCATGGCGCTCGACGGCATCGTGATGTCCGAGCGCCACGCCGATGGCAGGCGCTTCGTCTCCTCGTATTCGGGGGTGCGTCGCGCCGCGTCGGGCGGCGTAGAGCTCGAGCGCTATGTGACTTTCGATGCCGCCGAGCGCACCTGGACGCTTGACCGCGAGCCGCCGTTTATCGCAGAAGGCCTGCGGTCGGGGACGCTCACACAAGAGGAGGTGGACGAATGGAGGTCGCTGTGCCCCTCGTCGTAGGGGGTTTGGCAGGGTTTTCTGTCGCGACGGCGTGCGGGGCGGAACCTCGTGTGCCGCAGGTGCCGCCGGCGGAGCTGGCGCGTCAGGCGCTCGAGACGGTGGCAGAGAAACTGCCGCGTGAGCTGGTGGAAAACGATCTGCTGAAAAAGATCGCCCGTTCGTGGGCATCGCTGGCTCCGGCGCATCGCCTTGGCCTCGTGATCGAAGATACTTCGGGGCGTTTGGCGTTTCTGCTGCTCTCGAGCGGTGTCTGCTGCATTTTACTAACGATGGTGTCGTTATCGCCCCTCGGATTTGCCTTGGGACTTGTTGCTCCGATTGCCGTTGGCGCCGCTCGGGATGGCTTTGAGAGCCGGCGCGAGCAACACGATGCAGAAGAGGCCATGCCCGAGGCGTTTACCGCACTTTCCATGTCGCTTGCCTCGGGACATTCGCTGGCCCAGGGCATGCGCTTTGTGGGCGCTCATGCGCAAGAACCGGTGCATACCGAGTTTTTGCGGGTGGCGGCGGCGATCGATTGCGGCATCTCGGCGACCGACGCGCTCGATGACTTGCTCGTGCGCATCGACGCCCCCGGTCTTTCGCTTGTGACCTTGGCGCTTAAGGTGTCACAGCGCACCGGCGCTCCGCTTGCCGACTTACTGTCCGAGGCGTCGAGCATGGTGGGGGAGCGCATTGAGCTCAAGCGCCGCCTAGATGTTAAGACGTCGCAGGCCCGCATGTCTGCGCATATGGTCGCGGCGATGCCGACGGGCATGTGCGCGGTGTTGGCGCTGCTTTCGGCAGATTTTCGTCGCGGTCTTGCGACGCCTGCCGGCGCGGGCGCTGTGGTGCTGGGTCTTGCCCTCAACGCCGTTGCCCTGGTGGTTATCAGGCGCATTATGCGGGTGGAGCTATGAGCGCCCCGGTTGCAGTTGCGGCTTGCCTGTGCGCTCTGAGTGTATTTGTCGCGACGGGTTTGGATCGGGCGGATGCACGCAAGATCGCAGAGGCCTGCAAGCGCGAGGCGGTGCTGGTCGCTGCCGCGGGTCGCTCGGTGGTCGATGCTCTGACCGCGCGAATGAAGGGCGCGGTTGGAGCGGGCGGCCCGGCGCGAGTGTCGCTCGGCGAAGTGTCCGAGATGATCGATGTTGTGCGCTTGGGTCTTTCGGCCGGTCTTTCGTTTGATGCGGCGCTTGAGATTTTCTGCGCCAACCGCCGGTCAGTGCTGGCTCTTCGACTTGAGCGGGCCTGCATGGCGTGGCAGGTGGGCGTGGGCACGCGTGAGGACGAGTTGTTGGCCGCCGCGCGCGACCTGGACGTGCGAGCGCTCGAGACCTTTGCCATCACGGTGGGACAGGCGCTCGCCCTGGGTGCCCCACTTGCCGAGACACTGGCCGCTCAAAGTCGCGAGATCCGTGCGGCTCATCGCGCCGCGGTCGAGCGCGAGATCGAGCGTGCGCCCATCAAGCTGCTGATTCCCACCGGCACACTCATCTTGCCGGCGTTGCTTCTGTCCATATTGGGCCCGCTGTTGGGAGCAGGCGGGATGATGTAGGGAGGAATACATGAACACGATGACTGACGTTGCTGGCAAGGTCTGGAGCTGGGCTGTTTGCCAGTCAATTCGCGCTCGCCAGCATGCCGGGGAGCTACTGCAGGAGGAGAGTGCGCAGGGCACCACCGAATACGCCATCTTGGTCGGCGTGCTCGTGGTGATCGCCATCATTGCCATTGTCGCATTTAAGGGCAAGGTCCAAGATCTATGGAACGCTATCAGCGAGGGCATCAACAGCCTGTAGAGGGCGAGCGCCCCATCGGGGTGCTGCTGGTGTTTGCTTGCCTGACCGTGGCGATAGCGGCGGTGCTTTGGGGGCTTAACGCCGCGCGGCAGCAGCGTCCTGGGGCCGCCTTCGATTCGGGCTCAGATTCGGCGGTGGCGTCTCAAAAAGATGAGATGCGAGATGCGGACGATTCGGATGTCGCTGTCACGGCGCAAACCTTTCTGCGGACGCTCGACAAGCGGTCTGGCACTGCGACGGATTCACCTGAGGACAACGCGATTGCGGTCCGGCTTGCATGGTCCGAGGACCGACCGATGACCGAGGCAGCGGCGGATATGTTACGCGCCTACCGCGAGGTGCCAACGGCCCAGCTCGCCCTGAGCGGCTATCTCGATATTAAGGGCAACGTATGGGGCGCCATCGTGCGCGATGGGCGCGGCTGGGTCGATATGGTGACGGTTGCCGCGGATGCTGGCGATGCTTCGTGTCGTCTGCGCGCCGTGCGTCTGGTCCCGCAAACAATAAGCTCAAAGGAGGGATCGTGAAATGCATGGCATTCTGCGTGAGGAATCTGCCCAGGCGACGGTCGAATACGCCATCGTCACGGTGGCGCTGTTATCGATCGTGCTGGCGATTGTGGGACTTTGGCGTGCTGGCACCGATGGACGCTTGGCGGCGCTGGTTGAGCGGGCGGCATCCCATGGCGTTGCCTCGACGTCGGTTATCGACGCCGCTGCGGGCGCTAAGGACATCGCGTTGTATTGATATCGCGCGCGAGGACCGGGCGCAGTCTACGGTCGAGGCCGCTTTTTTGCTGCCGACGTTTCTGACGCTCATCCTTCTCGCACTGCAACCGGTGTGCCTGCTTTATGCGCGCGCGGTCATGGAGTCTGCCGCCGCCGAGACCGCGCGGCTCATGACCACGACGACGGCGGAGGACGACGATCTTAAGGAGTTCACCCTCCGCCGGCTTGCCGCAGTGCCCAACGTTTCGATCTTTCATGCCGGCGGGCCGCTGTCGTGGGATGTCGAGCTTAGCCGGGCCGATGCGGGCGGCGTCTCGTCCGTGTCCGTTTCCGGCGAGGTCAAGCCGTTGCCTGTGATCGGTGCGTTTGCGCAGGTTATGGGTGGTACCGCCGAGGGCGGCTACGTTGAGCTCAAGGTCGATGTCTCGTATCAATCACGTCCCGAATGGCTGGAGGGAGATTATGATTCGTGGATTGCTGCATGGGATTAAGCGTTTCTGGTCTAGACGCGTTTTGACGCGCCGTCCGAGCTGCCATCGCAAGCGAGGCGGCTTTATGGGTCGAGCCGGTATCGACCTGTTTATCGAAGACGGTGCCTACACCACGCTTTCCTCTGCGGTGGTCATCTTGGTGGTGCTCACGCTGCTGTTTTCGTCGACGGCGGCGATATGGAGCATGTCGCGCGCGGGGGACACCCAGGTGGCTGCCGATAGCGGCGCGCTGGCAGGCGCCAATGTGGTGTCGTCCTATCACACGGCTGCCACGGTGGTGGATGCGAGCATTTTGAGTTTGGGCCTAGCGGGGTTTGCCACGATCGGGACGGGCCTGGTCGCCATCCTCATCCCGGGTGCCGAACCAGTTGCCGGCAATATGGTCGACACCGGGATTGAGATCATTAAAACGCGCAACAAGTTTGCCAAAAGCGCATCGGAAGGCTTACAGAAAATCGAGACGGCTCTGCCGTATCTGATCGCCGCGCGTGCCACGCAGGCGGTGTCGGCGCAGGATACCGATAGTGTGACCTATACCGGTACGGCGCTTGCCGTGCCCAAGACATCCGAGTCGGACTTCGCTGCGCTCGAGGGGTCCGAGATCTCGACCGATGCCATTAAAGGCACATCAGATGATTTAGAGCGTGCGGCCGAGGAACTGCGGAAGGCCTCGGAGGAGACGGCGAAGGCTAAAGAGCGCGCTTGGCTGGCGGATTGTGGCGGGTCGGACGAGAGTTCGATTGGCAAGTACTCGTGTATGTGGGAGCGTGCGAAAAAACTAGCAGAACTATCTGACAGCCAGAACCGTCATGAAAAGTCGAGCATCACATGGGAGCCGCAAATAGCGCTCAATCGCGCGAAAACCTATTACCGACAGCGCTTGGCGAATGAAAAACCTCAGGGATCGAGCGTCGAGATGAAAGCGCAGTCAGCCGCTCGAAAAGCGTTCTATGCCTATGCGATTGAAGAGGTCGATCGAGCATACATAAAAGATGATGGCGAACGGTTTTCTGCCTATATCCCACTATTGCCGCGTGTCCCAAACGAGGTGCGGCCGACCGAACTTTACACCGATGCCGCATGGCCTGTAAGCAACAACGACGGCAGAACATACCTGCATTATGGAGTCGAATGCCCCGTCTATCAGAAAGGGACTCCGAGTGGGCTGGCATCTGTTGCTGATTATGATGGTCGTGATACATGCGAAGCGTGCGGCTTCGGCGTGGTTACGCTTGGAAGCGCCCTAATGCCGCCATCGTTCATCGAAAACGGCTTCGAGTACCACTTTGACAAGTTCAAAGAGGCTCTGGAAGACTACGTCGAATGCCGCAACAAAGAGCTCGAGCTCGAGCGTCAGACCGAAGACGAGGCCGATCGTGCGGGCAATACGTTTGACCAGGCCATCAAGGAGCTTTCGGGCGAGCGCCCGCGTATCGCTCCGCCCGGTCGCAACGGCGTGGTCGCCTTTGCGGTTTCGGGTGCCATCTCGAGCCCCGATGAGCTCAACTCTTCGTTTAACACGGCAGTCAGGCTTGGCGATCGCGGTGCTATCTCTGCCGCGGTGTTGGCGCCCGATGAGGCGACGGCGCAAAACAACGTGCTTTCGCGATTTTTCTCGACATTGAAGGAACGCTCGGGCGGCGTTGCCGGCGTGCTCGACGGCGTCATGGATGTTTGGGGACGGCTGCTCGTAGGATACGGTGATATCCAAGGTTCGGCCGACGAACTTATGGACGAGATGATTAAAGGCCTAGGAGGGGGCAGCGGCGCGTTGGGCTCCATCGCATCGTGGCTCGGCGATACCGTTTCGGCGTCCGTGGCGGCGCTGGGTTTGGAACCGTGCGACTTGCGCCTGCGAAAGCCGGTGCTGACCGATTCCGCCAATGTCATTAAGAGTCCGGGGTCTGACATTGCGGGTCTCTCTCAAGCGCAAGACAAACTGCGAAGTATTCCGTTGGGCGTGACCGATCCCAAGGCGCTTTGCGAGGCGTTGGAATATCAAGTCGAACGCACCATTAGCGGCACGGTGTTCACACTTGCGGAGATTCCTCTGCCCGGCGGCGGCTCCATCCCGCTCACCGTCGATGTCGCCACGCTGGTTGGCGCTCTGGGCGGTGGGTCGTAATGAGTATCCGCATGCGTCTGCGCGAGGAGCGCGCCCAAGCGACGGTTGAGATGGCAGTGGTTACGCCCGTTTTGCTGGTGCTGGCACTCATCGTGTACAACGTCATGGTCTTTGCCAGCGCTGTCGCGCGCTTCGACCGCGTGGTGCCCGACATCGTGTTGGCGCACGCTGTGGCACCGGGCGGGGAGGGTGACGAGAACTCTGCCGATGCCTCGGTGACGGTCCAGACTCAAATTCTGAATGCCATGGAAGGCTATGACTTGCAGATCGAAGTGTCGAGCGAGCAAGGCGCGAAGGCATCAGATGGTGGCCTGCTCTCCCTATCCGGTACGTTTAGGACCTACACCTGCACCATGCACTATGAGCCGTGGCCGACTTCTCTCAGCATCGCTGGCGTTTCGCTGGGGGCGCCGACAACGTTGTCGCACGAGCGCGCGGTGACGGTCGATCCATGGCGTCCGGGGGTGGTCATGTGACCGCGGTCTCGTCCTACATCGCTTACGCGCGGGCACTCAACAGGCTGGGTTGGACGCCGGCCGAGTTTGTGGTGGCGGAGTCGTTTGTCGTGCGCCTGCGCGGCATGCTGGGACGGCGTCCGGTTGCCGCCAACGGCCTGCCGCTCGTCATGGCGTTTCCACGCTGCTCTTCGGTCCATACGTGTTTTATGGCCTATCCCATCGACATCGCCTTCATCGATCGCGACGGCAATATCCTCGCGCGCTACGAAAACGTCCGTCCTTGGCACATGTGCTCTTGCCTCGGCGCCTGGGCCGTACTAGAGCGTCCTTCAATCATTGTTTCGACTCCTGCTCTCCAACGCGTGCCGGCTTAAGAATTGGCGACAGTGGACTTTTGTCATACGAAATTGGGTAAGATGGAGGAGAAGATGCATGGATGTTGAGATCCATCCCAACGCTAAAAAGCACCTGACGGAAAAGCAGGTGCTTAGCGCTTGGCTTGCGGTTACTGAGTGCATTCGTCGCGAGTCGAAGGACGAGCCGCCGAGATGGCTTGCAATTGGATGGCTCTCAGACGGACGAAGCGTGGAGCTTGTCGCGGTGGAGCTTGTCCGTGGGTGGCTTATCATTCATGCCTTGTCTCCAGTCCAGAAGAAATTTTGGCAGGAGATTGAACAGGCTCGGCAAAGGGGTCGATGATGGGCAAGACGTATACGGCCGCTAATGGTCAGGTTGTAACGGATGAAATGATTGACGCGTGGTGCGAGTCGTACGAGCGCGGAGAGTTTCCGGATGGCGAACACACCGTTGGTGGGATCGTGCATGGACGGCCCCCGCTCTCAGGTGAGGGGACGGCAACGCTGTCGGTCAAGATTCCTCTGGGAATGAAGGAGGCCATTCGTCGACGGGCGGCTGCCGAGGGGATGACGCCAAGTGAGTTTGCCCGTGCGGCTCTGAGTGAAAAACTTCTTGCTGCCGGCTGATGCCTCTGACGTGCCGATTTATAGAACCGAGGCTGTGCTCAAAAACTTTTTTAAAATTCTCGGTTGACCGGAACGCGTCCTTGGTTATACTAATCAAGCCTTGAAACAAGGCACACCTCAAATGGCTGGGTAGCTCAGTTGGTAGAGCAGAGGACTGAAAATCCTCGTGTCAGGGGTTCGATTCCCTTCCCCGCCACCTTGAATTGACTAGGACCTCTGTAAAGGGGTCCTTTTCTTTTATGCAGCCCCCACATGGAATCGAACCCATGAGGGCGCGGAGCTGAGTAAACGCGTAAGCGTTTGCCAGCGCAGCTCGCAAGGCGCGTAAGCGCCGCAGCGGTCCGTCCGCGCAGCGCGCGGACGCGATTCCCTTCCCCGCCACCTTGAATTGACTAGGACCTCTGCAAAGGGGTCCTTTTCTTTTATCGAGGGCTCTGCGGAAATTGCGTCCCGGAATTTGGCTTCAGAGTGGGATGCGTTTTCCGCTTTGATGTCGCTTGGGAAAGCGCGACCCGGAATCCGGCGTCAGAATGGGACGTGCTTTCCTTTTGCGGCCTTTGGCGGAAACTGCGTCCCAGATCTCGCGCTCAGAACGGGATGCATTTTCCGATTGAGGCCTCGAATGGAAAATGCATCCCAGTCTTTTGCGAAAAACGGGATGCGCTTTCCGGCCGCCTACTTCCGGCGCATATGTACATCTCGGCGCGCCATCTCGGGCCCGCCCAGATATTCCTCCCGCTTTTGCGCCACTTTACAGACCGTTCGGTCGTCTGTCCGCACGCGCGGGTATACTCAAAACGATACTTTTCCTATGCAATACGATGCAGGCTCGGCCTGCACGATCCGAAGGGGGCAGTGATGGAGAGGATACTCGGCGTTAATCTCTCTGGCTGGTTTATTCCCGAGCCTTGGGTGACCCCGTCGCTGTACGCGGCGACCGGTGCATCCAACGCGGCCGAGCTGCAGGAGGCCATGGGCACCGCCGCCTATAACGAGCGCATGCGCCGTCATTACGAGACGTTTGTGAGCGAGGACGATTTCCGTCGCATGGCGCAGATCGGTCTCAATGCCGTGCGTCTTCCGGTGCCCTGGTATGCCTTTGGCTCGCAGGAGTCCGATGCGTCCTACATCTCTGTTGTCGACTACATCGACCGTGCAATTGAGTGGGCTGCCAAGTACGACATCCGCGTGCTGCTTGATCTGGCAACTGTGCCCGGTGGCCAGGGCGATTCCAACGATTCGCCCGCCACGCCGGAGGCTGTCGCCGAGTGGCATTCGTCCACCAACGGCCGTCATGTCGCGCTCGACGTGCTCGAGCGCCTGGCCGATCGCTACGGCGAGGCCGAGAGCCTGCTGGGCATTGAGCTGCTGGACACGCCGCAGATGAGCGTCCGCAAGAGCCTCTTCACCATGGCGGATGGCATTCCGGCGCACTACCTGCGCAACTTCTATCGCGACGCCTACGAGCTCGTCCGTTCGTATATGCCCGAGGATAAGATCGTCGTCTTCTCGTCGTCGGGGCATCCCAACGAGTGGAAGCATTTTATGCGCGGCGCCAAGTACAAGAACGTCTACATGGACCTTCACCTGTACCATTACCGTGACGAGTATGCGCTCGATATCACGAGCCCCCGCGGGCTGACGACGGCGATTTCGCGCAACAAGCGCGAGCTCAAAGAAGCGATTTCGACTGGGTTCCCCGTGCTGGTGGGCGAATGGTCGGGCGCGGCGATCTTTGCCAACTCGTCGGTTACGCCCGAGGGCCGCAATGCCTACGAGCGCGTGTTTATCGCCAATCAGCTGGCTTCGTTTGCACCGGCTGCCGGTTGGTTCTTCCAAACGTGGAAGACCGAGAAGCGCATTGCGGCATGGGACGCCCGCGCGGCGCTCGGTACGCTCGAGCGTGGCATGATTGAATAGGTTGATATGACGCAAAACAGCGCCCATACGGGCAAACTCTATGTGGTCGGCACGCCCATCGGCAACTTGGGCGACCTGTCCCCGCGCGTTGGCGAGGCCTTTGCCGCTGCCGATGTCATCTGCTGCGAAGACACGCGTGTGACGTCAAAGCTGCTGATGCACCTGGGCATTTCCAAGCCGCTTGTCCGTTGCGACGAGAATGTGATCGCCAGCCGCGCCGCCGGCCTGGTCGACCGTCTGCTGGCGGGGGAGACCCTCGCCTTTGCCTCGGACGCCGGCATGCCGAGCGTGTCCGATCCCGGCCAGGCGCTGGTCGAGGCGGCACGTGAGGCCGATGTGCCCGTCGAAGTTATTCCCGGGCCCTCTGCTTGCGTCACGGCGCTCGTTTCGTCCGGCATTCCCTGTGAGCATTTTTTCTTTGAGGGCTTTTTGGGCCGAAAGCACGGCGACCGCGTGCGTCGTTTGCAGCGCCTTGCCGTGGTTCCCGGCGCACTCATCTTCTACGAGTCTCCACATCGCATCGTGGCGACGCTCGAGGCCGTGGCAGAGGTTTTTCCCCAGCGTGAGGTTGCCGTCTGCCGCGAGCTCACCAAGCTGCACGAGGAGGTCTTGCGCGGGCCCGCTGCCCAGCTTGCCGAGGAGCTGCGTGCTCGCGGCGAGGTAAAGGGCGAGATTGCGCTGGTCATCGCGCCGCCGAGCGAGGATGAGGAGGCCGGTATCGTGCCGGTTGGCGCCGCGGCGGCGGATCCCGACGAGGCCCTGCGCGAGGATATCCGCGCCGCGCTCGAGGAGGGGGAGCCCGCGTCTGCGGTGGCCAAGCGCCTGTCTCAGAAGTATTCGCGCCGCAAGCGCGATGTCTATGCCATGGTGCTCGATATGCAATAGATGGAGGATATCCAGCCCTTGCGCTAGAATCATCCTCTGTATGCAACGTTTTTCTGGAGGACAAACCCCATGGATCAAAGCAAGCCTTCGTTCTTTATCACGACGCCCATCTACTACGTCAACGCCGATCCGCACCTGGGCACGGCTTATTCCACCATCATCGCCGACGTTCAGGCCCGTTATCGTCGCTCCGCCGGCTATAACGTCAAGTTCCTGACCGGCATGGACGAGCACGGCGAGAAGGTCGCCGAGGCCGCAGCCAAGCATGGCATGACGCCGCAGGAGTGGACCGATAGCCAGGCTCCGCACTTCAAGGAGCTTTGGAGCAAGCTCGAGATCTCCAACGACGACTTCATCCGCACCACTGAGCCGCGCCAGCATCATGCCGTGCAGTACCTGTGGGAGCGCATGAAGGAGTCTGGCTACCTGTATAAGGGCAGCTACGACGGTTGGTATTGCGTGCCTGACGAGACCTACTTCACCGATACGCAGGTCCAGAAGGGCGATGAGGAGTACGGCAGCGTCGGCCAGCACCTGTGCCCCGACTGCCACCGTCCGCTCGAGCGCGTGCAGGAGGAGTCCTACTTCTTTAAGCTTTCCGCTTTCCAGGACAAGCTGCTCAAGCTCTATGACGAGCACCCCGACTTTGTCGAGCCTGCGTTCCGTATGAACGAGGTCCGCAGCTTTGTCGAGGGCGGCCTTAACGACCTTTCTGTGAGCCGCACGAGCTTTGACTGGGGCATTCAGGTCCCGTTTGACGAGGGCCACGTGACGTACGTGTGGTTCGATGCGCTGCTCAACTACATGACGGCCGTCGGCTACGGTGTCGACACCGACGAGGCGCGTGCCGAGCTGGCCTATCGCTGGCCCGCGCAGTTCCACATCGTGGGTAAGGACATCATCCGCTTCCACTGCGTCATTTGGCCCGCCATGCTCATGGCCATTGGCGAGGCCCTGCCCGAGCACGTCTTTGCCCACGGCTTCCTGACCGTGCGCAATGCCGAGACTGGCAAGGCCGAGAAGATGTCCAAGAGCCGCGGTAACGCCATCGCTCCGCAGGACGTTATCGACATGCTGGGCGTCGAGGGCTATCGCTACTACTTCATGACCGACGTCGTTCCCGGTACCGACGGCGCCATCAGCTTCGATCGCATGGAGCAGGTCTACAACGCCGACCTGGCCAACAGCTGGGGCAACCTCATCTCACGTTCGCTCAACATGAGCGGCAAGTACTTTGATGGTTGCGCGCCCGCCAAGCCCGCATCGTTCGATGCGTTCGACAACCCGCTGGCAAAGATCGCCGACGGTCTGGTCGAGCGCTACATGGCCAAGATGGACGTGCTCGATTACGGTGGAGCTAAGGACGAGGTCATGGAGCTCATCCACGCCGCCAACCACTACATCGAGGACTCCGAGCCCTGGGCGCTTGCCAAGGACGAGGCCAAGGCTGACGAGCTGGCGTTTGTGATCTACAACCTGCTCGAGGCCATCCGCATTGCCGCTCACCTGCTGATGCCGCTCATGCCTCAGACCTCTGCCGAGGCCCTGCGCCGCCTGTCCTGCGAGAACGAGGCCGCGACCGACGACCTCAAGGACATTTGCGCTTGGGGCCTGCTTGCTGGTGGTCAGCCCGTCGAGAAGGGTGAGCCGCTGTTCCCGCGTCTGGGCTAAGACGCAGCGCGCCATATCGGCAATTTGCTGTTTAGATGTAAGGGCATGGCCGCAACGGTCCATGCCCTTTCGTTTCAAGACGCCGCCATCATGCTAAGGAGGCAACTATGACAACTTCGCCTTTGGCAAACCCCACGGCAACAAGGGAGCTGCTGGAGGAGTTTGGCCTTGCGACCAAGCATCGCCTGGGCCAGAACTTCCTGATCGACAACCATGTGATTGAGCGCATCTGCGAGCTTGCCGAGCTCACGGGCGATGAGCGCGTGCTCGAGGTTGGCCCGGGCGTTGGTACGCTCACGCTTGCGCTGCTGCAGGAGGCGGCGTGCGTCACGTCGATCGAGGCCGACCCCGAGCTCGAGCCGGTGCTCGACGCCCACGCCGCCGACTATGCCAACTTCCGCTTTATCATGGGCGACGCGCTCAAGGTGGGTCCGGAGCAGATTGAGCAGGCTGCGGGCGGTGAGCCGACGGTGTTTGTCGCGAACCTGCCCTATAACGTGGCGGCGACGATCATCCTGCAGTTCTTCCAGACGATGCCGGCGCTCAAGCGTGCCGTCGTCATGGTGCAAAAGGAGGTTGCCGATCGCATTGCCGCAGTGCCGGGTAACAAGACCTATGGCGGCTATACGGCAAAGCTCGGCCTGTATGCGCAGGTGACAGGTCGCTTTGAGGTGCCGCCGCGCTGCTTTATGCCGGCGCCGCACGTGGACTCGGCCGTCGTGCGTATCGACCGTGTTGACGGCGTGGTGCCCGAAGGACTCGATCGCGACTTTGTGGCCCGCGTGATTGATGCTGCATTTGCTCAGCGTCGCAAGACCATCCGCAATTCCATGAGCGCCAACGGCTTTGCCAAGGACGTGCTCGATGCCGCCTTTGAGGCTTGCGGTATCGCACCCACCACGCGCGCCGAGACGCTTGATGTTGCCGACTTTGTCCGCCTGGCCCAGGAGCTAATCCATGATGCCTAATGCCGCACGCGTGACGTTTACCAAGAAAAAGAAGACGGTCGCCTGCCCCGTGCCCTTGGCACCGCTTGCCGACACGCATGCGCATCTGCTTTCGTTTTGGGGCAAAGATGTGCCCGAGACGCTCGTGCGCGCCAAAGCCGCGGGCGTCGACCTGTTGGTGACGATGTTCGACCCCATCGCTGACAAACGCAGCGTGACGGATTATAGCGACTGGCTCGTGCGCGAAATTCTGCCGATGCAGGATATCCCTCAGATCAAGTATCTTGCCGGCGTGCATCCGTATGGTGCGCCGGACTATACCGACGACGTTCACGCGCAGGTCGTTGCCGCACTCGATGACCCCTTATGCGCCGGTATTGGCGAAATCGGCCTGGACTACCATATGGACTATGACGACGATATCGCGCCGGCACCCCATAACGTGCAGATTGACTGCATGGCGCGTCAGCTCGAGCTTGCCGTGTGCCGTAACGTGCCGGTGGAGCTGCATCTGCGCCACGAGGACACGGACCATGAGCGTACCTCGCACGTGGACGCCTACAACGTGCTTCGTGAGGTGGGCGTGCCCCAGGCCGGTTGTGTGCTGCACTGCTTTGGCGAGGACCGCGCCACAATGGAGCGCTTTGTGGAGCTGGGCTGCTATATCGCCTATGGTGGTGCGGCTACCTTTAAGCGCAACGACGACGTGCGCGAGGCATTCGCGGCAACCCCACTCGATCGAATTTTGTTCGAGACGGATTGCCCGTATATGGCTCCGGAGCCCATCCGCGGTCTTGAATGCGAGCCCGCAATGATCTCCATTACGGCAAACACGCTGGTCAACGACCGTGTCGATCGTACCGGCGAGGATGCTGAGGCAATCGCGCGAGCGGCTTGGGAAAATGCCTGCAAACTTTTTCAAAAATAGTTCTTGCGTTCGCGATGGCGCTCCGTTATTCTAATTCCTGCACGCGGGCGTGGCGGAATTGGCAGACGCGTACGGTTCAGGTCCGTATGGGGGCAACCCCATGAAGGTTCAAGTCCTTTCGCCCGCACCATTGATTGAAAAGCTCCCAGCAATGGGGGCTTTTTTGTTTTGGGCCCATCGCGGGGACTTGAACCTGCGAAGGAGCGAGCGCCAAGAAAACGCGGAGCGTTTTTAGCGAGCTGGCGAGGACGCCGGCAGGCGGCCGAAGCCGGTGCGAATCCGCGAAGCGGATACGCGGACGTCCTTTTGCCCGCACCATTGATTGAAAGAGCTCCCAGCAATGGGAGCTTTTTTGTTATGGGCCTCTTGTTGATGTCACGTTGCTGCTTCGTGCGGGTATCCTAGTGCCAACGTGTGCCTATCAGAGGAGAGACCATGCTGTTGTCCGGTATCATCGCCGCCCTTACCAGCCTTTTGATTCCCATCATCATCCTGTTGCTGCTGCTTCCTAACGCCTGCTATGTCGTTGAACAACAGCATGCCGTGATCATCGAGCGTCTGGGCAAGTTTAACCGCATCGTCAACGCGGGCTTCCACATGAAGGTGCCCGTGATCGACCGCAAGGCCGCCACGGTGAGTCTGCGCACCATGAAAAACGGTTTTGGTATCGACGTTAAGACTCAGGATAATGTGACCATCGGCCTCGAGGTCTCGGCTCAATATCACGTGAGCTATGACATGGGTGCTGGCCCGGCGGATTCGGGCATCTACAAGAGCTACTATATGCTGCAGGAGCCCGTCGACCAGATGCGTGACTTCATCACCGACGCCCTGCGCTCTTCGATTCCCGTCTACACACTCGATGAGGTCTTTGCCAAGAAGGATGACATCGCCAAGGATGTCAACGCTACCGTTTCCGAGCAGATGGCCGCCTACGGCTTCACCCTCGTGTCGACGCTCATCACCAAGATCGCACTGCCGACCGAGGTTGAGAACTCCATGAACGACATCAACGCCGCCCAGCGCAAGCGCGCTGCGGCACAGGAGCTCGCCGAGGCCGACCGCATCAAGCGCGTCACCGAGGCGACCGCCGAGGCCGAGGCTATGGAAAAGGCGGGCGAGGGCATCGCCAACCAGCGCAAGGCCATCGCGCTGGGTATCAAAGATTCGCTCGAGATCATCCAGGAGACGGGTGTCGGCAATGACGAGGCCAACCAACTGTTCATGTTTACGCAGTGGTCCGAGATGATGACGGAGTTCGCTCGTACGGGTAAAACCTCGACGGTCGTGCTGCCGAGCGACTTTTCGCAGTCGGCCTCGATGTTCGAGCAGATGCTGACCGCCAGCAAAGTTCAAAACGATTCGAAGGAGTAGACGCGCGTGAAATACACCGTCGTTTGCGTCGGTAAGCTCAAGGAGCGCTTTTGGAAGGACGCGTGCGCTGAGTACACCAAGCGCCTAGGTGCCTATGCCAAGGTCGATATCCGCGAGGTGGCCGATATCGACCCGGCTAAGGCGGGCGGTGTGGATGCCGCGCGTGACAAGGAGGGGGCGGCGATTCTTGCTGCCTTGCCGCCGAGAGCCCATGTGATTCTGCTGGCTATCGAGGGCAAGGAGCGTTCGAGTGAGGAGCTCTCGGCGAGGCTCGACGATCTTATGCTGCGAGGCAGCAGCGACATTGCCTTTGTAATCGGCGGTTCGGACGGCGTGAGTGATGAGGTGCGCGCACGAGCCGACGAGATGCTCAGCTTTGGACGCATTACCTTGCCGCATAACCTGGCGCGCGTGGTGCTGCTAGAGCAGATTTACCGTGCCTGCAAGATCAGTCGTGGCGAGCCGTATCACAAATAGGTCGGCAATACGAAACAATGGCGTGGGACAATACCTTTCGTTTTGAGGAATGTGTCTGAAAGGACTATGAGATATGAAGATTGGATTTGTCGGTTTTGGCAATATGGCGAGCGCTATGGCCGATGGCTGGATCGCTGCCGGTGTAGCTGCGAGCGACATGTGCGCCTGCGCGGGTCGCTACGACGCACTGGTTGAGCGCTGCGAGGCGCGCGGCATGGCCGCTTGCCACGATGCCGCCGAGGTTGTCGCCGCATCCGATATCGTGGTCGCTGCGGTCAAACCGTACATGATCGAGAAGGTATTCGCCCCGCTCAAGGATGCTCTTGCCAAAAAGGTCGTTCTGTCGGTTGCCTGGACCTGGGACAGTGCCAAGTGGGAGCAGATCCTGCCGGGCGTCGCGCACATCTCGACGGTGCCCAACACACCGGTTTCGGTGGGCGAGGGCGTCATCGCTTGCGAGAAGGCTTCCACGCTCAGTGATGAGCAGAGCGCAGTGGTGCTTGATCTGCTTGGCAAGCTCGGTGCGGTGGTCGAGCTCGATACGAGCCTGCTGTTTGTGGGCGGCACGGTGGGTGGTTGCGCTCCGGCATTTGTCGCTATGGCAATCGAGGCCCTGGGCGATGCGGCGGTCAAGCACGGTATCCCGCGTGCCGATGCCTATCGCATTGTGAGCCAGATGGTGCTGGGTACGGCAAAGCTGCAGCTTGCAACTGGCCAGCATCCTGCGGCGATGAAGGATGCCGTATGCTCGCCCGGTGGCGCCACCATCAAGGGCGTCGTTGCGCTCGAGGACGCCGGCATGCGCAGCGCCCTGGTCAAGGCAATTGACGCAACTCTCCAATAAAACCGACCAAAAAAGACAGGTTTATTTTGGCAGGTTTTTCCTGCGGTTTTGTCCTTTTAGCGAAAAGCGCCCCGCAACTGGCTCAATTCCAGTTGCGGGGCGCTTGCGTTTGCCCAGATAAAACCGACCAAAATAAACCTGTCCCTTTTTGGCAGGTTAGTCCCAGAAGCTGTCTTCTTCGTCCTCGGACTTGGGGCCGCGGTCGACATACATCTTATGGGTGCGCTTCTCCATTACAAAGGCAAGAATCGCAAATAGCAGGATGCCGCCGGCGAAAAGGATGGCAAAACCGGTGCGGGTGCCAAACAAAAAGGAAAAAACTGCGTCCATTGGGTGCCTTCTTGCGTAGTTGAGTTGGGTCGTAAACGCTCATAAGTATATACTTGCCCATACATGTACAAGGTTGCAACCTAAATGGAATGTATATCGCCGGAGGATCTAATGCTTGATATCAAGTTTGTTCGCGAGAACCCCGATGCCATCGATACCGCCATGGCAAATCGCCAGACGTCTTGGGATCGCGAGAAGTTCTTTGAACTCGACGACGAGCGCCGTGCCGTCATCACCGAGGTCGAGGAGCTCCAGGCCACGCGTAACGCCGAGTCCAAGAAGATCGGCGCCCTGATGAAGGAGGGCAAGAAGGACGAGGCCGAGGCCGCCAAGGAGGCCGTGCGCGCCGTCAACGAGAAGATTGACGGTCTGGCCGAGCGCCGCACCGCTCTCGAGCAGGAGCAGTACGACTTCATGGCTCACCTGCCCAACATCCCTTGCGAGGCCACGCCGTACGGCAAGGATGAGGACGAGAACATCGAGCGCCGTCGTTGGGGCACCCCGCGCGAGTTCGACTTCGACTTTAAGCCGCACTGGGATCTGGGCACCGACCTCGACATCCTCGACTTCGAGCGCGGCAACAAGCTCTCCGGCAGCCGCTTCACCGTTCTCGGTGGCGCCGGCGCCCGTCTTGAGCGCGCCCTCATCAACTTCTTCCTCGACACGCACACCAGCCGTGGCTTTAAGGAGTGGTGGCCGCCCATCGTCGTCAAGCGTCAGACCATGTTCGGTACGGGCCAGCTGCCCAAGTTTGAGGACGACGCCTATCACGTCTCGGGCGACAACTTCCTGATTCCTACCGCCGAGGTCGTACTGACTAACCTGCATGCCGGTGAGGTTCTCGATGCCGACACCCTGCCGCGCCGCTACACTGCCTTCACCCCCTGCTTCCGCGAGGAGGCCGGTTCCGCCGGTCGCGACACCCGCGGCATCATTCGCCAGCACGAGTTCGACAAGGTCGAGATGGTCAAGTTTGCCAAGCCGGAGGAGTCCGACGAGGAGCTCGAGAGCATGACCGCCGAGGCCGAGTACCTGCTGCAGCAGCTGGGCCTGCCGTATCGCGTGATTAGCCTGTGCACCGGCGACCTGGGCTTCTCTGCCCGTCAGACCTACGACGTCGAGGTTTGGCTGCCGAGCTACAACGCCTACAAGGAGATCAGCTCCTGCTCCAATTGCGGCGACTTCCAGGCCCGTCGCGCCAACATCAAGTATCGCGACCCCGAGAACTTCAAGGGCTCGCGCTACCTGCACACCCTTAACGGTTCCGGCCTGCCGGCTGGTCGTACCATGGCTGCCATTCTAGAGAACTACCAGAACGCCGACGGCACCATCACGATCCCCGAGGTTCTGCGTCCCTACATGGGCGGCCTCGAGAAGATCGAGCCGGTCGCGTAAACTAGCTGCATAGGCGATTTGCGAGGGCGCTCCTTTTAGGGGCGCCCTTTTTGTGTGCGGCTATACCATGCCGTGCGGACAGCTCGATAGAAAACACACGAACAAACGTTCTGTATACATGCATTTACCTGCTATGCTTTTGCTAACTAAGAGCGAGAGAAAGGGGATGTGATGGAGCTGTTCGACGAGCGGGTTGTTTTGTTCCAGAGCGATGAGGGCGGGGAGCACCTGCTGGTAACGTGCGAGCCGTCGGGTATGGGTGGCTTGGTGGTTCGGCAAACGAGTGAGGGACCATTGACGCAATGGTGCTATGAGGAGTCGCCGCATGTGGTCGAGACGTTTGTGGCGCATGAGGCGCTTGTTGTCCTTGAGCACTTCTATGGCGTTGGAACTTCTAATCAGGTGGCCCGAATGCTGAGTATCTCGTTTGCCGACTACGACTGTGCCCAACGGGTGCGTTCGCTTCTGGGGGAGCTTGGCGCCGGGTTCGATGTGATCGAAAAGCCAATCGATCGCACGAAAAGCGCTGATGCTCGTGGCGCAGCGTAACAAATTGTGGCTCGCGCGAAAAAAAGTTTGAGATTTTGCTTGACTCTAACGAACTAAAGTGGTTTTATATGTCTTGCGCTGCGGCGTTACCTCAGCTGGATAGAGGGTCTGACTACGAATCAGAACGTCATAGGTTCGAATCCTATACGCCGCACCAATCGAACTTAAAGCCTCCGGCAACGGGGGCTTTTCTTTTAGGCGGACGCCGCATGGATTCGAACCTCGGTCGAGGCGCGGGCGTCAAGAAAACGCGGAGCGTTTT
>CATYUU010000006.1:0-62840 GCA_958413455.1 uncultured Collinsella sp. | reverse complement strand
CAATGGTATACGGGTGCATCATCGACGTCTTCAATTCAGAAGATATCAGTGCGGAGTGTTCTGAAAACCAAGCCCGGCCCCCGCCTGCGGTGACGCTGCTGCAAGCGACCTGCGATGGGGCCGTTGTTGGTTGGGGCCGCTGGGCTGATGTGGGGGCACGTGGCTGTTGCGGGCCCTGATCCCGGCGGCGGCTTCGGCGCTTTGCGCCTGCCGCCTTGGGGGACTGTGGGGCGCGGCCGGCAGCTGCGGCGCGTTCGCGCCTGCTGCCTAGGGTGACTTTGGGGTCGATTGGGGTTGTCTGCACAATTCGCGGTATTATGTTGCGGAGTTTTGAAAGGAGCCGCTGGTGGTCACGACGACGTTTGCTTCGCCTTTGGGCGAAATCTTGCTTGCCGCTGATGGCCGCGGTCTGACGGGACTTTGGTTTGAGGGGCAGGAGCATTTTGGCTCCACGCTTCTCCGGGAAGACTCCGAACATGTTGAAGGCGCCGATGCGGTTTCTGGTGCTGGCGGCATGTCTTCGGTGAATCCGACAAACGGTGCTGCCTCGTCGGTACTTGAGCGTTCTTGGGCTTGGCTGAATGCTTATTTTGCGGGGCAGGAGCCTCGGTTTACGCCGCCGTTGCATATGATTGGTACGGCGTTTCAGCGCGAGGTTTGGTTTGAGCTGCTTTCTATCCCGCGTGGCGAGGTCGCTACGTATGGTGAGATCGCCCAGCGTGTTGCGGCTCGACATCGTGTACCGGGAAACGAAGCACCCGTTGCGTCTCCCCGTGCCGTGGGGGCCGCGGTCGCGCGTAATCCCATTTCGATTATTGTGCCGTGCCATCGCGTGGTTGCCGCCGATGGTTCGCTCAACGGATATGCCGGCGGCCTCGACCGCAAGGAGTGGCTGCTGCGGCTTGAGGGCGCGTACGAGGAGTAACGCTCGAGCACTTTGCATAACTAGGACGCCGTGAAAGGACGAGTCACTGTCCCTTCGCGCTCGGTATGCGTCCAAGCCCTCGGCATCTGGGCCTTAAGTTTGGCTAAGCCATACCCTGCGTATTTGAAAACGTGCAGGTTGAGCAGCTAAGGCTGCGCTAAGGCGGCTGGCGGTGCGCTATCATCGGCAATATCGAAATCTGTATAGCCGCGCGCCAAAGGAACAACTATGAAGCTGATGCTTGCCGAGGACGAACCCGGCCTCTCCCGTGCCCTTACCGCGATTCTTCAACATAGCGACTACGAGGTCGACACCGCCCTCGACGGTCTGACGGCGCTCGAATATCTGCTCGCCAACGACTATGACGCCGCAATCCTGGACATCATGATGCCCGGCATGGATGGCATTGAGGTGCTCAAGCGCACACGCGCCGCCGGTAAGCGTCTGCCCATCATTATGCTCACGGCAAAAAGCGAGGTGTCCGATAAGGTCGAGGGCCTGGATGCCGGTGCCAACGATTATCTGACCAAGCCGTTTGCCGCCAAGGAGCTGCTTGCGCGTATTCGTGCCATGACGCGTGCCGCGACGGCAATTGACGCCACGACGCTCAGCGTGGGCAACGTGCGTCTCGACACGGCATCGTGCACGCTCGTTGGCCCTTTGGGCGAGGAGCACCTGGCCAATCGTGAGTTTCAGCTTATGGAGCTCTTTATGCGCAACTCCGGCACGCGCATGCCCACCGAGCGTCTGATGCTCGGGGTTTGGGGTGAGGACGCGCCCGAAGGCGCCAACGTGGTGTGGGTCTACATCTCGTACCTGCGCAAAAAGCTGACGGCGCTTGGTGCCAACGTGGCCATCCGTGCATCGCGCAACCAGGGCTATTCGCTCGAGGTTGTTGAGGAGGGCGAATAGGTGTGAGCGCGAGTGCTTGGTGGAAGCGCACGACGGCAAAGCTCGGCATGGGCGCGGACTCGGGTAATCCGGGGCGCGCCGATGCTGCCAGTGCAATGGGACGTCGCCTGCGTCGTAAGTTCATCCTGGTTGCCATGGGTGCCGTGACCGCCGTGCTTACGCTTATCATCGCCGGCATCAATATCGTCAACTACTCGCATGTCTGCAAGATGGCCGACGCTCGTCTGGGCTATATCTTGGCGGGCAAGGACGGCATCGATTGGACGGATGAGCCTAAGGCCGATCCCGGTCAGGATGCGGTTGCCGGCAAGGTTGCTACCGGTAACCGGGCAGCCGTTCGCGATGGGCATTTTGAAGGCATGACGGCGGAGTCTCCCTTCGACACGCGCTACTTTACGGTGTCGATTGCCGGTGGGCAGGTGACCGATGTCAACACGGCTCGCATTGCCGCGGTGGGCGCCAAGCGTGCCGCCCGCATCGCTGCAGGACTGTATTCCAAGGGTTTGACCTCGGGCTTTTCTGGTAACTACCGCTATACGGTTACGGTTCAGGGCGACGAGACAACCTATGTATTCGTCGACTGTTCACGCGAGCTCACAAGCTTCCATTCGTTTTTAAGCGCGAGCGTGGCCATCAGCTGCATTGGCTGGCTGGCGGTGTTGGCAATTGTGGCGGGTGCCTCGGGCGCGGTGATTCGACCGATGGTCGAGAGCTACAGCAAGCAAAAGCGCTTTATTACCGATGCGAGCCACGAGATCAAGACGCCGCTGGCCGTGATTGATGCCGCTAACGAGGTACAGGAAATTGAGAGCGGCGAGAGTGAGTGGACGCAGAGCATTCACGAGCAGGTCGCGCGGCTGACGGCACTTACGGAGCGTCTGGTATTTTTGGCTCGCATGGACGAGGGCTCGGCGGGCTTTGCCATGACATCGTTTGATCTTTCGGAGGCGGTGGACAAGGCGGCGGCGCCGTTTGAATCGGTGGCGGTTTCGCGCGGCAAGCGGCTGTCGACGTCGATCGCGAGCGGTGTGCGGGCCCATGCCGATGCCGCGGCAGTGGCGCAGGTTGTTGAACTGCTGCTGGACAACGCCACACGCTACGCAAGCGAAGACAGCGTTATCGAGCTGAGCCTGCGTGCTGTTTCGCGCGGTGCGGGCAAAGGCTCGGCCGAGCTTGTCGTTTCGAACGCCGTGGACGAGCTGCCCGAAGGCGATCTAGATCGATTGTTCGACCGCTTCTATCGTGCGGACGTGTCGCGCAGCTCCAAGACGGGCGGCTCGGGCGTGGGCCTATCCGTCGTGCGCGCCATCGCCGAGGCGCATGGCGGCTTCGCTACCGTATCCGGCCACGATCATCAGATCGCCTTCACCGTCCGCCTCTAAAACCTGCCAAAATGAACCTGTCCCTTTTTGGTCGGTGCGAAATGGGTAATACTAAAGAGTTATCCGACCAGATGGGAACCGATCGATGGCCTATATCGAATTCAAAGACGTCATCAAGGCATACGGCGAGGGCGATGCCCGCATCCACGCGCTCGACGGCGCGAGCTTTACGGTCGAGCGCGGCGAGCTCGCCATCATTCTGGGTGCTTCGGGTGCCGGCAAGACCACGGCGCTCAACATTCTGGGCGGCATGGATACGGCGACCTCCGGCACCGTGACGGTGGACGGGCGCGACGTGAGCGCTGCCAACGAGGCTCAGCTCGTGGAATACCGTCGCGCCGACGTGGGCTTTGTCTTCCAGTTCTACAATCTGGTCCCCAACCTGACGGCGCTCGAAAACGTCGAGCTTGCGGCGCAAATCTGCCCCGATTCGCTTGATGCCGAGCAAACGCTTTGCCAGGTTGGCCTGGGTGAGCGCCTCGCCAACTTCCCCGCGCAGCTTTCGGGCGGCGAGCAGCAGCGCGTGTCCATCGCCCGTGCACTGGCAAAGAACCCCAAGCTGCTCCTGTGCGACGAGCCCACGGGTGCACTCGACTACAAAACCGGTAAGCAGATTTTACAGTTGCTGCAGGACACCTGCCGCAAGCAGGGCATTACGGTCATTATCATCACGCACAACTCCGCGCTCGCGCCTATGGCCGATCGCCTGATTCGCTTTAAGAGCGGTCGCGTGGAGAGCGAGACGGTCCAGCAAAATCCCGTGCCGATCGAGACGATCGAGTGGTAGCGCCCATGGATCAGGACCGCCAAAACAGCCAACGCCGCGACGCGCGGAACACGGAGCGCGAGCAGGATTTTACGACCTACCGCACTGCCCAAAGCTCAAACGACATGGTGCCGACGGTGTTTCGCCGCGGTGTCTACCGCACGATTCGCGGCAGCCTCAAACGCTTCTTGTCCATCGTCGTGATCACTGCGCTCGGCGTGAGCGTGATGTGCGGCCTCAAGGCGGGTTGCGAGGATCTGTGCGATTCGGTCGACGCTTACTTTGACCAGCAGAATGTTTATGACATCAACGTGCAGTCGACCTATGGCCTGACTGACGATGATCTCGACGCCATCCAAGAGGTCGATGGCGTCGAAACGGCCGAGGGCATCTACACCGAGACCGCCTACACCGCCGTGGGCACAACGCGCGAGCGCGTGGTCGTGCAAAGTCTCTCCAAGGAGAACATCGATCAGCCGGTGCTCGTGAACGGCGATTTGCCTGAGAGCGCCGATGAGGTCGCGGTGACTTCGAAGTTCCTGAAGGCTTCGGGCAAAAAGCTCGGCGATACGGTGAGTTTTGCCGCCAATGACGCGAGCTCGTCGAACCAAAGCGCCAAGGATCAGTTTGCCGCGGGCGATTACACCATTACGGCCGAGGTCCTCGATCCCACTGATGTGAGCTCCGACTCGACGGTCAACGCCTTCCGTGCTGCTTCGGCGGCGGACTATAAGTTCTATGTGAGCGAGGACGCCGCGACATCTTCTTCCTACTCCGCGATCCACGTGGTCGTCGAGGGAGCCAAGAGCCTCAACTCCTATTCGGATGCTTACGCGGCAAAGATCAACAAGGTCAAGGGCAATATAGAGAAGATCCGCGAGGAGCGTGAGAAGGCGCGCGCTCAGGAGCTGACGGTCGACACGCCGACAAGCTTGGATGCGGCCGAGCGTCAGGCCGCCATGCTCTTTGGGATCGAGCAGGACAACATTAACCGCATGGCCGAGGGCAGTGAGGAGCGCGTGCAAGCGCAGGCCGACCTGGATCAGCGCCGTGCCGCCGCCGACCAGCAGTTTGCCGATGCCCGCGCCGAGCTCTCTGACCTGGGCGAATGCACCTGGTACATCCAGGACCGCGGCAATATCGCAAGCTACTCGAGCGTGGAGAGCGATAGCTCGTCAATTGAGGCTATCGCTACGGTGTTCCCGTTCATCTTCTTTATCGTTGCCGTGCTCATCAGCCTTACCACTGCCACACGCATGGTCGAGGAGGAGCGCACACTCATCGGCCTGTATAAGGCGCTCGGTTATTCGCGCGGGCGCATCCTGTCCAAATACGTGGACTACGCGCTGTGGGCTTGTCTGATTGGCGGCGTGCTCGGCAACATCATCGGATTTGTGGGCCTGCCGCTGTTCCTGTTTACGGTGTTCGACGACATGTACTCGCTGCCCCAGATGTTGCTTTCGTACGACATCGTGTCCTCGATCGTTTCGGTGGCGCTGTTTGCCGTGGGCGTGGTGGGCGCCACGATTATCGCCTGCCGCCACGAGATGGCCGAGACCCCGGCCTCGCTCATGCGCCCCAAGGCCCCGCGCGCCGGCTCGCGTATCTTGCTCGAGCGCATCGGCTTTATCTGGCGCCGCATGGGCTTTTTGAACAAGGTGGCAGCACGTAACCTGTTCCGCTACAAAAAGCGCGCCTTTATGACCATCTTTGGCATCGCGGGCTGTACGGCGCTTGTGATTTGCGGCATGGGCATTCGTGATACGTCGGTCGCGCTTTCGCCCAAGCAGTACGGGCATATCACGCGCTATGACCTGCTGGCGGTTGCCAATCCCGACGATTTTTCGCAGACGTGCGCGGCGCTCGACGAGCGAAGCGCAGCCAAGGATTCCGACGTGACCGTGACTTCGACGCTGCC
Organism: uncultured Collinsella sp.; assembly: GCA_958413455.1. GTDB lineage: Bacteria > Actinomycetota > Coriobacteriia > Coriobacteriales > Coriobacteriaceae > Collinsella. The sequence continues at coordinate 56,937 of CATYUU010000006.1, read as the reverse complement.
GATTATGACCGACAACGTCACCTTTACATTTGGCGGCAAGAGCGAGACCGTGCAGCTGATCGTGGTGCCCGATGACCGCACGAACGACCTGGACGACTACGTGCGTCTCGAGGATGAGTCCAAAGAGCCTCTATCTTTGCGCGACGGAGATGTGTATCTGAGCAAGAGTTCACAGCTGGTACTGGGGATTCAACCGGGCGATACGGCACACGTCCAGGATTCGTCGCTCAACGTAGCCAAGGTCAAAGTCAGCGACATTTCGCTCAACTATCTGGGCAACACGCTTTACATGACGCAGGGCACCTATGAGCGCGCGTTCGGTCGAAGCGCGCGCCTTAACGGCGTCTTTGTGCTGCTTAAGGGCTCGTCGGCCGATCAGATTGCGTTTAGCAAGAAGCTTAAGAGCGACGGTTGGCTCACCATCTCGAGCACGGCTGAACATTGGCAGAACTTCGAGGCGAACTTCACTATCATCAATTCCGTCGTGGTGCTCGTGACCTTTATGGCGGCGTGCCTATCGTTTGTGGTGGTGTTTACGCTGTCCAACACGAATATCTCCGAGCGCGAGCGCGAGCTGGCGACCATCAAGGTGCTGGGCTTCCGCCGTGGCGAGGTGCACCACTACGTCAACAAGGAGACGTTGATCCTCACGGCGATCGGCGCTGCGCTGGGCGTGCCGCTGGGCGGCTTGCTGGCCGAGAGCTTTACCTACATTTTGCAGATGCCGTCGCTGTACTTTGACGTCGAGGTCGAGCCACTGAGCTACGTGCTCGCCGTGCTGCTGGCCTTTGGCTTTACGTTTATCGTCAACCTCGCCACCAATCGTACCCTCAACAAGATCGACATGGTCGGCGCCCTCAAGAGCGCCGAGTAGCCTGCCAAAAAGGGACAGGTTTATTTTGGCAGGTTTTATCTGGGCAAACGCCGGACAACCATTAGGTGGTCCGGCGTTTGCCTCGTTTTGCTGGGGATGTTTGTCGTCCAGTGCTCTTACTGGCCAATCCAGTGTTGCGCATAGCTCTTAATGTCCTCGGTAAAACCGTCAAGGTCGTCAAGGGTGATCACGCTGTCGATAAGCAAATTGGCTATCTCGCGGTGCATTGTACTGCGGCGAATGTCGTTTGCAATTACGCCTGAGGACAGCTTGTCTCTATTGAGGCGCTCTTCTAGTGCCCAAAATCTACTGGACGCTTCGTTGTCGCCGTTCAGCATCTCAACGTACTGGCCGATGAGCTTTTCCATATAACGTTCTTGCCATTGAGGAAGCATTTTCTTAAACAGCTTCCAGTCGCTTTCGGCTACGTCCCGCATATGTCCTCCGCTCGTCAAACGGGCTTTCCATTTGCCTTTCATTCTATTTGGTTTTCGCTCGCAAGCGTTGATGAGAGGCTCTCTTTAGCCTTCGAGATTGGGCTTGAATGGGTCGTATGCCACAAAACGGGCCTATCTACTACGTTTAATTGGATACCCTCAACTATGCCGGGAAAACGAAAAATAAAACCGCAGGTAGAAGGCCTGTCGATTTTCGAAAAAGGCGGTCATGGTTGGCCCCATCGAGTTAAACGTAGTAGATGGCCCCTTTTCGTGGCGGACCATCAAACGAACGCCGACGCTTGTGCTGTAGCCGATCCGATCATTCGTAAGTTGCGGTGGAATAGTTCCTAAACTCGACTACTCAAGGCTAAAACCGGAGCTATATCACCGCAACTTAGGAGGGATGGGCGGGGGAGTACTAATTGGGTGCTGCTGTCGGGCTGGGATGGTTTAGGCTCGCTTGCGATGCTTCCATTGTTTACGGCACCAACGCATGAGTGCTTTTACGACCGGGATGGTGATGAGGATTACCCAGGCGGGATGGGGTTGCCCCAGGCAGAGCCACATGTAGAGGAACCATGCCTCGGCACTGACTGAATAGACGACATCGATCAGCTTAGATAAGTGGCGTTGGTCGATAAAGTCGCCAAGCGCGTAATAGACGGGAATCAGAAAGACGAGGAAGAGTCCCGTAGCCCATGTGCCGTAGACAATGCCGAGCACCAGATAGGCGAAGGCGACAAGCGCGGGGAAGGGGAATTTGTTCCATGTACGTCCGACCTTGGTGTGGAAATGCTTGCCATGATGGTCAAGCTTGTCGTGCGCTTCTTTCCAGCTGGAAAACGTCTCGCCGTCGATGGTGACTGTGCCGTCGTCATTGGTATGCACGCTATGTCCATCGTCCTCAAGCGTATCGATATGCAATCCGCCTGGCCCCACATGGACCTCTTCACCCTTGCGCTCGTTAGCCACATGGATGCCACTCCAGCCAACATGAACCTCTTCGCCTTTGTTGGGATCAATAACGTGGATGCCGCGCGCGAGGGAAATATCGACAAGTGGCTTATCGCTGCAATCAGCGTGCTCAGTAGAAGCCTCGGCCTCTTCGGCCTTATCTGAAGTTTTGGCGCCGGCGTCGCTGTCCTGCGCCTCATCATCAGCCTGCGAGTCGTCAGTGCTATCCACCGTCTCCCCATACAACAGCTCATCCAGCGACACGCCATACAGCGCGGCGAGTGCAATAAGGTTATCGGTATCGGGCGAGGATTCGCTGCGCTCCCATTTACTGACAGCCTGACGACTTACGCCCAGCTGGGCGGCAAGCGCCTCCTGAGAAAGCCCGGCAGCCTTGCGGCGATTAACGAGCCGCTGCGCCATCGCAAGATCCATGACAGTTCCTTTCATATGGTGACCGTAATCGAATGAGCCGAGTATGCCGAGAACAACCGGTAGCGACCACCATTTCTAGTTAGAATCTGCCCCAACCCTACCGCAACTACCGGTAGCAACCCCTAACGACCAGCCATTTCAGGACAAATGTCAGTGCAAGTAGCAGCCAAGAGCCCCCACTCAGTAAGTTGCGGTGGAATAGTTCTTAGATTCAGCCATTTGCGGGCTAAGCAGGAACTATTTCACCGCAACTTAATTTCAGACCAGGCACCCGCAGCAAGAAGACGAATAACCTCGGCGAGTATGTAAACGCAGGGCCCTCCGACCCCGCCCGACGATTTCGATTGGCGACCTTTGACGGAGTCAAGGGAGGAGCCAAATCGAAATACGTCGGGCGGGGTCGGAGGGCCCGATGGGATGAATTTCGGCCGAGGCTATTCGTCGCCGAAGCTGATGCCCAACGCCTTGGCCTCGCGTACCAGATCGCTCTGGGGATCGACATACTTGAGCTTGCCGGCGACCTCCTCGAGCGGCATGTGGCACATCTTGCCGTCACGCAGGGCAATCATATAGCCAAACTCGCCGCGTAGGCAGCCAAGTGCGGCCTCGACGCCGCACTGGGTCGCAAAGATGCGGTCCTGGGCGTCGGGCTGACCGCCGCGCTGCGTGTGGCCGGGGATGGCGACGCGGGTCTCGCGACCGGTCTTGGCTTCGATCTCCTTGGCGATGTCGTAGACAATCGACGGACTCGTGCGCTCGGCGAGCTTTTTCTTGTACTCCTTCTTGGACAGCGCCGCGTCCTCCTTGGAGATAGCGCCCTCGGCGACGGCCACGATGGTAAAGCGGCTGCCGGTCTCCATGCGATGCTCGATGGTCTTGATGACGTTATCCATGTCGTAGGGGATCTCGGGAATCAAGATGACATCCGCGCCGCCCGCGACGCCGGCATACAGCGGGATCCAGCCAACCTTGTGGCCCATGATCTCGATAACGAACACGCGCCCATGGCTCGAGGCGGTGGTGTGGATGTCGTCGATGCACTTGGTGGCGACGTCGATGGCGCTCGTAAAGCCAAACGTCAGCTCGGTGCCCCAGGTGTCGTTATCGATGGTCTTGGGCAGGGCGATAACGTTGAGGCCCTCTTCGCGCAGGCGGTTGGCGGTCTTGGTGGAGCCGTTGCCGCCCAGCATAAACAGGCAGTCGAGCTGCAGCTTATGATAGGTGTGGACCATTGCGGGTACCTTCTCGACGCCATCGGCCTCGGGAATATCCAGACGCTTGAACGGCGTGCGGCTCGTGCCCAGGATGGTGCCGCCGCGGGTGAGGATGCCGCTAAAATCGGCGGGCGACATGACGCGGAACCTGCTGTAGATAAGGCCCTGGTAGCCGTCCTCAAAACCATAGATCTCGATAGGTTCTTCGCTATTGGTCATAAGCGTTTTGACAATGCCGCGCATGGTGGCGTTGAGCGCCTGGCAGTCGCCGCCACTGGTAAGAAGACCGATCCTAAGCATGATGAATCCTTCCGGGCAAGTTATAACATGCGCATAAGTTTACCCCCGCACACTGTTGATACGGGGGTAAAACGTGTTAGCTCAAATGTATGGAAATGTAAGCAACGTCAGGCCAGCGTAAGGACGACGGTGCCAGCTCCTTACAGCGCGAAGGCATCGATGTCGCCCCAGTGGCGGCGCAGCGTGATGGCGGCAGCGGGCTCGGTGTTGTCAAAGACGACCGACCACTGCGTGTTGCTGGTGATGTCTTCCGGATTGGGCTCTTGCGCCGCAGCGCGTAGGGCCTTCCAAGCGACTGCCTCGTCTTGGGCGCCGACATGGGCGTCAAGGACATCGGCGATTGCGACGGCGCGCTCTTTACCATGGCCCAGCTCGCCATTCTTTTGGTTGGGCAGCACTTCGTCGCCATAGCAGGCATAGAAGTTCGTAACCTGGCGTACAGGAGTCGCTTTGAAAGCGCGGTCCGGATCGCGCGGATCCCACTCTACTACGCGCGCGTCACCGGCGGCGTCGTTGATAAAGAAGTGGTAATCGCGTCCTGCCATGGCGTGCATGTCGTAGGCGGAAAGCAGGTCGACTGCCTCTTGCGTGGTAGCCGCGCGGTCGAGCACCAGACGGATGGCGAGCGAAGTGTTGATGACGGGGCGCTGCGTGTCCTGGTCACAGGGCTTGGAGTCCAGGGTGAGTACGGCAATGGACACGCCGCATTCGTTAACACCGTCGAGCTGGGCAAACGGGCCCATGAGTGCGGCGGCGCGTCCGGCGACGGAGTCAAGCGGAGTGTTATCGCCCAGGTTGTTAAGGGCGGCAAACCCGATGGAGGCATAGCCGCCGCGTGGGTGATTGCGCACCAGCAGCGCCGAGGTGTCGTCCTTAAAGTCGTAATTGCGACCGGTGCGCACGCGGCCTTCGGCATCTACGGCGACAAAAGTGCTGCAGGCAAACTGGGGCGCCTGGACATGTACCGGCACACCGGGCAGCACCTGCGCCACCACGGCATCGATGTAGGCCTGGTCGTCGCGCACGCCAGTGGCGATGATGCGATCAAGATCGTAGTCGTAGGCGATGTCGATTGCGTACAGGTCATAGCCATCCGCGTAGCCGGTCAAGCGTTTGAGCGACGCGGCGGACTTGATTTGCTTGTGATAAACGATACCGGTGGCAGCGGCAAGGCCGATGGCGACTCCCGCGACACCGCAGGCGATGGCAATGTTACGTGGCTTCATGACGGCTCCTCTCGTCCTGTTAGCGTAATTGTCGCAAAAGGTGCACGGGCATGATGGCTCAACTTGGTGAGCGGTGCGGGATTAAACACGGAATGAAGAGTGCAGCGCTGGCGCGGCGGGGTATGCTGGAAGGGACCATCAACCCAGCGAAAGGGGAGAGCATGACGGATCAGGAAACGCCCGAGCGCGCGCATGTGACGGCCGATGATATCGAGGCCGCCAACGACCTTATCGACTTTATCGAGGCATGCCCCAGCATGTTCCATACGGCGGCGACCATTATGGCCGAGCTCGACGAAGCGGGCTTTACCTACCTGTCCGAGAACGCGGCGTGGGACATCGAGCCGGGCGGGCGTTATTACACGCAGCGCAACACCTCGAGTGTTATCGCCTTTAAGGTGGGCGAGGACCTGGCTGCTACGTGGGGCGAGGACGGCGTTGCCGGCGACTACCATTTTCAGCTGACGGCGTCGCACAGCGACTCGCCGACGTTTAAGGTTAAGGCCGTGCCCGAGCTCGACGGCGCGGGCGAGACGCTGCGCCTGAACACCGAGGCCTACGGCGGCATGATCGACTACACCTGGTTCGACCGTCCGCTGGCACTCGCGGGCCGCGTGCTGGTACGCGAGGGCGACCGTATTGAGAGCCGCCTGCTTGCCACCGAGCGCGAGGTCGCTATTATCCCGAGCCTTGCCATCCACATGAACCGCGGCGTTAACGAGGGCTTTGCGCCTAATCGTGCTGTCGACCTGTGCCCGCTCATCAGCGCCGGTGACCTTAAGCAGGGCGACTTTGATGCTCTGATCGCCGACGAACTGGACGTTGAGCCCGAGCAGATCCTGGGTCGCGACCTGTTCCTGGTCAATCGTCAGGATGCGCGCATTTGGGGCTGGGCCGACGAGTTTATCTCGACGCCCAAGCTTGACGACCTGGCCTGCGCCTACACCTCGCTGCAGGCATTTTTGGGTGCCGAGAACGCGCACGATGTTTCGGTCTTCTGCTGCTTTGATAACGAGGAGGTTGGCTCCGAGACCAAGCAAGGCGCCATGTCGACGTTCTTGGCCGATGCACTGCGCCGCATTAACGGATCGTTGGGCTTTGACGACGAGTCGTACCATCGCGCCCTTGCCGCATCGATGCTCGTGAGCTGCGACAACGCACATGCCGTGCACCCCAACCACGCCGAGAAGTGCGACGCCCGCAATCAGGTTGTGCTCAACGGCGGCATCGTCATCAAGGAAGCCGCCAACCAGCACTACTGCACCGATGCCTTTAGCCGCGCGGTGTTCCAGGCCATCTGCGATGACGCCGACGTGCCAACGCAGGCTTTCGCCAACAAGAGCGACATGGCCGGCGGTTCCACCCTGGGTAACCTGTCGAATATGCAGGCGAGCATGCATGCCGTGGACGTGGGCCTGCCGCAGCTTGCCATGCACTCGAGCTACGAGACCGGCGGCGTGCGCGACGTGATGTACGCGATCCGCGCCCTCACCGCCTTCTACGAGCGCGACCTAACCATCAACGGCGCCGAAAGCGTAGAGCTCTAATACCTGCCAAAAAGAATGTTAATTTCGACGGGTTTTATCTGGGAAAATGCCAGTGGCATTGCAAGCCGATAGGGCCCTAAAACGCCGCAGGTCGAATAAAAGTCAGCGAGAGCCCGCCGTTTGAGCCAAGGTGCCGTGAAATGAAAAGGCGCTGACCTTCTGGTCGCGCCTTTGAAATTGAACGGCAGATTGGCCAAACGGCGGGCTCGCAGCGTCGGCTCATTACGCCGTTTGTAAAACGGCGTAATTCTTAGTGCTCGATCCAGCAGCGCAGGGTTTCGCCGGCTTGCAGGTGACGCAGATTCTCTGCGGCAATGTCGACCACATTGTTGAGCGTGGCTGCCAGATGGAACCAGCCCGAGACGTGCGGTGTGATGAGCATGTTGGGCGCATCCCACGGGGGGCTTGTCGCAAGCAGCGGCTCGGGGTCGGTGACATCGACCGCGGCACCGGCGAGATGACCCGACTCCAGGGCGGCAACCAAGTCGTCGGCGACCACAAGGTCGCCGCGGCCGCCGTTGGCAAAGAAGGCGCCCGGTTTCATCGTGGCGAAGAACTCGGCGTTCGCCAGGCCGCGGGTCTCGGGTGTGCTGGGCATAAAGGAAGCGACGATGTCAGCCTCGGCTAGGCGCTCGGGCAGTGCGTCCATGCCGTCCATGTCCTCAAACACTATGGGGTAGACGAGCGGATGGCGCTTGATGCCGCGGACGTGCGCGCCCATGCTGCGGCAGAGCGTGGCAAAGTGGCCGCCGATATCGCCCGCGCCCAGCACCAGCACGTTGGCATTTTTGAGCGAGGTGACCGGCCCTAAGTCCTCCCAGCGATGCTCGCGCTGCAGGTCCTGGTAGCCGGGCAGGCGCTTCATCATAGACAGCACCATGGCAAACATGTGCTCGCTCACAGCCTGGCCGTAGGCACCCACCGAGCAGGAAAGCTTAGCGTCGGCTGGCACGGTGCCGGCGGCCAAGTAATCGTCATAGCCCGCGGTCTGCAGTTGCAACAGCTGGAGATGCTCGCATGCCGTGAGCATGGCGGGGTCGATGTTGCCCAGGATTACGTCGGCGTTGGCGACCTGCTCGTGCGTGACGGCATCGGCGCTCGTGTAGATAAAGTCCTCGCCCGGAGCGCTCGACTCAAGAATTGCGCGATGGCGGTCGTTGACGGGCAACAAAACCAGGATGTTCACAAGCAGTCCTCTCCGCTCGACCTGCCAAAAAGGGACAGGTTTATTTTGGCAGGTTTTATCAGGCAAAACACTCAATTAAAACGCCGGGCGCTCATGGACGGTTGTAAGTCCATGAGCGCCCGGCGTCCGTGCGGCTACCAGCTCAGCAGCTCGTAGCCATCCTCGGTCACCACGAGTTGTACCTCGCGCTGGGCCGAATCGCTGCCGTCCTTGGTGCGCACGCACCAGCCGTCGCCCTTGCTAATCGTGATGTCGGGCGCTCCGGCATTGACCATGGGCTCGATGGTAAAGACCATGCCCGGAGCCATAATGGTGTCCACATCGGGCGCCTCGGTGGTAAAGCCCACAAACGGGTCCTCGTGGAACTCCTTACCGATGCCGTGTCCGCCGTACTCGCGCACCACGCTAAAACCGGCGTCCTCGACCGTCTTTTGCACGGCCTCGGCCATCACGGACAGCGGTAGCCACGGCTTGACGGCGGCCAGACCCGCCTCCACGCTGGCGCGAGTGACGTCGACCAGGCGCTGACGCTCGGCCGAGACCTCGCCGATGCAGAACATGCGGCTCGAGTCGCTAAAGTAGCCGTCCAGGATCGTGGAGCAATCGACGTTGATGATGTCGCCCTCGTGCAGCACGTCCGTATCACAGGGGATACCGTGGCAGACCACATCATTGATCGAGGTGCACACGCTTTTGGGGTAGCCCTCGTAGTTGAGATCGGCCGGCGTGCCACCGTGCTCGACGGTGTAGTCGTAGATCATCTGGTCAATCTGGTTGGTGGTCATGCCCGCGGCGATGTGCTCGCCTACGTAGTCGAGCACGCCCACGTTGATGGCGGCGGAGCGCTTGATGCCCTCGATATCGGCGGGCGTCTTGTAGAGCGTGCGGGGCAGAACCTCCCAGCCCTCTTCCCACAAGCGCTCGAGGCGCTCATCAAAGGCGCTATGGCATTTCTTGTATTTCTTGCCGCTGCCGCACCAGCAAGCGTCGTTGCGGCCAGGCACGGGTCCTTTGTCATACATGGCTAACTTCCTTTCATCCGCAGCTAGTATAGCCCACTCACGCGTCCATAAAAGTTGCGGTGATATAGTTCCGATTTAAGCGGTTTAACAGCATAAATAGGAACTATATCACCGCAACTGATGGAGCGGGATGGCGGGCACTGGCTGCTGCGTGGTTTTGCTAGTAGCTCACCTGGCAGGGAATGCCGAGGGCGCGCACGCGTGCGGCGATCTTGTCGAGCACCTCGGGCGCTGCTTTGGCAAGGCCGGCGACCGGCGTCTCGCGCGCCACCGTGTAGATGGTCGCTTCTTGTGGGCGAATACGCTCAAGCGCCGCGAGCCAGGGGGCAACGTACTCCTCGCCGGTGTTGTCGATGAGCTTGCCCTGATGCTCGCCGGTCAAAAAGATCGTCTGGATAATAACGTGACCGTCAAAGCTCGCGAACGTCTCGATCTGGTGCTCTACATCGTAGGGGCCAACGGGTTGATCGAGCAGCTGGATAAATGCCGGGTCGACCGTATCGAGCTTGAGGATGTTGTCGTCGACCATCATGAGCGCATCGTGTACCTGGGGACGGTCGGCGCGCGTGCCGTTGGAAAGCACGGCGATCTTGGAGTTTGGGGCAAGCTCGTTGCGCAGCGCCACGGCGCCGGCGATGGCCTGAGGAAACTCCGGTGCGGCGGTGGGCTCGCCGTTGCCTGCGAAGGTGATCACATCGGGGAGCTCGCCCTCGGCTGCCATCTCGCGCAGCTTTGCCTCGAGCGCGTCGAGTACCACGGCGGCTGTGTTGTACGGCTCATGGCAGGGGCGCTCGGCGTTGAGGCCGTTTTCGCAGTAAATGCAGTCGAACGTGCAGATTTTGCCGCTGGCCGGCATCATGTTGACGCCGAGCGAGAGACCAAGGCGACGGCTGCGAACGGGCCCAAAGATGGGGCTGGCATTCAAAAACGTAGACATAGGCAGATGCTCCTCAAGACAATTGTGCCTAAGCATAGCATCGGCTCCAAAGCAAGGTGTGGGCTCTTGCTTTACAAGTTTCGTTTTTTCACGTCGCTCATTATGCCGTGCCACGAAAAGCCTCGGGTCGGGTACAGTTAATCTGTTAACAAGGCGTAAGACAATACGGGTCCATCCAACCGCACTGACGTGCAACCGGATGAGCGTTGATGATGGGGGCACAACATGGATTTTACGGTCGAGAATGCGGGCACCACGATTGCCTGTCGCGAATATGCCGGCCCGGATGTGTCGCCTGATGCTCCTGCCTTGGTGTGCGTACACGGCGCTTGTGTCGACGGCACATTTTTTGACGGTATCGCTTGTGAGCTCAGTCGCAACTACCGCGTAATTGTCTACGACCGCCGCGGCTGTGGCGGCAGCAGCGAAGCGGCAGACGGCAGCTATGATCTTGCCGCTCAGGCCGCCGATTTGCAGGCCGTGATCGAACACGTTGGCGCTCCGACAAATGTGGTTGCGCATAGCGCCGGTACGTTGGTGGCGCTGGAGCTTCTTCGCACCGAACCCCATCTCGTCGCCCGTGCGATTCTGCATGAGCCGGCTGTGTCGGCCGAAGGCGTCGGCATGGGCGCAGCTCCGATTTTGCTCGATATGATTGCGGCTGGAAAGGTTTCAAGGGCGCTTCGGCTTTTCTTGGGAGCTCTCGGCGACTTGGACCCCGAGGCTCCTGGGACGACCGAAGCGGAAGCCAAGCATGCCCTGCGCAATGGTCGTTGCTTTATGGCCAATGAATACGGAACAAATATGACATATGCTCCCGACTGGGAGCGCGCCCGCGAATCAAAGGCGGTGTCGGCTGTGTTTTTGGGCGAGCTTTCGGTCGGTACACCCCGCGAGGCTGGTACGCGAGCGGCTGCCGAATATCTCGATTGCCCCCTTGTGACGATCCCGGGCGCGCATAACGGTCTGCGCGATCGCCCCGTTACGGCGGCAAATGCCGTTCGCGATGTCTTGGAGCGTTAGCACGCTCGATGACCTGCGGGGAGAGGGGTTGTTAGCGTTTCGTCATTGTTAACGAATGCGCCCATAACCGCGTGCCCGCGGCTCCATTACCGCCGCTTGCCAGGTCATAAAAATGTAACAGCATTCACGTGCTTACCTGCATCGGCAAGGTGTTACCCTTGTAGCATTTGGAACCCACCGCAACCATGCGAAACTATCGAAAGGGCCCCATATGCTCAATAATCACGAGGTCAATCTAACCGACGAGGAGGCTGCCGCTGAGGTCGCCCGCGTCGCGAAGACCTACCCCGTGGTGCGTTTGCTGTCGGCCGATCAGATTAAGAGCGAGCCTAACTGCCTGCTCGCCGGCGATCGCTGCCCTTGTCTGCGCCAGTCGAGTCTTGAGGCTTTGGCAGACTCCGATGAGGTGTCGGAGCAACTGCTCAACGATGGTGTTGAGTACCGCGCTCGCCTGCGCCCTCTGAAGGTCGAGGGCGAGCCTCACGTCCTGCTGATGGTGCGTCCGATCGATGAGCAAGAGGCTGCAGAAGAGGACCTTGTCTACACCGACGTGCTGACGAGTGTGCGCAATCGCCGATATTACGAGGAAAAGCTCCATAGCGCCCGCATGAATGCCGGCGTTGCGGTGATCGACCTTGATGATTTTAGGGTCTTCAACGATACATGTGGTCGTCATGCCGGCGACCTTGCGCTCGGTGCCGTGGCGACGGCCATACGCAGCGGAATTCGTTCGACTGACGAGCTCGTACGCTATGGCTGCGACAAATTTGTGGTCGTCATGCCCAATATTCCCTCCGATGACTTCACCCGTCGCCTGCATCAGGTGTCCGATGCCGTTCATGCCACGATTGTTCCGGGCCATGAGTACGTGAGCTTGACGGCATGTGTTGGTGGCGTTCGCATTCATGGCGAGACGGTCGATGAGGGAGTTGGCCGCGCTGTCCAGTTATTGAGCCGCGCTAAGGCAAAAGCCGGTACGGTCGTGACCGATGCCGATTCCATCGAAGCCTTCCAAAGCGAAAAGCCTTTGGTGCTTATTGTCGATGACTCCGAGATGAACCGAGCCATTCTCAACGAGATGCTCAAGGACGAGTACTGCATCCTCGAGGCCGCCAACGGTCGTACGGCGCTCGACATGGTCGACCGCTATGGCGATGAGTTGTCGCTCGTGCTGCTGGATATTGTCATGCCGGGCATAAGCGGCTTTGAGGTGCTGGCCGATCTGTCGCGCCGATCGGGTATCGACAATCTGCCTTTCATCATGATTTCGAGCGAAGATTCCGATGATATGGTTCTGCGCGCGTACGAGCTGGGCGCCTCGGACTATATCAACCGCCCGTTTGACTCCCGTGTCGTGCGCCGCCGTGTAAGCAACACCATCCGCCTATACGCCAAACAACGCCGCCTGACGAGCTTGCTGTCTCAGCAGTACAACGAGCGCGTCAAGAACAGTCGCATGCTCATCGACATCATGGCCGGCGTCATGGAACTTCGCAATGGCGAGAGCGGCAGGCACGTTACGAATATCGAAAAGCTGACCGAGCTGCTGCTTGACTGTCTGGTCCAGCGTAGCGACACCATCTCCCTCGACAACGAGGAACGCTCCACGATTGCCCTGGCTTCGGCACTGCACGATATCGGCAAGATGGCGATTGACGATGCGATTCTCAACAAACCCGGACGCCTTACGTCCGAGGAGTTCGAGATTATGAAGACGCATACCACGATCGGCGCCGACATGTTGCTTGAGCTGGGTCGCCATCACGTCGGCAATGCGCTTATGGAATATGCGTATCAGATTGCGCGTTGGCATCACGAGCGCTGGGACGGCAAGGGTTATCCCGATGGCCTTAAGGGCGACGAGATTCCCATTGCCGCGCAGGTGGTCTCGGTGGCCGACGTGTATGATGCGCTGACGAGCGTGCGCGTGTACAAGGACGCTATCCCGCACAAGGAGGCAATCCAGATGATCCTGGACGGTAAGTGCGGCACCTTTAACCCGCTGTTGCTCGACTGCCTGCTCGAGGTGCAAGACCGTATTGCCGAGACGTTGGCACGCCCCGCCGACGTCGTCGCGTTTCCCACGATTTAGTTTGACCAAAGGAGTTTTGATCCATGATTTCCATGCGTGAGGCGTATGAGAAGATTGGCGCCAATTATGATGACGCGTGCGCTCGGCTGATGGGCGAGGAAATGCTTGCCCGCTTTGCCCTCAAATTTTTGGATGACGAGAGCATGGACAAGCTGGAGGCCGCCATGGCGGCAGGAGACGCCGAAGGTGCGTTTATGGCAGCGCACACGCTCAAGGGCGTGAGCCAGAACCTGGGATTCGATAATCTGTACGAGCCGGCGGTCGTGGTGACCGAGGCGCTGCGCGGCGCCGATGCCGTTGACGGCGCTCGTGAGGGAATGCATGCGTTGCAGCAGCAATATGCGGCTACGATGTCGGCCCTGCGCGAAGCGGCTGAATAAGGGCTTGCGGGCCTTGGGCTGTGTGCCCCGGCCACATATAGGTAAAAGGGCGCCCCGCCGGACCGTGTGGTCGGCGAGGCACCCTTTTGTGTTGTGCTGTCCGTGAACTAGCGGGCCTGCTTTACCTTTGCCGCTGCCTCGACAAACGACTTCCACAGGTTAAAGTCGGTCTCGAGCGTCTTCCACGTGTACTCGGGGTGCCATTGCACGCCCAGGCAGAACGGCTGGCCTTCGACTTCGATGCACTCGGGAACGCCGTCGGTTGCCTTGGCGACCAAGCGCGTACTTTTACCCAGACGATCGACGCAGCAGTGGTGTGCGGAGTTGGTCTGGATCAGCCTGTGCCCGCCAAGCGCGCGCTCCAACAGCGAACCCGGCACGACCTCGACGGGATGCACGGGGTCGTTGAGCACGTGGGTATGGCGCCACTGCGTGCGGCCCTCGCGAGCACCCAGGCTCGGCACGTCCATGCACAGGGTGCCGCCGGTGGCGACGTTGAGCAGCTGCGTGCCGCGGCAGGTGGTAAAGAGCGGCTTTTTGGCGCGGAGCACCTCGCCGACCAGCTTAAACTCAAAGCTATCGCGGATCTCGCAGCAGAGGGTGGGGTCGTAGGGTCGATCATCGCCCCAGCGTTTGGGATTGACATCGGGGCCGCCGGGAATGGCGATGCCGTCGGCGATATCGACGTAATGACGGATGACCTCAATGTCCTCGGTGATGGACATCTGCAGCGGCAGGCCGCCAGCGGCAAGGATGGCATCGACAAAGACGCTGGCGATCTCCTCGTTGGGGGAGAGCATCTCGGTTAAAAACGGCTCTGCCTCTTCCCAGCGCGGTGCGACGAGGATGAGTGGGCGGTCGGCGGGGGCGACGTCGACGTGCGGGGTGTAGGACGATGAAGTGCGAGTTCCGATCATAGGTGTAACTTTCGAGTTTGGATGGGCATGGCGGGCGGGTGGGCGGTCTGGTTAGTGGCCCTTGATGGAGTTGAGGAAGTCCTGGGCGCGCTTGGTCTGGGGGTGGTCGAAGAACTCGTCGGGCGTGCTGGTTTCTACGATCTGGCCGTCGGCCATAAACACGACGCGGTCGGCCACGCGGCGGGCAAAGTTCATCTCGTGCGTGATGACGATCATCGTCATGCCCTGCTGGGCCAGACGGACCATGACCTCGAGCACCTCGTTGATCATCTCGGGGTCAAGGGCGCTTGTGGGCTCGTCAAAGAGCATGGCCTTGGGTTGCATGGCGAGTGAACGGGCGATGGCCACGCGCTGCTGCTGGCCGCCCGAAAGCTGCGCAGGCACCTTATCGGCCTGCTCGGCAACGCCCACGCGGCCCAGCAGGTCCATGGCGCGCTCACGGGCCTCGTCCTTGGAGACACCCAGCACATCGACCGGTCCCAGCATGACGTTCTGCAGTACGGTCATATGTGCGAACAGGTTGAACTGCTGAAACACCATGCCCAGTTCGGCGCGCATGCGGGCAAGATCCTTGCCTTCTTGCGGCAGGGGCTCGCCTTCGATGAGGATCTCGCCCGAGTCGATGGTTTCCAGGCGGTTGATGGTGCGGCACATGGTCGACTTGCCCGAGCCCGAGGGCCCGATCACAACGACGACCTCGCCGCGGTCGACCGAGAGATTGATGTCGTTGAGGACATGCAGATCGCCATAGTGCTTATCGACGTGCCTGAGCTCGATCAGCGGCTGATTGCCGGTGGAAGAGGTGCTCTGTGCCATGGTGCTCGGCTCCTTATGACTCGAAATGGTAAAGCGTTAGCGGATGATGGTCGCGCCGGTCTTGTGCGAAACATAGACAGCGGCCTTGTTGATCGCGACGTTGATGAGGATGTAGATGACCGCGATAACCAGGTAGACCGACACGAGGGCGTCGTAGTTGGTAATGAGCACGCGGGCGTTTTGCATGAGGTCGGGGTAGCTCACCACATAGGCGACGGTGGTGTCTTTGACTACGACCACAAGCTGCGAAATCAACGACGGAATGATAAACCGAATGGCCTGCGGCAACACGATTTTAAAGGTGATTTTAGCTTTGGAGAGACCGAGTGCCTGGGCCGCCTCGACCTGGCCGCGCGGCACGGCATTGACGCCGGCGCGGAAAATCTCGGCAAGTACGCCGGCTGCAGCGAGCGCAACGGGAAGCGTGAGCATCCAAAACGACGGCAGCGCGATCTTGTACTGGGGCAGCACCAAAAAGAAGAAGTAGATGAACAGCAGGCTCGGCACGCCGCGGAAGAAATCGGTGAGCACGCGGCAGACCAGCTGCAGCGGCTTGATGTCGCTCGTGCGGCCGAGCATGAGAGCGAGGCCCAGCACCAGCGCGATGGCGCCAGCGGTGAGTGCGACTTTAACGGTGCCCTCAAAGCCGGCAAGCAAGAACTTCCAGGTGGTGGGGTGCGTAAAGAAATACCAATAGTGGACCGAAAGCTGGCCGGTCACATAAAAGCGCTGCAGTACCAGGGCGACGAGCACGGCGACGGCAACGAGTGAGATGGCGGTGCCGATGCGAATCTTGGCGCGCATCTTGGGGCCGGGAGCCTCGTAGAGCGCATCGCGCATGGTAAGCGCAGGGGAGGAGTGCTTGCTCATCGAAGGATCCTCACCTTCTTATCGATGTAGTTGCCAATGTGGCTCACCACAAAGGCCGTGCCCAGGTAGCCGAGCGCCGAGATAAAGAACGCGGCGACGCCGCCAAGTGAGCGCGTGTTGATGTAGCTCACCACGCCGGTAAGCTCTTGCGGTTTAAGCGGCACCTGGCTGCCGAGCGCAGTGGTGAGCATGACGGCGATAAAGAGGTTGGTCATGGGCAGCACGCTCGAGCGCAGCGCCTGCGGAATCACGATCTTGGCGAGGATACGGTTAAAGCTCATGCCCAGCGAGCGGGCGGCTTCGACCTGACCGACGCCGACGGTGTTGATGCCGCTCATAAAGTTCTCGGAACCAAAGGCCGAGCCCAAAAGGACCGTGGCGACGATAACGCAGGTGCGGTAGGGCAGAACGACCTTGAGCGGCGGCAGCGCATAGACGACGATGATGAGCAGCGCGATGCCGGGGATGTTACGGAAGACCTGGACATACAGGTCGCCAAAGACGCGCAGCGGCTTGAGCGGCGACACGCGCATCACGGTGACGGCGACGGCCAGCACCATGGCGATGGCAAACGACTCAAGCGTCATGCCCCAGGTTGCTAGTAGCGCGTCGATATAGTTCTGGCCATAGAGCGACCAGAGCTCGGAGAGACTCATGCGGACCTCCCGCCGATAAGGAAAGGGGCTCCCGCGTGTACGGAAGCCCCGACAACTCAGTGAGGAAACAGTTTACCGCAATAAAGCGCATCGTGCGTTTCCGTATGGTTTCGTTGCGGCCGTTACCAGGCTCGCTGACTAGGCGCCGATCTCGGGCAGCTCGGGAACATTGGTGTCGCCCGTACGGTCGCCGATGCAGATCTGCCACAGCTCAGTCCAGGTGCCGTCGTCCTCGATCTTCTTAAGGAAGTCGTTGACAAAGGCAACGCCGTCGGAATCGAGCGGCAGGCCGATGCCATAGGGCTCCTTGCTGCCGAAGGGTTTGCCGGCAATCTTGTACTTACCGGGTTCGCGGACCAGGGCGCTCTGCTGCATGTTGTTATCGATGACGTAGGCGTCAACGCGGCCCTGCTGGAGTGCCTGGCGGGCCTCCTCGTCGGTCTTGAACTCCTGCTGGCTGGCCTTGGGAGCGAACTCCTCCAGGATGGCGGGGCCGTTGGAGCCGGACTGGACGGCGACGTTCTTGTCGGCCAGGTCTTCGACGCTCTTGATGTCGTCGTTATCGGCAAGCACCAGGATGGCCTGCTGCGTGTAGTAATAGGGACCGGCAAAGGATACGAGCTTCTTGCGCTCGTCAGTGATGGTGTAGGTGGCAAAGACAGCGTCGACCTGGCCGTTCTGCAGGACGGACTCGCGCGTGTCCGAGGTCACCTGGGTGATCTCGACCTTGTTCTCGCCCAGGATGTAGTTGGACAGGAGCTGTGCGATACCGGCGTCGAAGCCGCGGGTCTTGCCGTCTTTCTCGTTGAGGAGGGAGAAGAGCGTAGAGGTCTGAACGCCACCGATCTTAAAGACGCCGGCGTCCTTGACGGCCGTGGCCCAGGTGCTGGCGGCGATGGCGTCGTCATCGGCCTTGGGGCCGTTGTCGACGAGCTTGTCGAATGCCTTGGCATCGAGCGTGGTGGAAGCCTCGGTATCCTCGGAGCTCTTGGAGGAGCCGGCGGCGGAACCCTTGTCGGCCTCGGCGCTGGTGTCGGAGCAGCCGGCAAGACCAAGGCCGGCGACGGTTGCGAAGGTGGCGGCAACGAAGCCGCGGCGGTCGAGAACGACCTGCTGGGAGAGGTTTTTGCTCATGGTAGAACACCTTTCTCAATAAAATCCCTAGCGGTTGAGTAGAGTTATACCCTATCGCGCTCAAATGGGTCAACACGAAATAACTCAGAAACATACTTGTCTTATGGGTTATTCTACCTACCAAAAAGGGACAGGTTTATTTTGGCAGGTTTTATCTGGGCAAACGTCGATTATTACAGCTGAGATAGTGCTTTGAAAACCACCACAAAGGGGACAGGCACCTTTGTGGTGGATCTTGCAGATGTGGCGGCCTGCCTCGCTGTTTTGTCTCGATCTGTAACAGATAGACGGGAATTCGGGCCCTAGATGTTACAGATTGAGATAATCGCGTCGCGAAAATAAAAACCTCCGCAGGGATGCTTCCCTTGCGGAGGTTTTCTTACTCGTTGAGTAGTCTCACGGCTTCGGCGGCCATGTTCTCGACCGTCATGCCATTCTGCGCGAGCAGTTCGTTGGGGTCGTAGCGGTCGGGGAAGCCCTTGGCGATGCCGAAGGTGCGCGTGCGCAACGGCATGCAGGCCAAATAACATGCCACGCGCTCGCCCCAGCCGCCGTCCAAGATGCCGTCCTCGAGGGTGACGACAACGCGATGCTCGGCGGCAAGGCTGTCGAGGAACTCGCGGTCGAGCTCGGTTGCAAAGCGCGGGTTGACGAGCGTGGCCTCGATGCCGTACTCGGCAGTCAGACGGTTTGCCACGCGCTCGCCCAGCTCAAAGAAATCGCCGAGTGCGAGCACGGCTACGTCGCGACCCTGGCGCACCGCGTTGTAGCGAACGGCGCTGTAGTCGGTGTCTTCGGCGGGCGCAAGGTCGGGACGGCTCACCAGGCCAATACCAGGCACGCGGATCGCCACGGGATGCTCGCGGTGGTCGAGCGACCAGCTCAGCATGGACAGATATTCCTCCATGCAGGCCGGCGCCAAGTAGTGCATGTTGGGAAGACCGCCCAGCATGGAAATATCAAAGAACGAGAGGTGCGTCTCGGACGTGGTGCCAAAGATTGACGCACCAAACACCAAAATGGTTGCCGGGGCGTCGTTGAGGCACAGGTCGTGCCAGAGTTCGTCGTAGGCGCGCTGCAAAAACGTACCGTACACACCAAAGACTGGCTTGGCGCCCGAGCGCGCAAGCGCGGTGGCAAAGGTCACGGCGTGCTCCTCGGCAATGCCCACATCGACGAACTGTTTGCCGGCGGCAGCGCGAAGCTCGGGTGTAAAGCCCATAATGTAGGGCGTGGCGGCCGTGATGCCAACGACCTGTGGATCGCGCTCGATGGCGGCGCTGAGCGCCTCGCCCGTAATGTCAGCATAGGTGCGCGGCGCGGGCTCGCTCGGATGGCCCGGGCAAAGCTTGCGCCCAGTCGCCATGTCAAACGGACCCACGTGGTGCCAGCGTTCGGGGTCGCTCTGGGCCGGCTCAAAGCCCTTGCCCTTGGCGGTGGAGACGTGCAGCACGATGGGATGATCGATATTGCGCAGTTCCTGCAGCGTGTCGACCAGGGCCAACACGTCGTTGCCGGCGTCCAAATAACGGTAGTCGAGTCCCATCGCGCGGAAAACGTTGCGCTCACAGGTGCCGTTGCTGGTGCGCAGCTCGGCCAGATTGCGATAGAGGCCACCGTGGTTCTCGGCGATGGACTGGTCGTTATCGTTGACGATGATGATCAGGTTGCTGTCGAGATCGGCGGCATTGTTGAAGCCCTCAAACGCCAAGCCGCCCGAAAGCGAGCCGTCGCCAATGATGGTGATGACGTTGTAGCTGTCGCCCGCCAGGTCACGAGCGTGCGCCAGGCCGCAGCCCAGGCTCACCGACGTGGAGGTGTGGCCCATGGCGAACAGGTCGTGCTCGGACTCGTCGGGATTGGCAAAGCCAGAAGCCTCACCATAACGCTCCGGATCGATATAAGTGTACGCGCGCCCGGTCAGCGCCTTGTGGGCGTAGGTCTGGTGCGAAACATCAAAGACAATCTTGTCGATGGGGGAGTTAAATACGCGATGAAGCGCAACCGTAAGCTCAACGACGCCCAAGTTGGGGGCAACGTGCCCGCCGACGGCGGCGGAGCTTTCGAGGATTGCCTGACGGATCTCGCCGCAGAGCAGCGGAAGCTCGGCGCGGTCGAGAGCCTTGACGTCCTCGGGCGTTGTCGTTTGCGTAAGCAGCATCGTTGTGGGTTACTCCATGCGAATCGAGCGCCGGCGCTCCCTCGGCCGACACAATTGCACAAGACAGTCTCGCACATTTTGGCGTTTGATATGTGACGGCGGCGCGGTAATTCGACAACTGGTGGGGCAAAACGTTTTGTCCGATGCCATACTGATAGATTCGATGATGATTTTTTCAATACGTGCAGGCCGTGGCTTGCCGCCGTGAGCTGCTGGAAGGAGGCAGCATGTCCGATGCCGTTCGTGCCGAGAAAATCGCGCACGAGGTCGACGATGCCGCCCGCCAGCTCGCCCAGGCGGGCCGCTTGGACCTGACGCGCGAGTTTATCCAGCATGGCGACGTGACGGTCTATGCACATGTGACCTCGGTGGCACGGGCAAGTCTGTCCTTTGCCGAGCACTTGGGCCGTGTTGGCATTTCGATCGACCGTGCCTCGCTGCTGCGCGGAGCCTTGTTACACGATTACTTTCTCTACGATTGGCACGACCCCGACCCAAGCCACCGGCTGCATGGCTTTCGTCATCCGTTTTTTGCCCTAGCGCGCGCGGAGGAAGATTTTGAGCTGACGTCGCGCGAGCGGAATATTATCGTGCGGCATATGTTTCCGCTGGTGCCGGTGCCGCCGACGTGTCGTGAGGCTTGGATTGTATGCCTGGCAGATAAATGGTGCGCCCTGCGCGAGACGGTCGCCGGTCGTCTGCGGCGCAAGGACGAGACGGACGATAGCGTGAGTAAAGCATCGAGCGAAAAGAGGAGAGGGTAGACGGTGGGGACCGCGATTGATATTGCGTTTGGCGGCGCGACGCTTGCCGCCTGCCCACTCTCGGCGCTGGTGCTCTCGTTTGCCTTCTACGGTTTTTGCGGTTGGGCATGGGAGTCGACAGTATGCGCCATGCTCAATCACGGACGATTTGCCAACAGTGGCTTTTTGCTGGGGCCGTGTTGTCCTATCTATGGTGTGGGCGGCATTGCCTGCTGGCTGCTGTTGCGCGGAATTCCTGACGCGTCGAGCCGGTTTGTCGCCGCAGCACTCGTATGCAGCGTGATTGAGTACAGCGTGGGCGTGCTGTTGGAAAAAACAACGGGCGCTCGCTTTTGGGACTATTCGCACTTGCCGTTTAACTTGCACGGACGCATCTGTCTGTACTGGGCCTGCGCGTTTGGGTTGGGTGCGTTGTGTATTTGCCGTTTAGTGGAGCCGGCATTGCTGGGGCTGCTTGGTCATCTGCCGGTGCTGATTCTGCGGTTGTCCGCCTTTATCGTCGCGGTCGCGATGATGGTCGACGCGGCATGCTCTTTGGCCAGTTGGCGCCGCCTGTCCGATCAGCTGGAGCGTGTGCGTGCCGACCTTGCCGACCGCATCAATGAGTCGCTTGCCGATGCGTCTGACTCCATGCTCGAGCGCATTCCCGAATCGACGATTGACTCGGTGACACAGACGCACATCCGTAGCCGTGCCGTTAACGCGTGGCTGGCCGAGCTGGGTGACGCCGCGCTCGATGCCCTGCGCGAGAAGGCTTCAATGCCGACGTTTATCGCGGATGGTGCTCGCGGCCTGGCGCTTGCCGCCCGCCGCGTGGCCGATGCCGCGCCGAACATGCCACGTCCGTCGCTCAGCCGTCGCCTTGCCGGCAAGCGCATGAGTCGTCCGGTGCCAAGCGTGTCGCTCAGCCGACGCGACCTGCGCTTCTTCAATGCCTTCCCGCGCTTGCGCATCAACCGCTACGAGGGCTTCATCCGAGCTACCGACCTCCGTGACCGAGCCCGCGAGCTGTTCCGCCACTAGCCGGGACGGGCACGCTCACGGCTTCCTTGCTCGCGTATTTCCCGTCCGTTTCGCGTCCATTGCCGCGCCGTTTCCAAGATTGCGGCACCGTTTCCATTCGACAACGCAGCGTTTAACAACGCCGTATCTGGTCTACACCAGTTGCCCCTCGGCCGCATTATGGGCGCCGACAACGTTCATGCGACCAAGGGAGAGCGAATGTACGATACGGGATCGACAACGTTTATGCTCATCTGCACCATGCTCGTGTTTTTAATGACACCGGGTCTGGCGTTTTTCTACGGCGGCCTGTCCAGGCGTAAAAATGTCATCAACACCATGCTCATGTGCTTTGGCGCCATTGGCCTGGTTGGTGTGCTGTGGATTGCTGCCGGCTGGTCGCTGGCCTACGGCGGCGACGGCTCGAGCCCGTTTATTGGAGGCTTTGACCAGCTGCTGTGCCTGCCGGTGCTCAACCAGGTGCTGCAGGCGGCCGAGGACAATGCTGCGGACGGTGCCGTCTACCCTCAGATCATCAACATCGCCTTTCAGATGGCGTTTGCCATGATCACTGCTGCTATCGTCACGGGCAGCCTGGCCGGCCGCGTTAAGTTTGGTGCCATGACGGCCTTCCTGGGCATTTGGCTGCTTGTGGTCTATGCGCCGCTTGCCCACATGGTTTGGGGCGGCGATGGCTCCTTTATCGGTGACATTATCGGCGCACTCGACTTTGCCGGCGGCGACGTGGTGCACATTTCGTCCGGTCTTACCGGCCTGATCCTCTGCTTAATGCTTGGCCGTCGTCGTGGCTTTGGCATGGTGAGCTACCGTCCGCATAACGTGCCGTTTGTGGCGTTGGGCGCCGGGCTGCTTTGGTTTGGCTGGTTTGGCTTTAACGGCGGCAGCGAGTTTAAGGCCGACGCCGTGGCCGCGCTTGCCATCCTCAACACCGTGACGGCCAGCGCGGCGGGCATGGTCTCGTGGCTTGCCGTCGAGCGCGTGCATACCGGCCGCCCCACGCTGGTGGGTGCCAGCACCGGTCTGGTTGCGGGCCTTGTGGTGGTCACGCCTGGTGCGGGTTTTGTCGAGCCGTGGGCGGCGCTGGTCATGGGCCTGATCGTCTCGCCTGTCTGCTACCTGGCCATCAGCCATCTCAAGACCAAGTTTGGCTACGACGATGCACTCGACGCGTTTGGCTGCCACGGCATCGGCGGCATCTTGGGCGGCGTGCTCACGGGGCTGTTCTGCGTGCCGGAGCTCTCATGGACCGGTAAGGGCGGCCTGTTCTACACGGGCGACGTATCGCTGCTCATATCGCAGATTTTGGGCATTGTGGTGACGGTTGCTATTGTGCTGGTGCTCGATTTGGTGATCGCCGCAGTGGTCAAGGCGCTGTTCCACGGCAGCCTGCGTGTGGACGAGGCCGACGAGGCGCTGGGCCTGGATGCGAGTCAACACGGCGAGAGCGCCTACCCCTCGTTCTCCGGACTCGACTAGCGGCACAGCTTTCCCAGGCACCCGACCTTGCCCCTCAAACCGTCGCTTGCGTACCGAAGTACGCGGCGCTCCTCTTTCGGGGCAATCTCGGGCACCTGGAAAACCCGTGCCATGTGAAGGACAATCAATTTCTTTTATTGAAGAGAGGAATTCACTATGAAGAAGATTACGGCGATTGTTCGTGCCGAGAAGCTTGAGGTTCTTAAAGACGCGCTGTTTGCTGCTGATGTTCGTGGTATGACCATCAACCAGGTGCAGGGCTGCGGCGCTCAGCATGGCTGGAAGGAATACGTGCGCGGCAACGAGTTGCTTGTCAACACGATTCCTAAGGTGCAGTTCACGCTCATTTGCGCCGACGAGCACGTCGACGGCATTGTCGACATCATCTGCAGCGCCGCCCGCACCGGCGCCGTCGGAGACGGCAAGATTTGGGTCGAGCCGGTCGAGGAAGTTATCCGCATCCGTACCGGCGAACACGGCCCCTCTGCGGTGTAGAATCGACCGCCTGCCATCCGCAACGTTAAAATACTGCAATGAGGCACAAGACTTGCGTTGCGGATGGACAGATTATGGGGCGTAATAAATATCCCGAGGAGACGGTCGCGAAGATTCTCGACGCGGCGCTGGAGCTATTCTGCGCACAGGGTTATGAGGGGACGAGCATTCAAGATATCGTCGACCGCCTCGATGGCATGACCAAGGGCGCTGTCTATCATCACTTTAAGAGCAAAGAAGAGATTTTCAACGCCGCATTTGATCGGGCAATGGCTCCGATTGTTGAGCAACGTCGCTCAACGCTTGGTATCGGCAATATGAGCGGAGCCCAAAAACTCAAGCGACTGTACGCGCCCGAGTCCGTCGTTCCACAAATTGAGCTATGGGCACGCATGCATCCTGCGGCGGATCCGGTAAAAAGCTCGCGTCTACTGGCGATGCAGTACCAGGGCTCGTTTGACGAGTCGGCCGATGGCTGCCTCTTGCCAGTGATCGAGGAGGGCATCGCCGACGGCTCCATTGCGTGCAAATGCCCGCGCGAAGCGGCGGAGGCCGTATCGCTGTTGGCGAATCTTTGGCTGCTGCCATTGTTCCGTCCGCTCGAGCCCAAGGAGCGAATGCTCGCTCGCGCACAATGTTTGGCGCAGATGGCGGCCGCGGTGGGGCTCGATTTGGGTAATGAAGTGCTTCAGACAACGGCGC
Source organism: uncultured Collinsella sp. (assembly GCA_958413455.1). GTDB lineage: Bacteria > Actinomycetota > Coriobacteriia > Coriobacteriales > Coriobacteriaceae > Collinsella. The sequence goes on along the minus strand of CATYUU010000006.1, from coordinate 32,293 downwards.
AGATTTGGGACGTATGGGACTGCGCCGGGTGGTAATATAGATACCAACGGTATGTAATTGATTTGCAAGGGTAGCCACGGCTGCCCTTTTCAAGTCATTAAATACATACTAATGGTATGTATAGGGGGCAGGCTTATGGCTGGAATGCGGAGGAGCAATGTCTCGTTGGCGCAAAAAACAGGGCGATCTATCAGGCTTTTCGGCCTTCTTGTTGCACAGCTGTGCGCGTATTCGATGTTGTCGGCACTGTGCTTTGCGTGCCCGCTTTACTTGTTCGACTGCAGCGGCTCATCAACGTTATATGGTGCCGTCGCGGCGATAGCGTTCGTGCCGGGCGTGCTTGCGACTCCGGCTGGCGGAATCTTGGCGGATCGCGGAAGTCATCGCGGGGCCCTTGTGGTGCTCGGCATTGTTCTGATGGCTGCATCACTGTTGTTTATCCCCATGAAGCGTTCGCCGCCTCTTGCCGTTGTCGTGGTAGCAATGCTTTGCGTCCAATATGGCATCCAATCGCTGCTGAAACCGATGCTTCAAATTGAGACGGTGCGCATGACGGGCCCAGAAAAGGTTGAGCGTGCCACTGCGTTGGTCTCGCAGATAACCATGGCGAGCAATATCTTGGGGCCTGTAGTCGGGACGGCAGTCTATGGGTGCTTTGGTATCGATGCTCTATGCGAAACCGCGGCGTTGACGTTTGCGATGTCAGCCCTACTGTTCGGGGGCGCACTCAAGCAAAATGCCTCATCTGGAATGACAGGGGACAGTACGACTTGCTCGACATGCCGAAGCGATTTTCGGGAGTCGATTCGGTACCTGTTTCAAAACGCATCATTGCTCGTTGTGTTTTTGCTTGCGGCTATTTTGAACCTTGCGTTAGTTGGGTTAACGATTGGTGCTCCCGTTATTGTTGCAAAGCATCTCGGAATGCAATCATCCTTTGTTGGGATTATTGAGGTGGCTATGGGCTTAGGCGGTCTTGTCGGCAGTGGTTTGGTCGGTATTTGGCCGCATCGTTTTTCCTTCAAGGGCATATGTCGATATGTTGCGATGATTTGTTTTGGAGTCGTACCGATTATTGTCACGCTACTGAGCGGTCCTGATGAATTAGCGTTTGCCGCGCTTGCGGCCGGCTCGGCATGGGTCATGGCGTGGGCAAGCATTGCATCGGTCGAAATTGTTTCATTTGTTCAGCGGTCAGCGCCAAAGGAACTCTGCGGAAAAGTGCTGGCACTCGTTTATATGATGCTTTCCTGTGCAACGCCTATTGGCCAATTGGTTTACGGGCTCGCATATGATCGATGGACACCGGCGATTGTATTCGCAGGCATGTTTGCGGTGCTGACGTTGACGACGGCGCTGTTTTATCGGCTGAAAAGTCGCTTATGGCGAATGTCTTAAGGCGCTGGGGCACCGTGAATTTGTGGAGGCAGTGGCGCGTCGCGCCGTGACGGCATTGTTTGGGCATGCCTCTCCTTCGTCTACAATATCGTGCAGACGAAGGAGAGGCATGCCCATGATCAAGATGTTTGCGAGTGACTTAGACGGAACGCTGCTGAACGCCCTGCACGAGGCAGATGGGACCATCCGCCGTGCCATTCGCGAGCTGACCGAGGCTGGCCTGCATGTGGTTCCCGCGACCGGACGCTCGACGCTGCCGATTGGCGAGCATGGTTTTACGGGCCTGGCGCTTGACGCCTGCTGCTCCAATGGGTCCATCGTGCGCGACAGCCATGGCGAGGTGCTCAAGACCTGGACCATCGACCCACAGGTCACCGAGGAGCTGCTCAAGGCGTTCCCGGACATTTGCTTCGACTGCTCCACGCCCGATGGCATGTTCTCGAGCGGGTCGTTCGAGATGCACCAGGCGGGCTTTAAAAAGGACAGCCCCATCAAGCGCATCGTGATGCGCGGTATGCGTGCACGTGGCGGGTATCACGAGGAGCAGTATTTCGACCAGTCGATCGGTGACATCCTGCGCCACGATGTGTGCAAGATCAACTGCCGCGTGACCTCGCCCGAGCTGGAGCGCGACCTTAAGGCATATTTGGCCGAGCGCTCGGACCGTGTAGTCAACGCGCCGTTTGACCCGGTGATGTTTGAGATCACGGACGCGGCGTGCAACAAGGGCGAGAGTGTGTCCTGGCTGGCGGGCTACTACGGCATTGCCGAGGACGAGGTCGCGGTCTATGGAGACGGCGGCAACGACATTGCCATGCTCAAGCGTTTCCGTCACAGCTACGCGACCAAAAACGCTAGCGATGCAGCTAAAGCCGCCGCGAGCGCGACTATCGGCAGCTGCATGGTCCACGCCGTTCCCAGACACATGCTCGCCACCATGCATAAGCAGAACTCCCGCACCATCATCGAATAATGTGACAAAGGGATAGCCCCTTTGTCACAGTTGACGCTGGTCTCTTGAAATACGAACAAACATTCGCATACCTAACTGCGCTTTGATAGAATTGATGCTGTTGGCGGCAGTTCCATGTGCCGGGCAGCGCCCTCCATCTGACGGGAGGTGATGCCCATGACCGATTTGATTGATTTCGTGAGACTTCTGACCGCTTTGGTCTCGTTCTTCACGGCGCTTGTCGGCCTTTCCGAGGCACTCAAGCAGCGTTCGAAGCGCAACAGAAGGGGTCGCCGCCGCTAAGGCGTTGACCCCCTAATGCAAACAACGGCGCTGCCCAGCTTTCCAGAACTTGGGCTGCCGTCGACACTATTCTACCCACGAATGACATTTTGAACAATTGGCAATGCCGCTTCAAAAGCCAGGCACAACTGGCACAACCTAGGCGGTCGCTGAATGTGACAAAGGGACTGTCCCTTCGTCACATCTAAAATATTGCCTTTACGTGTTGATGCACACGGTGTGCAATAATACTCGCACTGTGCAATAGCGCACAGTCTGAGTAACAAGGAGGACGCTTGTCCCAGCTCGAGAAATGCGATCGCCGGTCCCTTCGCTCGCAGCGTGCCCTTCGCCAGGCGCTTGCCAGCGAGCTTGCCGAAAGCGGCGACCTTTCGCGCATTAACGTTGCGTCGCTCACCGAGCGCGCCGGTCTTACGCGCCGTACGTTTTATTCGCACTACCGCGATATTCCCGACTTTATCAACCAGATTGAGGATGGCCTGTTGGCTGAGATCCGTGAGCGCATTGAGCTCATCACCGCAGCTCAGCTGCCCGATCTTTACCGTAACATTGACGAGCTCGAGCCGGCGCCCGGTTCGGTTGAGCTGCTGCGTTATCTTGCGGCCAACCGCGACTTAATCGGTGCGCTGCTGGGTCCGGGCGGCGACCAGGCCTTCATTAAAAGGATTATCGACACCGCACGTGAGGCCGTGGCGCCGCGTGCGCAGACGGGCATTTTGGGCCTGGCGCTGGGCACGTTCTTTGACTACTACGTCACCTACGTCGTGAGTGCCGAGGTCGGCCTGATTCAGCGCTGGTTTGAGCGTGGGCTCACCGAATCGCCCGAGGCCATGGCGCGTATTATGACGGTTATCGCTTTTGTGCGTCCCGGCGACTTATATGGCCAACCCATCGATATCAACGTGCCGGAATACGGCTTGAAGCTATTGAACCTGCAGCTCGAGGATGCGGCCGACACCGTCGCAACCGTCGAGTCCAACAACTAAGAGGAGAGACAGATGAGCAAACTCGTCGAGGGCATCAAGGACCGCATGGTCGCTGCCGCATGCGAGGCCGCGCCCGCCGTGGTGGACGCCGCGCAGAAGGCCGCGACCGCGGCTGCCGAGAAAGTTGCCGAGGCGGTTGCCGAGGCCAAGAATGCGGCAGGGGAGACGTCCGTCGCTAGCGAGCCCGTCACTGCCGCTGAGCCCGTAGCCGCCGCCCACGCCCCCGAAGGCGCAATTTTCAACTCCGAGAACGCCCGCGGCAACCTGCATCTGGGCATCGACGTGGGCTCCACCACCGTCAAGCTTGCCGTGCTCAACGACGATAACCAGATCGTCTACGCCAAGTACCAGCGCCACCACACCGACGTCCGTGCCTGCGCCCGCGACCTGTTCGAGGGCGCTGCGACCGTGCTGCCGACGGCCCAGATGACCTGCGCCATCACCGGCTCGGGCGGCCTTCTGCTGTCCCAGTGGCTCGACCTGGAGTTTGTCCAGGAGGTCATCGCCAGTAAGCGTGCCGTCGAGACCCTCATCCCGGCCACCGATGTCGCTATCGAGCTGGGCGGCGAGGACGCCAAGATCATCTACTTCGATAACGGCATCGAGCAGCGCATGAACGGCACCTGCGCCGGCGGCACGGGTGCGTTCATCGACCAGATGGCAACCCTGCTGCACACCGACGCCAGCGGCCTCAACGAGCTCGCGGCCAACGCCACCACCATCTATCCCATCGCCAGCCGCTGCGGCGTTTTTGCCAAGACCGACGTGCAGCCGCTGCTCAACGAGGGCGCCCGCCCCGAGGACGTGGCCGCCTCCATCTTCCAGGCTGTCGTGACCCAGACCATCTCGGGCCTGGCGTGCGGCCGTCCCATCCGCGGCAACGTCGCCTTCCTGGGCGGCCCGCTGCAGTACCTCTCCGAGCTGCGCCACCGCTTCTACCTCACGCTCAACCTGGACGAGGAGCACCGTATCGTGCCCCAAAACGCTCACCTGTTTGTGGCGAGCGGCGCCGCCATGGCGCACGAGTCCAACAAGCTCAGCACGTTCCCGCAGCTCATCGAGGCTATCGACAGCCTGGGTGACACACAGGGTGCCGAGGTCGAGCGCCTGGATCCGCTCTTTGCCACCGACGAGGACTTCGCCGAGTTCAAGAACCGCCACGACACCGAGGTCGTCCCCAGGGGCAAGCTCGACGGCTACACCGGCCGCGTGTTCATCGGCATCGACGCCGGTTCCACCACCATGAAGGCCGCGCTTGTGGGCGAGGACGGCCAGCTGCTGCACACCTGGTACGGCAACAACAACGGCGACATCCTGGGCACGGCCAAGGTCATCATGGCCGATTTCTACAACCATATTCCCGCTGGTTGCACTATCGGCCACGTGACCACTACGGGCTACGGTGAGGCGTTGCTCATCGAGGCCCTCAAGGCCGACTCCGGCGAGATCGAGACCGTCGCGCACCTGCGCGGCGCCAAGGCGTTCCTGCCCGGCGTCGAGTTCATTCTGGACATTGGCGGCCAGGACATGAAGTGCCTGCGCGTCAAGGACGGCGTTATCGAGCACATCATGCTCAACGAGGCCTGCTCGTCGGGTTGCGGTAGCTTTATCGAGAGCTTCGCCGTCTCTATGAACATGGACGTGCGCGCGTTCGCCGATGCCGCCATCCATGCCAAGGCCCCCGTCGACCTGGGCAGCCGCTGCACGGTCTTTATGAACTCGCGCGTTAAGCAGGCGCAAAAGGAAGGCGCCACGGTGGGCGACATCGCCGCCGGCCTGTCCTATTCCGTCATCAAGAATGCCCTGTTCAAGGTCATTAAGCTGCGCGACCCCAAGGAGATCGGCAGCCAGGTGATCGTCCAGGGCGGTACCTTTATGTCCGATGCCACGCTGCGCGCATTTGAGCAGCTCACCGGCGTACATGCCGTGCGCCCCGACATCGCCGGCTGCATGGGCGCCTACGGTGCGGCCCTGCTCGCCCGCGATCGCGCCGGCGCCGACGGCACCTCGACCATTCTTTCGGCCGAGGACATCGCGCACCTCACCGTGACGCAAAAACACGTCCGCTGCGGTCGTTGCTCCAACAACTGCCAGCTCACCGTCAACGATTTTGGCGGCGGTAGGCGCTTCATTACCGGAAACCGCTGCGAGAAGGGTGCCGGCCACAAAAAGCAGAAGACCGAGGCCCCCAACCTCTTCAAAAAGAAAAACGAGCTGCTCTTTAACCGCGAGGTGCTGAGCCCCGACGAGGCCCCGCGTGGTACCGTGGGTATCCCCCGTGCGCTCAACATGTACGAGAACTACCCCTTCTGGCACGCGTTCTTTACGCGCCTGGGCTTTAGCGTGCAGCTGTCCGACCAGTCGAGCAAAAAGACCTACCAGGCGGGCATCGAGTCCATGCCGTCCGAGAGCGTGTGCTACCCGGCAAAGATGAGTCACGGCCATGTGATGAACCTTATCGACCGCGATGTCGACTTCATTTGGATGCCGTGCGTGCGCTGGGAGCGCAAGGAGGATCCGACGGCTGGCAACTGCTATAACTGCCCCATCGTCATGAGCTACCCCACGGCGCTGGCACTCAACATCGACGAGATCCGCGAGCAGAACATCGAGTTCCTGTACCCGTTTGTGCCCTATCACGACAAGACCGAGCTCAAGCGCCGTCTGTACCAGGTGCTCGCCGTCGACCGTGTGGCCGATGCGCAAGCCGGTCGCGGTCGCGTGCGTGGACCCAAGATCACGCGCTCCGAGGTCGATGCCGCCGTCAACGCTGCCTTTGAGGCCGATGCGCGTTTCCACGAGGACATCCAGACCATGGGCGAGGAGGCTCTTAAGTGGGTCGAGGACCACGGCGGCCACGGCATTGTGCTCGCCGGCCGTCCCTACCATAACGACCCCGAGATCAACCACGCCCTGCCTGAGCTTATCTCGAGCTTTGGCTTTGCGGTCTTTACCGAGGATTCGCTCGCGCATCTCGTGAAGCCCGAGCGTCCGATTCGCGTCGTTGACCAGTGGATGTACCACAGCCGCCTGTACGCCGTCGCCCGCTTTGTGACGATGCGCAACGACCTGGACCTAATCCAGCTCAACTCCTTCGGCTGCGGTCTGGATGCTCTGACCACCGATCAGGTGCAGGAGATTCTGGAAGCCAGTGGCAAGATCTACACCGTGCTCAAGATCGACGAGGTGTCCAACCTGGGCGCCGCGCGCATCCGCATCCGCTCGCTCATGGCTGCGCTCAAGGACCAGGAGGCCGAGCGCCTGGCCGATGCCACGGCCGCGGGCGAGGCCTACGAGCAAGGCGATGCCGCGCCGGTGGCGCCCTCCACGGATGCCCCCGCGTTCGCGAGCCGCAAGTACACGTTCGAGGCGCAGCGTGAGAGCGCATCGACCGCGTGGCCCAAGGTGCCCTTTACCGAGCAGATGCGCGAGGAGGGCTATACCATCCTGTGCCCGCAGATGGCGCCGATCCACTTTGACCTGGTCAAAGAGGTGTTCCGTGGTGCTGGCTACAACTTGGAGCTGCTGCCCTCGACTGACCACGATGCCGTCGAGGCCGGCCTGCGCTATGTGAACAATGACATTTGCTACCCGTCGATCCTGGTGACGGGCCAGATTATGGAGGCCATCGAGAGCGGCCGGTACGACCTGTCCAAGACGGCCGTGGTTATCAGCCAGACCGGCGGCGGCTGCCGTGCCACCAACTACATCGCACTCATCCGCAAGGCCCTGCGCGAGAGCGGCCACCCCGAGATCCCGGTGATCTCGCTTTCGGCCGTGGCGCTCGGCGAGGACAACCCCGGCTTTAAGATTACGCCGGCACTGCTTAAGCAGGCAGTCTACGCGGTGCTCTTTGGCGATGTGATGATGCAGATGCTCTACCGCTGCCGCCCGTACGAGGCAGCGCCCGGTGCCGCCAATGCGCTTTACGAGGAGTACATGGCGCGCGCCCGCAAGCTGGCGCCCAAGTTCAACCGCCACAACTACACCAAGCTGTGCCGCGAGGCCATCCGCGCGTTCGACACCATGCCGCTCGTGGGCGAGGGCACCAAGCCGCGCGTGGGCGTGGTCGGCGAGATCCTGGTCAAGTTCCATCCCACGGCTAACAACCATGTGGTCGACGTGATCGAGCGCGAGGGCTGCGAGGCCGTAGTACCGGGTCTGCTCGACTTCTTCCTGTACTCCATGAGCAACGCCGAGCTGCAGAAGGATGAGCTGGGTAGCTCTGCTACCACGCGCGCTGGTATGCAGGCGCTCATCAAACTCGTGGACTGGATGCGTACGCCGGTGGAGGAGATGCTCGAGAAGTCCCGCCGCTTCGAGGCGCCCGAGCGCATCGGCACCATGGCCGACAAGGCCCGCACGGTGCTTTCGGTGTGCAACAACATGGGCGAGGGCTGGCTGCTCACGGCCGAGATGCTCGACCTGATCGACCACGGCGCACCCAACATCATCTGCACGCAGCCCTTCGCGTGCCTGCCCAACCACGTGGTGGGCAAGGCCGTGATTAAGGAGCTGCGCCGCCAGCATCCCGAGAGCAACATCGTTGCGGTGGACTACGACCCCGGTGCATCCGAGGTCAACCAGCTCAACCGTATTAAGCTCATGATCAGTGTGGCAAAGGAGAATATGCGCGCCGGCAAGGGCTTTAAGCTTGAGAAGGTGGCGCCGCTCGCGATGGACGAGGTCACCGGCCAGATGCGTGCCCATGATGGCTGCGTGAGCTGTGGACCGGCCAGTGAGGAGGCCGTTGCATCGGTCGCCAAGCGTCTGGGGCGCGGTATTAAGAAGTAGTTGGCCTACTTCGAGCCGGATATAAGACAAACGGGTGGTAGTCGTACCGGCTACCACCCGTTTTTGCTGGACATATGTTGCGCAAATGATCTCGCTGCAGCCTTCCGTGGGCTCGCCCGATTTCTGGGCCGGTTCGGGCTTTGAGGACAAGTTACTGCAGGCCCAAGGCGATTTTTCGCTCAACGCAGGCCAGCACAGCGTGACGTATCTGCCGAGTTCTGATACGGCAACGACCGGTTGCTACCAGGTGCTGCTGTACGACAACAACTTTGGTGTGGCCGAGAGCTATCCCAAGTTCGACTGGGGCCAGCTGGGCGCCGCGGTGGTGACTGACTACAACAAGGGCACGCATTCGTTTGGGCGCATCTTTACAGTGGACGAGACGGCACGCACCTACGGGCTCGAAGACCAGATCGCGGTGCCGTTCTCGGGCTACGTCAGCAGCGCGCAGCGCGTCGGCAATTCGAACAGCATGCTCGTGGCGTCTGGTCAGGCCAAGACCTTTACCGAGTACGACCGCTACGGTCTACCCATCGCCACCTACGAGATGGAAGCCGAAAAGTACATCTACCGCGTGTACAAGTACGAGCTGTAGCACTGTGCTTAGGTTTGACCAATGGAGTATGAAAACACGCCGTTCGCCGATGCCCCCTCCGCGAGTGGTAGCCATATGGTTTGATATCAGAAACATATAGTTGTCGCCAGCTTGCTGGCGACGTTCCCCCTGATATCGGAGGTTCCAGGTATGTTTCGCGCTCCGTTGAACAACTATTGATTGGGCCAACATGGGTCGCCGTGCTATTTCGATAACCCTTGCAGTGGTCTGCCTGGCTGTGCTCCTGGGCGCTACAGGGCTGTTTGCTATAAGCCGAGAAACGTCCTATATGCAGGAGTGCGCTTCCGAAGGGTTTGCCATTGACGGTTACTATCGGGACGACAAGACGAGTCTGGAAACCCTGGCCTTTCTTGAAGAGGATAACCATCGGTGGCAACTGGTCGACAAAGACGGCAGCTGCGTTGACGGGCAGTTTAAGCGTACGGACGATCCCAATATCCTGGTATTAAAGAAGGAAAACGGCGAAGAGTTCGGCACGGTTCACGTTGCATATATATCGCGCCGACGCAATCAAGGGCAGATTTACCTAATTAGAAATACTAAGGTGACCCGATTTTATCTTGTGAGCACCGATCCGGCGTTTACGGTGGAGTCTGGCGAGGTCGATTCGGACAGTTGATTCACGGCAATAAAAAAGCGAGCGGGGCGCGGGTGTGAACTGCACCCCGCTATTTGCTCGTGTCCGTATCGCACCTGCGCCTCGTCGTAACTTGCGTCCGTGCGAGCATTCATCCCGCGCTCTGCATCACTTCACATCGAACTCCACGCGATCGAGTTCGGGTACGTTGAGGTCGATGAGCTTGCGGGCGACGTGACGGTCGTGTGCCCCAAGCGCCTCGCTTGTCGTCACATGGGCGACAATCTCGCGCTCGACGATGCCCCCCTCATCGCCTTCGGTGGCCGAGGTCTCGACGGCGACGGTGTAATCCTTAAAGCCTGGCAGCACCGCCGCAAGCTCGCGCGTGGTTTCGGTCACGCCGTAGCCGTCCTGCACGCCGGCCTGCGCCGAGCCAATGGAACCCGCCGTCATAACGATGCAGGGGATGGCAAAGACTACCGTGCCCACAATGATGCGGCGGCGCACCTTGCGTGACAGCTCGTCGACCTCGGCGTTTTCCTTGGCGGTCACAATGCCGTCGCCGTTGAGATCACGCTTGAGCGGCACGCGCAAAAGAAGCAGCACGGCTTCGGCAGCCAGTGCGATAAAGACCACGTTGATGCCAAACTCGTAGAGCGCCGAGAGAAACAGTGACCCGCTTGCGATGGCGATGCCGTAGCCCGCCGCGCACAGGGGCGGCATGAGCGCGGTCGCCACGGCCACGCCGGCGATGAGCGTGGCGGGTTCCTGGTCGCGCGAGTTGCCCAGGCCGCCCGCAAAGCCGCCCGCGAGCGCGACGGCAAGGTCCCACACAGTCGGTGTCGAGTTGTCGATGATGGCGGCCGTGGTGGTGCCAAGGGCCGAGAGCTTAAAGTATAACGTGGATGTGACCAGGCAAAAGGCCATTTGCAGCGCAAGGCCGGCGACGGCTTCGACGGTAATCTCGCGGTCGAGCGTGGCGATGCCATATGCCATGGCAAGAACCGAGCCCATGAGCGGGCAGATGAGCATGGCGCCCACGATGGCAATGTCCGAGTCGATATCGAGGCCGATGCTTGCGATGAGCATGGCGATGATGAGAATGCACAGGTGCGAGCCGGTCAGACGCGCCCCGTTTACAAAGCGCTTGCGGATCACGTGGTAGGGTGCGCGACCCTCGCGAATGTTGAATGCGCGCTTTAGGAAGCGGGTGGCGTTCTCCATGGCCTCGCTATGAGCAGGGCGGATGCCGTGGCGCCGGTGATGGCGTTCGCGTAGTCGCTTGAGTTGTTGTCTATCGAGTTTCATGTTCACCTCGTTCCAGCGCGGTCCGCGTATCCCGCCCGTCGCCCTTACTCTACACCGTGGCGGGCGGGGTGTCTGTTGGATGCGGAATCCGATAGGGCGGATGACGCGGGAGCAAATGCAAATCATAGGCTCAATTCGATCCTGCAAGAATACGATGCACCAGTTCCTACATATGTGACGAAATTGTGAAGCACGAGAGCGCGAATTTCAAAAAATTCGCTGGTGACCAATGTTGCGCAACAGAATTCAAAAATCAGCTCCTACATTTTGAAGTGTATGGATACATCCGTGTCAAAGGGAGAAAGCCATGGCAAACTACAGTCCACAACACTTTGAGCCTCGGGCCAAGGCCGTCAACGTCAAGGGCGTTGCCAACCGCGCCGTCGCAACCGTTTTGACGGCGGGCCTCATCGCTCAGCCGCTCATGTCGCCGCTGGCGGCAATCGCCGCACCGTCAACCGATAACGGCGATTCTGTTCAGGGGGGGGGTAGTTCTGTAGAGAATACCGTTGCCGCCGGTAACCAAGCGGTCGTAAAGACGGCTGCCCAGCTGGTCGAGGAGTCGGCAAAGCAGCTCAAGGACGCTCAGGCCGCCTACGATGCCGCCCAGAAGAAGGCCGACGCGGCGGGCCAGTCTCAAAAGCAGGCGCAGCAGCAAAAGAATCAGGCCTCGCAGGCTGTGAGCGACAACGGAATCGAGCAGAACGCAGCAGAAGTCGCCGCGCTCCAGGAGAAGATTGACGAGCTCAAAGCCGCCGTCGAAAAGACCGAGCAGCAGCAGAAGAAGCTGGGCGACCTGAACGATCAGCTCGAACAGGCCAACAAGAGTGTCGAGGATAAGACCCAGGCGCTCAAGGACGCCAAGGCAAAGCAGGATGAGGCCAAGAAGGCCCTCGATGATGCCCAGGCCAAGCTCGAGGCCATGGGTATGGACGAGTACGAGGCCGCCAAGAAGGCCGTCGAGGACGCGCGGGCAAAGCTCGATGACGCCAATAAGGCCGTTACTACTGCACAGGACAATCTGGACCAGGCCAAGGCCGCCGAGGCCAGCGCCCAGCAGGAAAAGCAGAATACCGAGGCAGCTTTGACGACTGCCCAGGCCAAGAAGCAGGAGACTGCCGCTGCTCTCGCAGCCGCAACCACCGCGCGCGATAACGCCCAGCAGAAGTTCAACCAGGCGCAGGCCGCGCTCGATGCTGCCGTCTCGGGTACGGGTGTTGACCTGAGTGCGCTTGAGGCCGCCAAGAAAGCTGCTGCTGGTGAGCTCAAGACCGCGCAGGCGGAGCTCAACGCCGCGACGGATGCCGACGCCACCGCACAGACAAATCTGCAGGCCGCCCAGGCTGCCGTCGCTGCCGCGCAGGAGAAGGCCAACGCCGCCAACGCTGCTGTAGCATCTGCCCAGTCTGCATACGATGCGGCAAACAAGGAGTACAAGGACGCGGCCAGTAAGCGTGACGCCGCGAAGACGGCATACGAGCAGGCCCAGCAGACCGAGGCCGACAAGAAGACCGCGTACGATAAGCTTGTCGAAGTTCGCAAGCAGAAGCGCAGCGAGTGGGAGGCAGCCTGTGCCGCTTCGAACGCCGCGGAAAAGGCTTATGACGCTGCTAATGCCCAGGTTGAGGCTCTTGAGCAGCAGATTGCAGACCTAAAGTCCAACATGACCGTTGACCAGGAAGTCATCAGTCAGGGTATGTTCGGCTTCATGAACTACATCATCGGCGGCAGCCAGTTCACAGCCACGCAGAAAAAGAACGCAAGCACTGCCGCGTCGATGCTCATGGGGACGACAGAGAAACAGGACTGGTATGATAATTACGTCGATCAGGACATGTCTCGCGACACCAATCCGCTCTCCTTGGAGCAGATGCGTAACGCCCTGACCTACCTCGATACCCAGAACAACCTCCGCAAGGCGAACGGCCAGTCTGAACTTAGCGTCAGCCTCCGCATGACTGTGGCAGCCGCCCTTAATACATCATATTCATCGAACATCTGGGGACACTCGAACTGCTATTTCGATCAAGGTGAGAATCTTGCAGGCGGCGGCGGGGCATACACCGGAGGCGAGACCGAGGATACGCTTGGCTGGCCATATACCGGTCTCTACACCCAGGAGAAAAAGGCGTTCGATAAGTACGTCGAGCAGTATGGTGACGCACTTGGAAGCCATCGATATGATTCCTACTATATCTACCAGCACTACAACAGCATCTACCATGAGTGCGGGCACTATCTAAACATCATCGATGCCGGCGCGAAGGCTATCGGCATCGCGACCGGTAGCGGTAAGAATACCGATTCCGAGGTAACCGTTTTCGACTATAGCGGGAGCACGGGGCAGAAGGATTTCACTGTTTCCGAGTTCAAGAAGCTCGTCAACGACTATATCGATTCTGCCTATAACGCTGGCGGCACGCAGGCGCAGAAGGCGCAACTCAAGGAGCTCCAGAGCAAGCTCGCCGAGGCGCAGAAGACGCTGGGCACGGCCGATACGGCATATCTCGCTGCTCTCAATAACCAGAAGGACGCGCAAGACGCCTATACCGCGGCCGACACGAACGTGAACACCGCCAAGGGCGAGTACGAGAAGGCCAAGTCCGGCACCGCCGCCGCGAAGACGGCATACGACGCCGCGAAGGACGCGCTCGGCGGAATCGACATCGAGTCCCTCAAACAGAACCTCGAAGCCGCCAAGGCCGAGGCCGCTACTGCCCAGGCAGCTCTCGATAAGGCAAACGCCACGCTTGCTGACAGCAAGACGAAGGCAGCCGAGGCCGCTGCTCACAAGGCGAAGGCTCGCAGCGCCCGCGATGCCGCCAACGCAAAGTCCGAACAGGCCAATGAGGCGTATGGCAACGCCACTGCTTCGGTCAAGGACCTTGCCGCCAAGCGCGATGCCGCCCAGGCGGACCTTGCGAATAAGCAGGGCTCGCTTGACGAGGCAAAGAAGGCCGACGATGCCGCCCAGGCTGGTGTAGACAAGGCCCAGGCCGCAGATGTCCAGGCCGCGACTGCTCTTTCGGACGCCAAGCAGGCGGTTGCCGCCAAGGCGCAGGCTGTGTCCGACGCGCAGGCCAAGGCCAAGGCTGCCGAGGGCGAACTGGCCACCGCGAACAAGGCCTTCGAGCGCTTCGCTGGAGCCCAGAAAGCGGTCGACGACGCCAAGGTCGCCTATGACGCCGCCGTCGCCGGTGTCGCCGATGCCCAGAAGCAGCTCGAGGCCGCCAACGAAGCCGTCGTCGATGCGAACTTCGAGATCGTCAAGGCCAAGGCCGAGCTTGCCAGCGATGAGGCACTCAAGGCCGATCTTGAGGCTGTCGACCACAAGGCATCCCTTGCCGCGGGCACGACGGGCAACGAGAAGCTGGTCAAGCTGAACGCTGCCTACGCTCGCTATAAGACCGCCGTCGATGCCGCTGCTGGTCTCAAGGCTGCTCTGAGCGATGCCGATGCCAAGCTGTCCGATGCCAACGACGCCTATGCCGCCGCGCTGGCTGAGCTTGGCGATGCCAAGGATGCCCTGGCTGCCGCGCAGGCCGAGTACGACAAGTATCATCCCAAGGCTGAGCCGCAGGCCAAGCCTCAGGTTGCACAGGCTGCTGCAAAGGCTCCTGTCGCCAAGAAGAAGGCCACGTCGGCCGCGCTCGCCCAGACTGGCGATGACTCCGCTCTTGCGGGCGAGGTGTTCGTCATCGGCGGTATCACCCTCGTGGCCGCTGGTGTGACGCTGAGCGATCGTCGTCGCAAGCAGATGTAGCGTTTCGAGCGTAGATTCTGCAACGAACTTCGGTTCATAGCAGGAGCGCTTCGATAGCTTAACCGATAAGGCCGGTGCGCTGTTAAACGCAGCGCGCCGGCCTTTCTTTGTTTCGATATCAAAAAGCCCGGTCGGCAGCCGCGAAAGCTACCGACCGGGCAAGCCGTAGGCAATATGGTCGCTGTCGAGCGGCCGCTCGACTTAGCCCAGCAGGCTCAAGCCAACAGAGACAAACGCCAGGATAACGCCGACGATGGACTCGCCGCCCAGCAGGCCGCTGGCGACGACCAGGCCTTGCTCCTGGAAGGCGGCGTCCTTGGCGGCCTTTTCCTCGTCCGAAAGACCGGCGGTGGCGTCGCGGTGAGCGGCCCACTTGTCGTAGACGAGCTTAACGCAGGAGCCCAGGAAAGCCGTGAGCGACATATAGAACGGCAGGTACACGCCCAGACCGATCATCATGGCCGGAATGCCGAGCCAGTACATGACGATGCCGGCGATAAAGCCGCCCGCAAACCACGGCACGCTCGGGATGCCCGAGACCATGGTGGCGACCACGCTTGCCTGCGCGGCAACAAAGCTCTTGTCGGGACCGAAGGCGTCCGGACCATAGGCGGTGACGAGCGCGACCATGACGGCGGCGGCGACCAAGGCGCCCACGATGCCGCCGATGGCCTGGCCGATCCACTGTGCGCGCGGGTTGGTGCCCAGTACGGCGCCGGCCTTAAAGTCGTTCATGACGTCGCCCGCAAGGCCGCACGCCACGGCTACGATGCCGGCGATAAAGAACAGCTTGACCTGTGCGAGCTGCGCGAAGGCTGCCACGATGAGCATGACGATGAGGCCAAAGATCTCCATGGGGTCGATGCCCGTCTGGCCGCAGCTCTGTGCGCTCATGATGGTGGTGACAAAGGTGAACAACGTGACGATGACGGCTGGGACGGGACCGAGGTCGAGCGCGATGGCAACGATCACAGCGATGGCTGCGGTGCCCAGGCCGATGATGCCGGCGTCGAGCTTAAGCGAGCCCGAGATAAGCGACTGCTCGTCGGTGTCGGTGGAGCTGTCGGCGGCGAGGCCACGGACGATACCGGCGACCTGCGGCAGGATGTCCTTAAGGACGACGGCGACGCCAAAGCCCATCATAAGGCCCATACCTAAGGACTTGACGATACCCTGCGCGGTCACAATATCGAACAGGCCGGCAGCAGTGCCGCCAACGATGATGCCAAAGTTGCCCAGCAGCGCGCCGGCAAACCAGAAGGCGACGGGGGCGAAGCCCACCAAAAAGCCAATGGACAGCAACATGGGCGAGTTGTAGATGGCAAAGGTCACGCCGGGGATATTGAGCGTGCACAGCATGCTGGGCACCACGCCCAGAGCGTCGCGCAGCACGCTGTAGATGCCTGCGATGGCCATGGAGCCAAAGAGCTGCTTGCCGGTCTTGCCGCCGGCCTCGGTGGCGCGCAGGGTCTGAGCTGCGGCGTTGCCGGTGGGGAACTCCAGCGCGGCGTCCACGATAAAGTGACGGTGGATGAGCGCTGTTGCCAGAAGGCCCAAGATGGTGCCGGCGAGCGCCACGATGAACATGTCGAGCCAGCTGATCTGGTCGGCATAGCCCAGCATCCAGGCGCCCGGGATGGTAAACGCCAAGCCGCCGGCGACCATGGCGCCCGCGGACATGATGGTGTGGGTGACGTTGGCTTCGTTGAGGCTGGCGTTGCCCATGAGCTTCAGGAAGAACAGCGAAATGACGGCAGCGAAAATGATCGGCCAGGGGAGCGCACCCATTTTGAGGGCGGTATAGGCCGAGCTTGCCGTGATGATCACGCAGCCAAGGACGCCGATGACGACGCCGCGCAGCGTGAGTTGACCGCGCATCGAAGTGCGGTTCGAGGGATTGCTCATATAGAACTCCTTTGCGTATATCCGCTTCCCCCGCAAGCGCCGCTACGGATACGGCGCGGGAAGTCGGGTTACCAAGGGCCGCCGCGTGAGCTCGCGCACGACCGCGCATTAGTATAGCCGCAAGGTAGTCAATTTGGGACGGGGCTTTTTAGCTGGTTTAGGTAGGCGATATACTGCTGGGCAGACGAAAGGAGCGCCGACGATGCTTAATGGGTGCGCATATATATTGACGGTCGACGTGGGCAACACGTTCATTCGCTTTGGCCTGTTTGCAGAGGATTCGGCCGCGGCGCAGGAATGTCCGCTTGCGACGTGCGAGATCACCACGCCGTCGAGCATCACAGCAGACGAGGCGCGCATGCGTCTCGTGCAGGTCATGGCCGCACTGGCGGCCGATGCGGGCATGCCGGGTGCGCTTGTGCCCACCGCGGCTGTGCTGGGCTGTGTGGTCCCGGCGCTCGAGCGCCCGTGGAAGGCAGCGCTTTCCCGTACCTGCACGGGGCGCGTGCTCACCGTGGGGCCGGGCCTCAAGACCGGCATGCCCGTGCACTACGACGATCCGGCCGAGATCGGCCCCGACCGCATCGCCGACGCCGTGGCGGCCCGTGCCGTCTACGGCTCGCCGTGCATCGTGATCGACCTGGGCACCACGACCAATATCGAGGTCATCGACGCGCACGGCACCTTTGTCGGCGGCGTTATCGCGCCAGGCCTGGCCCTTGGCGCCCGCTCGCTTTCGGCGGCAGCAGCGCGCCTGCCTCAGGTTGAGCCCTCGGCGCCGACACACGTCATCGGCCGCAACACGCGTGAGGCCATGCGCTCGGGCGTGGTTCTGGGCGAGGTGGCGCGCATCGACGGCATGCTCGACATGGTGCTCGCCGAGATGCGCGCGACTAAGGCCGCGGGGGAGGGCGATGTGCCCATCGTCATTACCGGCGACGATGCCGAGGCGCTCGCGGCGTTGGTCGGCCACAGCCTGACGGTCGATGACGCGTTGACGCTTCGCGGCCTGGCCGAGCTCTACCACATCAATCAAAAGCCCCGTCGCGCGTAGCGATGGGGGCGGTGGGACAAAAACGTCTCCACCTTTCACCTGCTACAATGTGTCAAACTATTGCGATTTCGGAGGTGTCTGCCATGTCGGACGATCTTCATCAAACCGCGTCGGGCAAGCGCCGCGACGTTATTAGCTGGGACGAGTTCTTTATGAGCGTGGCCATCGCCGCGCAGCGCCGCAGCAAGGACCCCAACACGCAGGTGGGCGCGTGCATCGCCAGCACCAACCACCGCATCCTTTCGGTGGGCTACAACGGTACGCCCTCGGCGCTCAACGACGACTTTTTCCCGTGGGGCACGAGCGATGACCCGCTGCAGGACAAGCATAACTACGTAGTCCATGCCGAAGCCAACGCCGTGCTCAACTACCGCGGCTCGCTCAAAGACCTTGAGGGTTCCACGGTCTACGTCACGCTGTTCCCGTGTCATGACTGCGCCAAAATCCTGGCGCAGGTAGGTGTGGGCGAGGTTGTCTACCTGGACAATAAGTACGCCGACACCGACGACGGCCGCATCAGTCGCCGCATTCTCGACTCCTGCGGCATTAGCTACCGCCAGGTTATCGTCGATGTCCACATTGGCACCGGGGAACAAACTCAGCAGTAGCGGCGGCGTGTGCTAGCGCCGGGCGTCGGCAAAAGCAGCTAAAAGCCCCGTCCCAAATTGACTGCTCGTGAAAGTCGTGTCCGCGCGCATGGATGGCTCGTGAGCGGGTACACGGCTGTAGTAACATAGCTCTGTCCGCGGGCGTGCCCGCGTTATTGTGAGAAAGGAGCCCCTGTGGCTGTTAACGAAGAGCTGCTTAAGAAGGTTCTTGAGGAGATCCGCCCCAACCTGCAGGCTGACGGCGGCGATATGGAGTATGTGGGCGTCGACGACGAGGGCGTCGTCCAGCTTGAGCTTCAGGGCGCCTGCGCCGGCTGCCCTATGAGCGCACTGACCCTGTCCATGGGTATCGAGCGTATCCTGAAGGAGCATGTGCCCGGCGTTACCCGTGTTGAGCAGATCAATGCCTCCGGCGAGGCCGACGACCTGTACGACGAGTACGCGCCGTTCTAAGATGCGAAAGCTGCGGGCGACATGCTCCGCATAGACGTTACGCCCAGATATGCAGCTGCGAGCGCAAGGCCCGCGGCCGCATTTGTATGTAGGGAGCAGGGGGATCGATATGCTCAACGACCTCTACCATATGCTTGATCCCGTCGCCATTTCGGCGGGGCCCATCACCATCTACTGGTACGGCTTGGCCTACGTGGTCGGCGCTCTGCTCACGGCGGTCGTCATGTATCGCACACAGCGTCGCTGGGGTTTCGACATTACGGTCGACGACCTGACGAGCGTCGTGGTCGGTGTGGTCTTTGGCCTTATCATTGGCGCCCGCCTGTTCTACGTCATCTTTTACGGTGATGGCTACTATTGGGCGCATCCGCTCGAGATCTTTGCCACCAACGAGGGCGGCATGAGTTTTCATGGCGGCTTGGTCGGCGGCATCTTGGGCGGCATCATCGTGTGCCGCATGTACAAGCTCGACGCCTGGACTTTGGCAGACCTCGCGGTCATCGGTGCTCCGCTGGCCCTGTGCCTGGGGCGCTGCGCCAACTTTGTCAACGGCGAGCTGTGGGGCAAGCCGACCGATCTGCCCTGGGGCGTGATCTTTGGCGGAGCCGCGGGCGATATGCCGCGCCATCCCTCCCAGCTCTACGAGGCATTTCTCGAGGGCATTGTGCTCTTTTGCATCTTGCAGGTGCTCAGCCGCAAAAAACCGCTGCTGCCCCAGGGCACGTTTATGGGCGTGTTTGTGATGGGTTACGGCATCGTCCGCTTCCTCATTGAGTTTGTGCGCGTGCCCGATGCCCAGCTGGGCTATCTGCTGGGCGGCGTCATCACCATGGGTCAGCTGTTGAGTCTGCCACTCGTGATTGCGGGCCTGGCGCTCATCATCTTTGCCCTTCGTCGCGACCGTCCCCAGCGCATCTACCTCGACGTCTAGCCACCACATGCCACCGCAAAGGGGCGGGCACCTTGGTGGTGGTTTTGCCGGGCAACGATGACAGAACCGTAACGTTTCCCCAGATAAAACCTGCCAAAATAAACCTGTCCCTTTTTGGCAGGTTTCTAGAAAGGCTTTCGGACTGTGAATGATTCCGACCTCTCCACAACGGCTGCGCGCGACGCTGCCCGCATCGTCTGGTTTAAGCGCTACCCCGCCAAGCAGACGCTCATCGCATTTTTGCTCGCGCTGTTGGCGACCACGGCGTTTTCCATCGATCCCGCTCCGGTGTCGAGCAACGCAGTCTTGGCGATTGACCCCAAAGCCTCGGGCATGCTGTACGTGTGCTACGAGGTGCTCCTCTCGTTTGCCGGCCATACCGACGCGGTCATGCTGCTTGCGCTTGCCTGCCTGCTCACGCTGCCGTTTCGCTACGTGTTCTTTGGCCGCGGCGACGCTTGGCGTCCCTCGGTGATCCTTCCGTCGCTGTTCTTTGCCGTCTGCATGGTGTTTGGCCGCAGCTACGACCTCACCGATTCGGCCGAGATCGTGCTCGGCGACAAGGCCCGCATCATCTGCGCCTGGATAGGCGGTGCGGGCTGGATGCTCTTGGCGGTCGTTGCCTTCTACCTTGCCTTTGAGTGTCTAGATTGGCTGAGCTCTCGACGCATTCCGTTTTCCGAAGCGCACTTTGGCCGCGTAGGGCGTGTGGCTCACGCCGTGCTCTCGGTCCATCCCTTTGCCGGGCCCTTCCTGGTGCTTATGATCGCCTGGGCGCCCACGCTCATCGCTTCGCTGCCCGGCCTTTTTATGGGAGATACGGGTGCGCAGATTCGCCAGTGGTTCAACTACCCCAATGGCACGAGTGACTACCTGCGTCTGCTCAATCCCAATGTGTTGCTCAACGGACATCACCCCGTGGCGCACACGGCTATCATCGGTTCGTGCGTCCAGCTGGGGCTTTCACTGTTCAACAGCGCCAACGCGGGTCTTGCCATCTACACCTGCGCTCAGTTCGTCATTACGGCCGCCTGCATGGCCTATTCCATCTCGTCGCTGCGCAAGCTGGGCGTGAGCCTGCCGGTCCGCGGCGTGATCCTGCTGTTCTTTGTGTTTATGCCCATGTTCTCCAACTACGCGGCCCTGCTTACCAAAGATGTGCTGTTTGCCGACGCGTTTTTGGTGCTGTTGGTGCAGACCGTAAAGCTCGTGGCCTGCGGCCTGCCCCGTCGCGATGCCAATGCCGAGCGTGCGGGCGAACAGAGGCCCGTGCTCTTTGCGCGCCATGACTGGCTGCTGCTCGCTCTGGGCGCCATGGGTTCCACGTTTCTGCGTAACGGCGGCCTGGTGTTTCCCCTGGCGGCATGCGTAATCGCGGCGGCGTTTTGCGCATGGGACGCGCATGTGGCTCATCGTGCAGCCAGGCAGACTGGTGCTGCGACTTCGGGCGCCACGCCGCGCTTCCGCTGGGTCGGCGTCCTCGCGGTGCTCGCGCTCTGTCTTGCTTCTAATATGTACTTCACCAAGGTCTTTATGCCGGCGCACGATATCACGCCTGGTTCCAAGCGCGAAATCCTCTCGATTCCGTTCCAGCAGACGGCTCGTTTCGTCCAAAAGCACGATGGCCTTAACTCGGGCGTCAACCCCACGGTTAAGGAGGACGGCACCATCGTGGAGGCTCCTTGCGACGGCTTGGTGACCGACGAAGAGCGTGCCGTGATCGACCGTGTGCTCAAGTACGAGAACCTGGGCCGCCGTTACAACCCGGATAAGTCGGACGCCGTCAAAAATTGCTTTAACGAGTATGCCTCGCAGGAGGACATCAAGGCCTATTTTGAGGTGTGGGCCCAGATGTTCAAAAAGGACCCCGGGTGCTATATCTCGGCGCTCATCAATAACTACTATGGGTATTTTTATCCGAGCGCTCGCGACGCATGGGTCTACAGCACGGCGCGCAGTGCCGAGATCATGGCGAAGCCCGATAACCTCAAGTACTTCGACTTCCATCCGGTCGATAGCAAGGTTGTACGCTGGTGCGACCACCTGATCAACCTGTACCGCGTGGCGGTGCAGCGCATCCCGTTTATCTCGCTCACCATGAGCTCGGCCACCTATGTGTGGATCATGATCGCCGTGGTGGTCTATCTGCTACGTCGTCATTCGTGGCGCGGGCTGGCCATTTGGGTGCCGCTGCTGGGCGTGCTCGCCGTGTGCCTGATCGGTCCCTGCAACGGCTCGACCTACATGCGCTACCTGTATCCGGTCATCGCCTGCATGCCCTTTGCCATTGGCGCCACCATCACCCGCAGCGACCTCCTCTGGTCCTAATTTGGTGCAAAGGGGACAGGTTACTTTGCACTAAGGGGCCGCATCATCACGATGCCTTCATTTTGGGGTTTATCTCGCAGGCCAGTAGGTATATCATAACGACGTTTGTTTATATTGCCCGAGCATCTGCGCTGGGCTTTAGGTCGAAACCGATAGGAGACACGTATGTCCGGACACTCTAAGTGGGCCACAACCAAGCATCGTAAGGGCGCGCAGGACGCCAAGCGTTCCGCCCTCTTCTCCAAGCTGAGCCGCAACATCACCGTTGCTGCCCGTCTCGGCGGCGACCCGCTGCCCGAGAACAACGCCAGCCTCGCCGCTGCCGTTGCTAAGGCCAAGGCTCAGTCCATGCCCAAGGACAAGATCAAGTCCGCTATCGACAAGGCCTTTGGTTCGGGTGCCGATGCCGCCGTCTACGAGAACATCGTGTACGAGGGCTATGGTCCCGCCGGTGTCGCCGTCTACGTTGACTGCCTGACCGACAACCGCAACCGCACCGCCGCTGATGTCCGTTCCGCCTTCTCCCACGCTGGTGGTAACCTGGGCACCTCGGGCTCTGTCGCCTTCCAGTTTGAGCGCAAGGGCCAGATCGTCGTCGCCAAGGAGATCCTGGACGAGAACGCCAAGAAGGAGACCATGATCGCCAACGGTCCTGCCGGTGACGAGGATGAGTTCATGATGGCCATCGCCGAGGCCGGTGGCGAGGACTACGAGGACGCCGGCGAGGAGTGGATCGTCTGGACCGCTGCTAACGACGTCATGGCTGTCTCCAAGGCGCTCGAGGAGCAGGGCGTCCAGGTCAAGGGCTCCGAGACCACCATGGTCCCGACCACCCCGACCGAGGTTTCCGGCGCCGACGCCAAGAAGGTTCAGCGCCTCATCGACCGTCTTGAGGAGCTCGACGACGTCCAGGACGTCTACAGCACCATGGACATGACCGACGAGGTCATCGCTGCCCTCGAGGAGGAGTAGCGCCCGCACGGGTTAAGCCGTGCATATCTGGGCATAATGAAGCGAGCATGCAAGCCTCGTGGAATAGATGAGCCGGATCCGCGTGCGTATGGCACCGGACCCGGCTCTTTTATAATGATGCGAACCGTTTTGCATTCTGTGGACCGAAACCTGAAGGGAGCGCGCGTGCGCGTACTCAAACGAGCCCTAGCGATCGTGTATCTTGCCGCCGCCATCGTGGCGCTGGGTACGCTTGTCTGCCAGTTCTGGGGACCGTATACGTATCGCTTTATGCTGCTGTTGCGTGACACCATGCCTCGCGTCGTCGTTACGGTGTGCGCCGCTATCGTGGCACTTGGCGTGCTCATCGGGTTTTTCCGCCTGATGTTCGCTCGTCGCGAGCCGTCCTGCGTGCATCCGGCGGGGGAGCGCAATATCGAGGTCACGCTCGCAGCGCTTTCCTCGTGCGCCCGTGCCGCGGCAGAGTGCGATGATCGCGTGATGGTTGAGCATATCGAGGCGCGCGTTCAAGGCTCCGACGAGTCGCGCGTTCGTTTTAAGGTCGAGGCCATCGCACTCGATGATAAGGACGTTGCCGCCCTTGCCACCTCGATGCAGCAGCGCATCGAGAAGGCCTGCGACACCATGCTCGGCACGCCGGGCACGACCGCGCACGTCCGTTTTTTGCCGTCCAAGACTACCGTCCAGACCGTGGAGGTTTCCGGTGAGTGATACCAACCAAGACAAGACCGCCCGTACGCCGCGCCTGACGATCGACCAGAACGCTACGCCGGCAGGCGAGTCCGCCGACACCAAGCCCGAGGCCGGCGAGCAGCACGACAGCGCCGCCAACGACTTTGACGAGGCTATGGGTCTCATCAAAGGTACGGGCGCTGCTATCTGGAGCTATGCCGTGCGCCACCCCAACACTACGCTCGGCGCCTTGGCAGGCTTTATCCTCGCCGTGCTGGTACTTACGTTGGGCCTGTGGGACACGCTCGTCATCGCATTCTTTGTTCTGATCGGCGCCGTGATCGGCCAGATTCGCGACGGCGAGAACGGTATCGTCAACTTCTTCGGCCGTCTGTTTAGCGGCCGCTAATATGAATTCGACTGTCGCATCTGCGGCAGGCATAAGGAGGAACCATGGCTTTTAACACGAAGGTCGATGTGGCCGATACCGAGCTCGAGGCGAATGAGGCCGTCGCCGCCGAGGCGGAGGACGTAACGCTCGAGGACGAGGCACTCGTCGAGGCCGAGTCCGATGCGGACGAGGATAACGAGGAGATGGATGAGGAGGCGGACGAGTCCGAGGACTCGCTGACCTATTCCAACGGCGTGATCGAGAAGATCGTTGCCATGGCCACCCGCGAGGTGCCGCACGTCCTGGGCATGAAGGGCAACCTTATGCACTTTGTGCAGGAGCAGTTTGGTGCCGAGAACCTGACCAAGGGCGTGACGGTCGAGGTCACCGACGACAACCGCGTGGTCGTCAACATCTCGGTCATCATCGAGTACGGCGCCTATGCGCCTGCGATCTTTGACGACGTTAAGGCGCGCGTCACCGAGCGTCTGGCCGCGATGACCGGCCTTGAGGTGGCAGGCGTCAACCTGCGCATCGAGGATGTCATCACCCCCGAGGAGTACGAGCACCGCACCAGCCAGCACGAGTAGCCTACCAAATAGGGACAGGTTTGTTTCGATAGGTTTTACCTGCGAAAACGCTAAACGGTCGACCGCGCAAGCAAAAGTGCGGTCGACCGTTTTCTATATGCCCCCGATGCAGGCATACCGCTCGTCTAACTAAGGGTTGCAATCTTCGCGTTCCGCGTTACCCTAATGGGCGCATTGTTTCCAAATTGTTAACGAAGGGTTGCCGTAATGGCCGACGAACACGAGACCGAAAGCAAGGCATGGGCGATTGAAGCCGCTGCGGCAGAGGCGGCGTCGCGTGCCGCCGAGGAGATGCATCGTCCTCCGGTGGTGCCGATGGAGCGCGTTGTCGGTCGCGAGGATATCGAACGTGGCGAGCGCGCCGGCCGCAAGCGCAGCCAGGAGCCAGGCTTTCCGCGCTTTTTTGCCGAGCTCAATCTGGGCCTGATCCTCACGGCGTTCGCCATCGTGGCCTTTAAAACTCCCAATCACTTTGCCTTCGGCGGCACCTCGGGCGTGTCGGTCATTCTTTCCACGCTGTTCCCGACTCTGCCCGTCGGCGTCTTTATGTGGATTATCAACGCGGTCCTGGTCATCCTGGGTTTTATCTTTTTGGAGCGCAAGGCAATCCTTTGGAGCGTCTTTGCCTCGTTTGCGCTTTCGGCCTACGTCTCGCTGTTTGAGCTCTTCATTCCGTCGGATGTTTCGATGACGGGCGATATGTGGCTCGACCTGTGTTTTGCCGTCATCTTGCCGGCGCTGGGCAGTGCCATTGTCTTTGACATTGGCGCCTCCACGGGTGGTACCGACATTCTTGCCATGATTCTCAAGCGCCGCACGACGCTCGAGATCGGCCGTGCCCTGTTGCTGGTCGATATCGGCATCGTGACCATCGCGGCTTTCCTGTATGGCCCGCGCGTCGGCCTGTACTGCGTGCTCGGTCTGTTTGCCAAGACGCTTGTGGTCGACAAGGCTATCGAGAGCATTCACCTTCGTAAGGTCTGCACGATCATTTGCTCCGAGCCCCTTAAGGTCGAGGAGTTTATCGTCAAGCATCTCAACCGCACGGCAACGATCAGCCGTGGCTATGGCGCCTTCTCGGGCAAGTGTGTCACGGTGATCATGAGCGTGCTGAGCCGTCGCGAGGCAGTGCAACTGCGCCGCTATACCCGCGAGATTGACCCTGGCGCCTTCATCACCATCGTCGATAGCTCCGAAATCGTCGGCAAGGGCTTCCGCGGCACGAACTAGCCCTGGTGCGCGCTTCGAATCATTGAATAAAGCCACCCACGTTGCAAATCGGTCATCTTGGGGTATTTGTCCTCACATTGGGCGATAATGATGCCAAAGACATCGTTTGCGATCCAGGTGATTCGCTCTAGATACGAAGGGATGATTTCGATGTTCTGTTCGCAGTGTGGCGCCCCCATGGGCGATAACGACAAGTTCTGCGGCGTGTGCGGTGCCCCTAATACCGAGGTCAAGGCCGCCGGTCCCGCTCCGCAAGCTCAACCTCAGCCGCAGGGTCAGCCGTTTGCCCAGCCGCAGCCGCAGCCGTTCGTTGCGCCCCAGCCGGCTATGAACGTGCCCAAGGGCTGCATGGCGCAGGCCTTTAACGATATGCTCAAGGTTCCCGGCGCCCTGGTTCGCGTGTGCCAGATCGCCTTTTTGCCGGCGCTGATCTGTGTCGTCTCGGTGCTGGTGCTGTTTATTCCCGTTATCGGCGGTATCGCAGCGGCCATTGGCTTTTTGCTCGCGTACGTGGCAAGCGTGTGTGGCGCGGGCTTTGCTATCGAGTGGGGCCGCGACCTGTCGCTCAAGGACGATAACGGTATGGAGCGTCCACTGCTGCGCTCGACTTCGTTTGGATTGGGCATTTTCTCGTCTGTCATTACGAACGTGCTCCGGCTCATAGCCATTATTCCGGTGATCGGTGTGGTGTTCTCGGTGCTTGAGAGCGCTGCGATCGGTGCCGTTGGCTCGTACTATTACTACGGTTCGAGCGGTCTTGAGGGTGCCCTCATCGGTTCGATGGGGCTGCTTGTCTTTGCCATGATCGTGTCGGTGGTACTGGGCATCTTCTTTAAGATGTTTGGCGATGCCGCTGTGATGCACTTTGCGGTCGCCGGCCGCGTGGAGAGCGCGTTTTCGCTTAAGAAGGTTTGGAAGTCCTATAAGTCCAACCTGGGCAAGCTGTTCTGCGCCTCGATTCTCCCTGAGTTCTTGACGGGCATCGTGTCGCACATCATCACGTGGATCTTCACCGCCATCTTTGGCGCCATTGCTACGTTTGGTATGTATAGCTATTACTATCGCCCCACGGGTCTTGAGGCAATCATCGAGGGCGGCGGCATTACGCTCATCCTGTTCTTGATGATCGTTGCCTTTGTCACGGTGTTCCTGACTGTGTTTGGCAAGATGCTCAAGTATCGCGCCGTTGGCTACTGGGCTGCGCGCTATGCCAGCGAGTGGGCCGATGAGGATGCCGACGATGTTCTGACGTTTGTGCTTCCGGGTGAGAAGAAGCCTGCTCCTGCGGGATTCAATCCCACGGCCGCCACTGGTGCAGCCCCTGCACCGGCACCCGCACCTGCCCCTGCACCCGCGCCCGCACCTGCCCCGGCACCTGCCCCGGCGCCTGCACCTGCACCGGCGCCCGAGGCGACGCCTGCGGAGCCCGATTGGGATGCCCTTGCCACGCCGGCGGATGAGCCGGGCGATAATCCTGCTGCCGAAAACAATCAAACCGAATAGTCGGTCGAGGCGCCCTGGGCAACTGAGCCCGGGGTGCCTTTTTCTACTGCGAAAGCAAGAAAATGCCTGGGAAAACGGTTGCAGCAAAATTTCTCGGAAATTGGCCAATGTTGCGCAACAACGTCGCGGCTATTGTTGAGAACATAGACGTGTAAGGTTTGAAGGCGTGCAACGCCTTAGGAAAAGGAGAAGCTTATGTTCTGTCCCACTTGTGGTTCTCCCATTTCGGATGATGCCAAATTCTGCCCCGTCTGCGGTTCTGCCGTCGGTGCCGCTCCCGCTGCTCCTGCTCCGCAGCCCGCGCCGCAGCCTGCACCTCAGCCCCAGCCTGCTCCGCAGCCCACGCAGATTCAGCCCACTCCGGTTCAGGCAGTTCAGCCTCAGCCTCAGCAGCAGTACGCCGGGCAGCAGCAGTACACCGGTCAGCAGCAGTATGCTCAGCAGCCTGCACCTGCCCCGATGGGCTATACTCCGATTAAAACCGACCGTGGCGTGATCGGCTGGCTCCTGCTTTCCATCGTGACCTGCGGCATCTATTCATATTACTTCCTCTATTGCCTCGCCCGCGACATCAATGTCATGTGCCAGGACGACGGCGATTCCACGCCGGGTCTGGCAGCATTTATCCTGCTGTCGTTCGTGACCTGCGGTTTCTATGCGTACTACTGGTATTACAAGATTGGCAACCGCCTGCAGGCCAACGCTCCTCGCTACGGCCTGATGTTCCAGGAGAACGGCACCACCGTTCTTATGTGGCAGATTGTCGGCGCGCTGCTGTGCGGTCTTGGCCCCATCTTTGCCATGAACATCATCATCAAGAATACCAATGCCATGGCAACGGCTTACAACGTCCGTCTTGGCGCTCGTGCCTAACGATAAGAGCGGCGTGAACAGCTCCCAGGGACATAAGGGCGCGGCGGAACTCATTCGCCGCGCCCTTTCTTGCATCGGCGCGCTCTTTGTCGCCTGGCTCGCACTCTACCTGCTCGATATCGGCTGCGTGTTTCGCCTGATGACGGGCATTCCCTGTCCGGGATGTGGCATGACGAGGGCCTGGCTGGCAGCACTGCGCCTCGATTTTGCGGCGGCCTTTGCCTACCATCCGCTGTTTTGGGTGGTGCCGATTGCGTTTGTGCTCGCGTTCGTGCGCGAGGAGGTGACGTCGAGCAAGCTAAAGCGCGGCATCGACATTGCGGTTATTGTTCTGTGCGTGCTGGTCGTTGCCGTATGGATCGTGCGCCTTATCAACCCGGCAGACGCGGGCCTGCTCTTTGGCGGCCATGCGCCCGCCGGAGTCCCCACCGATATCATTCACCTCGAAACCCCACGCTGGCTCACCATCCTTCGCTCTTACTTGTCGTGACGGAGGACGCGCTAGAAAAGCGGTCGACACATAAGCGGGGGCGAACGTTGAGATAACGTTCGCCCCCGCTTTGCTCTGGCCAGGTTGTTATAGGTGGGCGTGACGGCTACTCGCCGTGCTTCTCATCGTGGCGAGCGGCGGCACGGGCATCGTGGATGCCCTTGATTGCTGCATGGCGGGCGGTGCGGGCGTCGTGCATGGCGTCGCGGGCCTCGGCGGCCGTTGCCTTGGCGGAGCGCAGCTTGGCTGCCAGGTCGGGATTGGTCTCGGCAACCGCGGCGATCGTGGGGCCGTCGAGCTCTTCTTGCGTGGGCTCGGCCAAAAAGTCGATGGCATACTGAGCGGCTACCATGGAGCCCTTGGCGAGCACGCTCTCGTCGATCTTATAGAAGCAGGAGTGCTGGGCATAGGTGGCGCCAATCTGGGGGTTGCGCGTGCCAACAAAGGCGAGCACGCCCGGCACGCGGCGCAGATACTCCGAGAAGTCCTCGCCCGAAAGCGTGCCGCGGTAATGGCCCTCGCCCGCGGGACCCAGGCACTTGAGCACAGCTTGGCGGCAGCGCTCGCTCGAGGCGGCATCGTTTTCGACCTTGTAGTTGGCGATGGTGTAGTCGGTGAGTTCGGCCTCGGCGCCCAGAGCAGCCGCGGTGTGCTCCACGATGCGGCGCATAAGTTCGGGCATCTCTTCATGCGTCTTGTCGCCATAGGTGCGCACCGTGCCGGCGAGGTACGCCGTGCCGGCGATAACGTTGCGCGCGGTGCCGCCGTGCAGTTCGCCGACGGTGATGACGGCGGGTTCGTAGGGGCTAATCTCGCGCGAGACGATGGTCTGCAGGGCGTTGACGATCTCGGCGGCAACCATAACGGCATCGTGGCCGCGCTGGGGCATGGCGCCATGGCACGAGGTGCCGCGGACGTCGATGCGGAACCAGTCGGTATTGGCCATGCGCGGGCCGGGCTCGCAGCTTACGGTGCCGGCGTCGACCTCGCTCCAGATGTGCGCGGCGTAGGCGCCGTCGACGCCGTCGAGTACGCCCGTGCCGATCATGAGCTTGGCGCCCTGGCCGTTTTCCTCGCTGGGCTGGAATACGATGCGAATCTCGCCGTGGATGTCATCGGTCATGTGGCGCAGAATCTGCAGCGTGCCGAGCATCATGGCGATATGGCAGTCGTGACCGCAGGCGTGCATGCAGCCCTCGTTGACGCTGGCGAACTCCTCGCCGGTCTGCTCGGTGACAGGCAGGGCGTCGATGTCGGCGCGCAGCAGGATGCGGCGGCGCGGCGTGCCGTCCTCGCGGTAGGCATCGGACGCGGTGCCGCGGAGCGTCGCCACCAGGCCGGTCTTGAGCGGACGCTCGTAGGGGATATTCATGGCGTCGAGCTGGTTGGCGATGTCGGAAGTCGTGCGCTCCTCGGCAAGGCTCAGCTCCGGGTGCTTATGGAAGTGCCGGCGCTGCTTGATGATGTAGGGTTCAAACTCGGCGGCGATATCCTGGATGGCCGCGGTGACGTCGTCTGCCGCGCGAACCTCGGTTGCCGCCATAATCTGCTGTGCCTTGGTCTTCGTCATGGTCGATTTGCTCCTTGTTGGCTCGATCGCAAAATCGTACAGGCTCTCTCCAGTATGCCACCTGCCGCTAGGGCTGGTAAAGTTGCCGTTTGCCGCTTGGGGTTTTGTTGCAAGGGCGGGGGAGTACACTCGGGGGTGTTGAATTTCCTGCCAGAGATGGGGACGCCCATGCAACATATCGATCGGATTATCCGCTCCAAGAACGTTTTTACCGCCCAAGACGGCATCGATACCGCCCGCGAGTTGGCGATCGCCATCGCGGGAGATCGCATCGTCGCAGTCGGCGCGCCCGATGACGTGATTGCCGCCGCACCTGCCGCCACGCCGGTGGTCGACTACGGCGAGCAATTCATCTGCCCCGGTTTCCATGATGCGCACCTGCACTTCTTCCATACCTCGGTCGGTTCCTCGCCGTACATGCTCATGGATATGGGCACGTCAGAGGCGGCACTGGTGCAGCATGCGCTAGAGTTTTCCCAAGGCTTGCCCGATGACGCCTGGGTCGTGACCCAGGGCTGGCGCGATTACCGCTGGGATCCCCCCGAGCACCCTACCAAGGCTTCCCTCGACGTCGTCTTCCCCGATCGCCCCTGTGTTATGTATTCGGGCGATGGGCATACCCTGTGGCTCAACAGCCGCGCACTCGAAGCCCTCGGCGTGACGCGTGACAGCGAGCCGCCGGCGGGTGGAAGTTACGACAAGGATGCAAATGGCGAACTCACGGGTATCGCTCACGAGGCTGCGGCCATGCAGCTGCTGCCGCGCTGTCTTGAGTGGCTGGGCGAGGACCGCATCGCGAGCGCTTACGCCGACCAGATGAAGCGTATGGCCGAGCAAGGCATCACCTCAATCTGCGATATGTCGCTCATGCCCATGCCGGGCTGCGACTTTATTCGCGACGATGTTTACGACAAGCTACAGGCCGTCGGCAAGCTGGGCATTCGCGCCCATCTGTTCCCCACGCTGCTGGATGACCAATCGCGCTTGGAAGAACTCCAGACCCGCTACGCGAACAACGCGCTGCTCTCGGCGCCAGGCTTTAAGCAGTTCTTCGACGGCGTTTCGAGCGAGCATACCGCATACCTCACTGAGCCCTATACCAACCCGCGCTTCCCGGGCGACCAGGGTCGTCTGACGGTTCCCGTCGAGCGCATGCGCAAGCTGGTTCTGGCGGCAGCCGAGCGTGGGCACACCGTACGCATCCACGTTATCGGCGATGGTGCCATTCATGCTGCGCTCGATATCTTTGAGGAGGCGGCAGAGCTCTACGGCTTGCCCCAGCACGGTCATAACACGCTCGAGCATCTGGAGAATTTGCTGCCTCAGGACATCAATCGTCTGCGCAAGCTCAACGTCATTGCCTCGAGCCAGCCTTGCCACATCACGCTCGACCCGGGTGGCCCGGAGCGCGACCTGGGCCTGGAACGCAGCCGCATCATGTGGCCGTTTGCGACCTATAAGCAGCGCGGCATCCGCCAAGCTTTCGGCACCGATAGCCCCATCACGGCCGTTACCAGCATGAACGTGCTCTACACGGCCATCACGCGCCAAGACCCCCGCAGCCACTGGCCCGAGGGCGGCTGGCTCCCCAGCGAGCGCGTCGACGCGGCTACAGCTCTGCGCAACTACACCCTGGGCAGCGCTTACGCAGCAGGTGACGAGCAAAACCTCGGCAGCCTAGAGCCCGGCAAATACGCCGACCTGGTAGTCCTGGACCAAAACCCGCTCACCGTTGACCCCCAAGAGCTCCAAGCGACCAAGGTTCAGGCCACCTACCTGGCAGGCAACTTAATCTACGAGCATTAACCCCACATCCCACCCCTCAGTTGCGGTGAAATAGTCCCTAAAATCGGCCTTCAAGCCCAAAAACAGGAACTATTCCACCGCAACTTAAAAAAGCGCGTCCCGACAACGTGCCCCTATCTTGTGCATTCTATCCGCGTCGCCATTTTGCTGCACTGACTTTTCTGAATGCTGGGCCCGATAACGTAACCCCAGCTCCCGCGTGGCTCCGGAGGGCGGGCAT
>CATYUU010000005.1:0-63957 GCA_958413455.1 uncultured Collinsella sp. | reverse complement strand
CGAGCGCAAAATGAATTCTAAAAAACACCTTGCCAAATAGGAGCGTCAGGACGCATGAAACCCCCGCCGCACGAAGTGCACAGCGGGGGTTTCATGCATGTCCGAGGACGTTTTCAGAGCTTTACCCTGTAGGGTCCCGAGGGGATACGTCAGCTACTCAGCCATCTGAGCCTGGACGGCGGTGATGGCCACGACACCCACGATGTCGTCGGCAGAGCAGCCGCGCGAAAGGTCGTTAACCGGCTTGGCGATGCCCTGCAGGATGGGGCCGTAGGCGTCAGCGCCAGCGAAGCGCTGGACCAGCTTGTAGCCGATGTTGCCTGCCTCGAGGTCGGGGAACACGAGCACGTTGGCCTTACCGGCGACAGAGGAGCCGGGAGCCTTGAGCTGGGCGACGGTGGGGACAATGGCGGCGTCGAGCTGCAGGTCACCATCGATGGCGAGCTCGGGAGCCTTCTCCTTGCAGAACTTCACAGCCTCCTGGACCTTCTTGGCGACCTCGCCGCCAGCGGAGCCCATGGTGGAGTAGGAGAGCATGGCCACGTGCGGCTCAACGTTGCCCATGAAGGTGGACCAGGAGTGGGCCGAGGCGATGGCGATCTCGGAGAGTTCGTCGGAGGACGGGTTGATGTTGAGGCCGCAGTCGGCGAAGATCAGCGTGCCGTCGGTGCCGAACTGCGGGGTGTCGGTGCACATCACGAAGAAGGCCGAGACCAGCTTGGTGCCCGGGGCGGTTTTGAGGATCTGCAGCGCGGGGCGCAGGGTGTCGGCGGTGGAGTGGCAGGCGCCGGAGACCAGGCCGTCGGCATCGCCCATCTTGACCATCATGGTGCCAAAGTAGGTGGCGTCCATCACCTGGGCGCGAGCCTGCTCGATGGTAACGCCCTTCTTGGCGCGGAGCTCGGCAAACTTTTGCGCATACTCCTCGTGCTTCTCGGCATTGCGCGGGTCGATGACGGTAGCGCCGGGGACGTTGATCTCGTCGGGGTTGCCCAGGATGACGATCTTTGCCAGGCCCTCCTCGATGATTTTGGTGGCCGCGACGATAGTGCGCGGATCCTCGCCCTCGGGCAGGACGATCGTCTTAAGGTCGGCCTTGGCGGCAGACTTCATACGGTTTAGGAAATCGCTCATGTTACTCCTTACAAGCGTTTCGCTAAGCTCCAGGCGCCCGGCTGTTCACGAATAAACCCGCTGCTAGCGGGTCTACCTTTCAATTATGTTCGCCGCGGTGCTTGAGCTTTCCTTGTGTGGCAAGCTCATTATAGGACGCATTAGCGCTATAATCGCTCTAATAAATATGTCTCGAAGAATGTTCGAGAAAAGCCCAGCTAACGAGCCCGTGGCTTTTGACAAGGAGTATCGATGCAGATTACCTCAGGCCTGCCTGAAGGCTTTAACGCCGGCGCGTACGACATGATTGTCGTCGGTGCTGGATATGCCGGTGCCGTTTGCGCCCGCCGTCTTGCCGAGACCATCGGCTATCGTGTTGCCGTTTTGGAGCGCCGTAGCCACATTGCGGGCAATGCCTATGACTGCACTGACGAGGCCGGAATCCTGATTCACGAGTACGGTCCGCATATCTATCACACCTTTAACGAGCGCGTGCACAATTTCCTGTCACGCTTTACCAAGTGGACGGATTATCAGCACAAGGTGCTCGCCAACATCAACGGTACCCTTATGCCCGTGCCCTTCAACCATGCGAGTCTCAAGCTCGCCTTTGGTGACGAGCGCGGCGAGGAGCTGTATCAGAAGCTCGTGGAGACCTTTGGCAAGGATGTCAAGGTGCCCATTATGGAGCTGCGTAAGAAGAACGACCCGGATCTTGCCGAGGTCGCCGATTACGTCTACGAGAACGTCTTTTTGCATTACACCATGAAGCAGTGGGGCCAGACGCCCGATCAGATCGATCCCTCGATCACCGGCCGCGTTCCTGTCTTTGTGGGCGATGATGACCGCTACTTCCCGCAAGCTCCCTTCCAGGGCATGCCGCAGGAGGGCTACACGGCGCTCTTTGAGCACATGCTCGACCACGACCTGATCGACGTGTTCTGCGACGTGGACGCCCGTGACCTCTTTGAAATCGACGAGACTACCGTCAAGATCGACGGCAAGGTCTATGGTGGCGAGATCGTCTACACCGGTCCGCTCGATGAGCTGTTCAATCTCGATCTGGGCGCGCTACCGTACCGCACGCTCGACATGAAGTTCGAGACGCTCGATATGGACCAGTTCCAGCCCGTGGGCACCGTCAACTACACCACGAGCGAGGACTACACGCGCATCACCGAGTTCAAGAACATGACCGGTCAGATCCTGCCCGGCAAGACCACCATCATGAAGGAGTATTCCAAGGCCTATACGCCCGGCTCGGGCGAGACGCCGTACTACGCCATTCTTGAGCCCGAGAACCGTGAGCTCTATGAGCGCTATCTTGAGCGCGTCCAGAACCTGACGAACTTCCACCCGGTGGGTCGTCTGGCCGAGTATCGTTACTACGATATGGACGCCGTGACCAATTCCGCCCTCGATCTTTCGGATGAGATTATCGCCTGCCATGCATAAAGTCATAACATTCGGTATTCCCTCGTATAACGCCGCCAAGGACATGGACCATTGCATCACCTCCATCTTGGAGGGGAGCAATTACGCCACCGATATCGAGATTATCGTGGTGGACGACGGCTCCAAGGACGAGACGGCCGATAAGGCCGATGAGTGGGAGGCACGTTATCCCGGTATCATTCGCGCGGTACACCAGGAGAACGGTGGCCACGGTATTGCCGTCCTTTCGGGTCTGCGCGAAGCACAGGGCACCTACTACAAGGTTGTCGACTCGGATGACTGGCTCGACGCTGCGGCTCTTTCGACCATGCTGTCGATTCTGCGTGGCTTTGAAGAGCGCGATCAGCGCGTTGACCTGTTTATCTCGAACTACGTGTACGAGAAGGTTTACGAGGGCACGCATACCGCTATTGGCTACAAATTTGCCCTGCCGCGCAAGAAGATCTTTTCCTGGGATCAGATCGGTCATTTCCGCCTGGACCAGAACCTACTCATGCACAGCCTGTGCTATCGCACGGATGTGCTGCGCGAGTCCAACCTTCCCATGCCGCCGCACACGTTCTATGTGGACAACATCTACGCCTACGTGCCGCTGCCGCGTTGCAAGACCATGTACTACGCCGACATCGACCTCTACCGCTACTTTATCGGTCGCGAGGGCCAGAGTGTCAACGAGGCCACGATGGTCAAGCGTCTGGACCAGCAGTTCCGTGTTACGCGTATCATGATGGAGTCGTACCACTTGTACAGCGATGTTGGGTCGTCGCGCCTGCGTTCGTACATGATGGGCTACTTCACCATGATGATGGCGATCTGCTCGGTGCTTACCAAGCTTTCCGAGGAAGATTGCGCCGACGAGCGCCTAAAGACGCTGTGGAATGATTTGAAGGCCTATGACGAGCGCATGTATCGTCGTGCCCGCTACGGCGTGGTCGGGTTCTTCACCAATCTGCGCGGTCGTGCCGGTGACAAAACCACACTCGGCCTATACCGTCTTGCCTCAAAGATCTTCAAATTCAACTAGCTGCTGAGTATTCGTTGCTGATAGGTTGACTGGGCCCCTTGGCCTTTAGTTTGCTACTGCGAACAGTCCTGCTCGCACGGAAAGCACATTTAGTGCTTTCCGGCTCGTGCGGAACTTGTATCAAACTAAAGGCCAAGGGGCTTCTGCTATAAGAATCGATTGTCAGGCTGCCTGAATTTGAAGATCTTCGACGCGCGGTACACAGGGGCCTGGGCTGAAAATATTTTAGTTGGTAGTCGGTCGGAGACGGGCGGGCATTACGTTTGTCGCGAGTTCCGCATGCAAAGAAGGCCACTTAATGTGGCCTTCGTCTTGCATAGGACTGTAGAGCAGCAAACGTAATGCCCGCCCGCCTCCGACCGACGGTCGAGTGGGGTTACTTCGCGGCGCCGGGGATGCCGTGGGAGGTTTTGGCGGTTTTGGCTCCGTTTGCGATGGCGGTTTGCAAAGTCCTTACGGCGAGCATGCCCAGCAGGTCTAGGGGAACGGCGGCACTTGCCTGGGCGCCCAGTTTGCCGCTGGCGAGGGTGTAGATGGTGTCGCCGTCGTTGGTGGTGTGCGTGGGACGGATGGCGTGTGCGTAGGCGTCTGCGGCCATCTGGGAGACCTTGGTGGCTTGTGCCTTAGTGAGTTCCACGTTGGTGACGATGCAGCTGATGGTGGTGTTGGTGCGGTCGAGCGGCATCTGCATGGATCCGGCGGCGGCAAAGGCTGCGAGTTCCATGTCGACGATTTGGTCACTATCGGCTGCGGCGCGCATGCCGGCGACCCACTCGCCGGTGAAGGGGTCGACAACGTTGCCGCAGGCGTTGACCGAGACCACGGCGCCCACCTTAACAGGGCCGAGCGCCACGGCGGCAGCGCCAAGGCCGGCCTTCATGCAGGTGGCAGGCCCCATGAGCTTGCCTACAGTGGCGCCGGTGCCGGCGCCCACATTGCCCTGTTCGAGCTTGGTGGGGGTGTTGTCGAGTGCTTCGCGCACGGCGGCGATGCCGGCCTCAATGTCGGGGCGCACGGTGGGGTCGCCAAAGGCAAGGTCGAAGATACAGCTGGAGCACACGATGGGCACCTGCGTGGGGCCGACGGGAAGGCCGATGCCGCGGCTCTCAAGCTCGCGAGCGACGCCGCTTGCGGCCTCGAGGCCAAAGGCCGATCCGCCCGAAAGGCAGACGGCGTGGACCTTGTCGACGGTGTTCTCGGGTCGTAGCAGGTCGGTCTCGCGCGAAGCGGGAGCACCGCCGCGAACGTCAACGCCGCCGGTGGCGCCCTCGGGTGCCACGATTACGGTGCAACCGGTGCCGGCCTCCTCGTCCGTGTAGTTGCCATAGCAAAAGCCATCGACATCGCAGACGTCAATGGCCTCGAGCAGTGTGTCCATGTTTAACTCCTATCGGTTTTCCGCCGCGCCTTGTGCCCGGTCGGGATCCGTACGGTACGCCAAAATTGTAGGCGCTGGGGAATATCCAGCGCCAGATGCAATTACGAGAGTTTTTGAATCGCGCGCGCGACGCGGGCGATGGGTAGGCCCACCACGTTATAGAAGTCGCCCGAAATATCGTGCACGAGCATGCGTCCGCCTGTGCCCTGAATGCCGTAGGCGCCGGCCTTGTCCATGGGCTCACCCGAGGCGACGTAGCGCTCGATCTGCTCGTCGGTGAGCTCGTAGAACGTCACGTCGGTCACATCGACAAAGGATAGGCTCTCGACGGCATGCGGGACGGCCGTATCGCCTGCCTTAAAGATGCAGACGCCGGTTGCGACCTGGTGCGTGCGGCCCGAAAGCTCACGGAGCATGGTGCGCGCCTCGTCCTCGGTTGCCGGCTTGCCCAAAATCTTGCCGTCGAAGGTGACGATGGTGTCGGCCGCGACGGTCAACTCATTGGGCTCGGCATACTCGGCAGCAACGGCAGCCGCCTTGGCGCGTGCCAAGCGCTCGACAAGCGTGAGCGGGGGCTCGCCATCAAAGGGCGTTTCGTCGATATCCGCGGGAATCACGCGAATGTTGTAGCCTGCCTCGCGCATCAGCTCTATGCGGCGCGGCGATTGCGAAGCCAAAATCATAGTTGGATGCCCTCGGCGACCTTCTCGACGGCCTTGTCGCCGGCGAGCGCGCGCAGCAGCTCCAATGCAAAGGGGAGTGACTGTGCCATGCCGCTGGCAGTGATGATGTTGCCGTCTTGCGTGACCTTCTCGCCGGTATAGGCGCCTTCGGGGAAGCTTTTCTCAAAGCCAGGGAAGCACGTGGCATGGCGCCCCTCGAGCAGGTCGAGCTCGCCCAGGATAAACGGGGCGGCGCAGATGGCGGCGACGTGCTTGGTCGCGGCGAACTCGCAGACCACGTCGCAGACGCGCTGATCTGCGCGCAGGTTGGTGGCACCGGGCAGGCCGCCGGGCAGCACGACGCAGTCGTACTCGTCAAAGTTGATCTCATCAAAGAGTGCATCGCAGGTCACGGGGATCTGCAGCGAGCTTACGACCTCGCGCGTGGGCATGATCGAGACGAGCGTGGCACGCACGCCGCCGCGACGCATGACATCGACCATGGTCAAGCATTCAATAGTTTCAAAGCCATCGGCGGCGAGAACGGCAACGCTGGGCATGAGGGTTCCTTTCATAGGCGGCATACAATTAGCCGTCTTATACCCCGAAGACCTCCGCTTGCCACGCTCGATTTCCCAATGATTTTTCTGAGCAATGATTAAGTGGCTAGTTGCGCTTGAAGTGGACGACGGTTTCGCAGTGGAAGGTTTGTGGGAACAGGTCGACTGGCGTGATCTTTACGGGGGAGAAGGTGCCTTCCTCGACAAAGCGCTTGAGGTCGCGCGCCAGGGTGGCCGGGTCGCAGCTCACGTAGGCGACATCGCGAGCGCTCGTGCTGGCGATAAGGTCGATGGCTTCGGGGGCGAGGCCCGCACGCGGCGGGTCGACCACCAAGACGTCGGCATCCTGGTCGGGGAACTCGCGCACCGCGTCTCCGCCAATGACGTCGACGTTATCAAGCTTGTTGATTTCCAGGTTACGGCGTAGATCGCGCACGGCGGGGCCGTAGGCCTCGACGGCAGCGACAAAGTCGCAGCGGCGGGCGAGCGGCAGGGTAAAGGTGCCGGCACCGCAGTACAGGTCCACGGCAAGCTCGTCTTCCTGCGGGTCGAGCGCTTCCATGACAAGCTCGATCAAAATCTCGGCACCCTTGGTGTTGACCTGGAAAAAAGACGGGGCAGACAAGCGCATCTGACCCTCGGCGATATTCTCGGTCCATGAGCCCTCTCCGGCGAGCATTTCGACCTTGGAGACACGGCGGGCCTTCTTTTCGCCCTTGCTCATCACGCGCACGATGCTCGTGGGATGAGCGGCGTCCGCCAGCACGCGGGAGACCT
Source organism: uncultured Collinsella sp. (assembly GCA_958413455.1). Classification (GTDB taxonomy): domain Bacteria; phylum Actinomycetota; class Coriobacteriia; order Coriobacteriales; family Coriobacteriaceae; genus Collinsella. The sequence goes on along the minus strand of CATYUU010000005.1, from coordinate 56,988 downwards.
GCGAGCGCGGAAAAGAGCCTGTGGGCGTCCAGAGTGCGACCTCGAGTGCCTTGGTGCGGCGCGATGCGCGAATGCCCACGCGTTCGAGCCCCAAGTCATGGCTGCCGCTTAGATAGTTGAGTGCGCCGACGACCGATTTGAGCGCCTTCGGGAAGCGCTTATCGAACAGCGGGCACGTATCGACGGTCACGATTTTGCTGGGGTCGACACCATGCATGCCAAGGCGCACGCGACCGTTGACGACGGTCGGTTCGAGCTCGATTTTATTGCGGTAGCCCCAGTCGTCCTTGGTGTGGCAGATGGGCTGTACCAACTCATCGACCTGCTCAGGCGCGAACTTGCCGATGCGCTCGAGCGTGGAGCGCAGGTTTTGCTCCTTGGCGGCGAGCTGTGCCGTGCGTGAGAGATTGCCCCACGAGCAGCCGCCGCAGATGCCCACGAAGGGGCAGGGAGGCTGAATGCGATCGGGGCTTGGCTCCAGAATCTCGGTGGTGCGGGCGCGCATGAACGACTTGCCGTCCTGTACGACCTCGGCCTCGACGGTGTCGCCTGCCACGGCGCCCTGCACAAAGACGGCCTTGCCGTTGTCGGCGTGCGCCAGCCCGTCGGCGCCGTAGGTCATCGATTCTATAGTGAGCTTCATATTCCTGCCTGTCATTCGCGTTGTTGTTCGCACCATGGTAGCAGGGAAAAGCGCCCCGCATCCGAGGCTTTCCTCAAATGCGGGGCGCTTCTACAAACTGCTTCTACAAACGACTATTTCGTCTTGCCGGTAATGAGCGTCTTAAGACCCAGGCCGATCAGACCCAGGCCCATGCGCACGCGACCGGGGCGATGGCGCTCGATGGCCTTGGTCTTGCCGGCGGGCTTATCGCGACGGGCGCTCGTCTCGGGTGCGGTCTTGGTGACCTGCGGCTCGGGCTGAGGTGCAGGTGCGGGCTCGGGCTCAATGACGGTCGCCTGGACCTCTTGGACCTTGGGTGTGGCCGGCTGCGGCTCAGGAGCAGGGGCGGGCTTTGCCTCGGCGGCGGGCTCCGGAGTCGCAGTAGCGGGCTCGGGCGCTTTCTCCACGGCGGGCTCTGCGGCAGCCTCGGGCTCATTCACCGGGGGAGCTGCAACCGCTTCCGGTTTGGCAGCTGCCCCGTGTTCAACCTCGGCCTGAATGGCCTCCTCGGCCACACGTTCCTTCTCCTGTGCGCGCTGCTGCGCGGCGGCCTCGGCGTTGCGATAGGCACGCTCCAGCAGGGCTTCCTGCGAGTTGAAGGGTTTCTCACCCTCTGCACGCTCCACGGGGACCCAGGTGCCGTCGCTCGTGAGGCTGCGGGCCTTCACGTTGTCGCGCAGCTGCATGCCCATGTACTCGTGCGCTAGGGCGCGGCAGGTGGGGTCGAGCACGGGGAAGGCAATCTCCACGCGGTGCTCGGTGTTGCGCGTCATCATGTCTGCCGAGCTCAGGTAAATCATGTCCGAGTCCACGCCGAAAGCATAGACGCGCGCGTGCTCCAAAAAGCGTCCGACGATGGAGCGGACATGCACGTTCTCGGTCTTGCCCGGAACACCGGGCTTGAGGCACGAGATGCCGCGGATGATCATGTCTACGCGCACGCCGGCACACGATGCCTCGGCGATCTTGTCGATAACCTCGCGGTCGGTCAGCGAGTTGAGCTTAAAGAACACGCGGGCGGGCTCGCCGGCAAGGGCGCGCTGGATCTCGCGGTCAAGCCCGCGCATGATGAGCGGTTTCAGTCCGACGGGCGCCACACCCAGGAAGCGGTAGTCGCCGCGCAGGTTGCCCAGCGACAGATTGCGGAAGAACAGGTTGGCGTCCTCGCCGATGCCGGGATGGGCTGTCATGAGCATAAAGTCGCTGTAGAGTTTGGCCGTCTTCTCGTTAAAGTTGCCGGTGCCCAAAAGCGTGAGGCGCGTTAGCGCCATGCCCTCGCGATAGGTGAGCTGGCAGATCTTTGAGTGGCATTTAAAGCCCTCGGAACCATAGATGACGGTGCAGCCGGCCTCTTCCAGGCGCTCGGCCCACTCGATGTTGTTCTGCTCGTCAAAGCGGGCACGAAGTTCCATGAGCACCGTGACCTCTTTGCCGTTCTCGGCAGCATCGATCAGCGACTCGCACAGGCGGCTCTGCTTGGCCACGCGGTAGAGCGTGATGCGCAGCGAGATGCACTCGGGGTCGTAGGCGGCCTCGTGCACCAGATCCAGGAAGGGGTTCATGGCCTCGTAGGGATAAAAGAGCAGCTTGTCGTGCTGCAGCACCTGCTCGCGGATGGAGCGGGTCATGTCGATGGTGGGATTGGGCTGCGGCCTAAACGGCGTAAAGAGCAGCTCGTTGCGCAGGTGCTCGGGAATCTTGCCCTCAATGCCAAAGACGTAGCCCAGGTCGAGCGGGATATCGCAGGTAAAGACAGAGCGGCGCGAAAGCTCGAGCGCCTTGCGGATGGTCTTGAGCGTTGCCTTCTCGAGCGACCCCGAGACCGCGAGCACTACCGGCTGCAGACGCAGGCGCTTCTTGAGGATGCGCTTCATGTGCTGGCGGTAGTCCTCCTCCTCTTCGACGCCCTCGCCGTCCGGATCGATGTCGGCGTTGCGGGTGACGCGGATCAGCGCACGATCCAGCGGCTTATAGGAGCCAAAGCAGCTGTCCAGGCAGGCGAGGATGACGTCCTCGAGCAAGATGTAGGAGTAGGTGCCGGTGGGCGAGGGAATCTCGACCACGCGGTTCATCGAGGCGGGGATCTCGATAAGGCCCAGCAGGCTCTCCTCATCGGTGGCGCCGTCCAGACCACAGGCCAGATAGAGCGCGCCGTTGCGCAGGTTGGGGAAGGGGTGGCGTGGATCGATGACCAGCGGCGAGATGACCGGCGACACGTAGGCCTGGAAGTAGCGGGTTACAAAGGTGCGCTCCTCGGGCGTAAGCGAATCGATGCGGGCGCGGTGAACGCCCAAGGTGTCGAGCTTGCCCTCGATGCTCTTAAAGATGGACTCCCAACGGGTAAGGAGCCCGGGCATTTCGGCCATGACAGCATCGACCTGTTCGGAGGCGGTCATATTGCTCTTGTTGTCGACAGGCTGTTTTTTGAGCTCTGCCAGATCGGACAGGCCGCCCACGCGCACCATGAGAAACTCGTCGAGGTTAGACTCGAAAATCGACACGAACTTTAGACGCTCGAACAGCGGAACGGTCTCATCGAAGGCTTCGTCAAGCACGCGGTTGTCAAAGCGCAGCCAGCTAAGCTCTCGGTTTTGCGTGTACGAGAAGTCGCGCGGCGGCTTGCGCAGCTTTGCGGCGGCTTGCTTCTTTTCGATTTTGCTCGGCATATGCATCTGTCCGTTCAGTCCCCGTAGAGGACGGTAGCCTAACACTTTTCACTATTGTCTCAATTTAGCCGACCGCTGGCACGAACGTATCGCGTGAACGGTATCTTTACCTACTTCTTACGCTGACAAGTCATAGGACTGACGCCCTGCTCGTCTGCAAGCGGTCTATATCCTCACTCAACTGGTACGTAAGTGTGAATAAGAATGATGGATAGCTGAATATCATTGAATGCAGGCGGAAACGTAAACAAACATCATTTATATACATAAAAGCGATTTAGCTATGCAATTCTGAATCAAAAGTTTAGAGATGCAATTGCAAATGGTTTTTAGGAAAAAAGAGCGTTTACCTTAGAAAGGTTACTTTAGAACGCCGAAGTACATCATGGGGGAATCACATGCGATATACCGTTCATCGCACTTTGTTGACCGTTCGGGGGCGAGGTGGAATTGCGGGTGGAATTTGGATATAACTAGAGCTGTCAGCAAGCAGCGTCCGCTATGGAAGGGCGCTGAGAGATTCGGCCGAAAGGCCCGAAAGAAAGGTAGGAGGCCATGACGAAAGGTCTGCACGTGCCTTCCGAGATCGGCAAGCTCAGGAAGGTCTGCCTGCACCGTCCCGGCGACGAGCTCCTCAACCTGCCGCCCGACGAGCTCGAGCGACTCCTGTTCGACGACGTCCCGTTCCTGGAGGTCGCGCAGCAGGAGCACGACACCTTCGCCCAGATCCTGAGGGACCAGGGCGTGGAGGTCCTCTATCTCGAGAACCTCGTCGCCGAGGTGTTCGACCAGGTTCCCGGCGCCCGCGCCGAGTTCACCGACCAGTACATCGCCGAGGCCGGCATCCGCGGCCAGCACATGCCGCAGATCGTCCGCGAGAAGCTGGACTCCATCGAGGACAACCTCGAGTTCGTCAAGAAGACCATGGCCGGCATGACCAAGTCCGAGATCGACATGCCCCTCACGGCCTCCACGACCCTCGACTCCCTGGTCAACTCCGAGTCCGAGTCCGACCTGATCATCGACCCGATGCCCAACCTCTACTTCACCCGCGACCCGTTCGCGGTCGTCGGCGAGGGCGTCAACCTCAACCGCATGTACTCGGTCACCCGCAACCGCGAGACCCTGTACGGCAAGTACGTCTTCAAGTACCACCCCGACTACAAGGACGTCTCGCTGTACTTCCGCCGCGACTGCCAGTTCCACACCGAGGGCGGCGACGTGCTGAACATCAACGAGAAGACCCTCGCCGTCGGCATCTCCCAGCGCACCCAGGCCGCCGCGATCGACGTCATGGCCCAGAACATCTTCTGGAACTCCGACTCCAAGGTCGAGCGCATCCTGGCCTTCGACATCCCGGTCTCGCGCGCCTTCATGCACCTCGACACGGTCTTCACCCAGATCGACGTCGATAAGTTCACGATCCACCCCGCCATCATGGGCACCCTGCGCGTCTACGAGCTGACCGCCGGCAAGAACCCGGGCGACGTGAACATCCGCCTGATCGAGGACACCCTCGAGCACGTCCTGGAGGACGCCACCGGCGTCGACCAGGTCAAGCTGATCCCCTGCGGCGGCGGCGACCCGATCGCGGCCTCCCGCGAGCAGTGGAACGACGGCTCCAACACCCTGTGCGTCGAGCCCGGCAAGATCTGCGTCTACGCCCGCAACACCGTCACCAACGACGTGCTGTACAAGGAGGGCCTGGACCTTCTCGTCGTGCCCTCCGCCGAGCTCTCCCGCGGCCGCGGCGGCCCGCGCTGCATGAGCATGCCCTTCTGGCGCGAGGACCTCTAAGTCTTTCCGTTTCCGGTGCGGTCCCCCTACAACCGCACCGGTTTCGCCCGTCAAACGGGCAACACTAATACTTACGTAATTCATTTTTTCGAAAGGATACGAACCATGGGTGTTAACCTCTCCGGCCGTAGCTTCCTCAAGCTCCTCGACCTCTCCACCGAGGAGATCGAGTACTTGCTCAAGCTTTCCAAGAACTTCAAGGACATGAAGCGCGCTGGCGTTCCGCACCGCTATCTCGAGGGCAAGAACATCGTCCTGCTCTTCCAGAAGACCTCCACTCGTACCCGCTGCGCCTTCGAGGTCGGCGGCATGGATCTGGGCATGGGCGTCACCTACCTCGATCCCGGTTCGTCGCAGATGGGCAAGAAGGAGTCCATCGAGGACACCGCCCGCGTTCTCGGCCGCATGTATGACGGCATCGAGTTCCGTGGCTTTGCACAGGACGACGTCGAGGAGCTCGCTGCCAAGTCCGGCGTGCCCGTGTGGAACGGCCTGACCACCGAGTGGCACCCCACCCAGATGCTCGCCGACATCCTGACCGTCCAGGAGAACTTCAACTACGACATCAAGGGCAAGACCCTCGTCTTCATGGGCGACTGCAAGAACAATGTCGCTCGCTCCCTCATGGTTGTCTGCTCCAAGCTCGGCATGAACTTCGTGGCCTGCGGCCCCGAGGAGTGCATGCCCGCTGACGACGTCATCGAGGCCTGCAAGCCCATCGCCGAGGCTAACGGCTGCACCATCAAGCTGACCACTGACGTCAAGGACGGCGTCACCGGTGCCGACGTTATCTACACCGATGTGTGGGTCTCCATGGGCGAGCCCGACGAGGTCTGGGCCGAGCGCATCGCTCAGCTCACCCCGTATCGCGTTACCTCCGAGGTCATGGCTATGGCCAACCCAGGTGCCATCTTCCTGCACTGCCTGCCTAGCTTCCACGACACCAACACCACGATTGGCGCCGAGAAGTGCGAGCAGTTCGGCATCACCGAGCAGGAGGTCACCGACGAGGTCTTCGAGAGCCCCGCTTCCAAGGTCTTCGACGAGGCCGAGAACCGCATGCACACCATCAAGGCTGTCATGTACGCCACGCTCAAGTAAGAGCATCTAGCATCTCGCTCGGGGTGTATTGCTGCACACCCCGAGCGGCTTTGTCTGGTAAATATCTCGCGTCGGGCGGTGGGCACGGCACGGAAGATCCGCTTCGCGCGAGAAAGTTAAATGATTTATGAAGGGGGGATGAGAACCATGACTGAGACCGCTAAGAAAAAGCGCGGTATGCCTTCATCGTTCACAATTCTTCTAGCTCTGCTGGCAATTGTTGCAGTGATTACCGTTATCGTCTCCGGCACGTCCGGCGGCGCGGTTACTGCCGCCCGTCTGAGCGATTTCTGCACCGCCCCGATTAAGGGCTTCGCTGACGCTCTGCCCGTCTGCCTCTTCGTTATGATCCTGGGCGGCTTCCTCGGCATGATGACCGAGACCGGCGCTCTGGACAACGGTATCGCCGTCCTGGTGCAGAAGCTTAAGGGTAACGAGATCATGCTCATTCCCGTGCTGATGCTCATCTTCTCCCTCGGTGGTACCACCTATGGTATGTGCGAGGAGACCGTTCCCTTCTACGCCCTGCTCGCCGCTACCATGATGGCCGCTGGCTTCGACCCCATGGTCGGCGCCGCTACCGTCCTGCTCGGTGCTGGCTGCGGCTGCCTGGGCTCCACGGTTAACCCGTTCGCCGTCGGCGCTGCCGTCGACGCTCTGACCGGCGTTGGCATTGAGGTCAACCAGTCCATCATCATCGGCCTTGGTGCCGTCCTGTGGATTGTCACTACCGCTATGTCCATTGTCTTCGTGATGAACTATGCCAAGAAGGTCAAGGCTGACAAGGGTTCCACCATCCTGTCGATGCAGGAGCTCAAGGACGCCGAAGAGGCTCACGGCAAGGCTGCTTCCGAGGTCCACAAGGAGGTCAAGCTCACCGGTCGTCAGAAGGGTGTTCTGATCGCCTTCGCCTTCACCTTCGTCGTCATGATCGTCGGCTTCATTCCGCTGGCCGACCTCAACGAGGGCGTCGCCAACTTCTTCGACGCTGGCGCTGTCTACGACGCCGACGGTAATGCCGTCGTCCAGGGCTGGTCTGCCCTGATCACCGGCCTGCCCATTGGCCAGTGGTACTTCGACGAGGCTTCCACCTGGTTCTTCCTCATGGCCGTCCTGATCGGTATCATCGGTGGCCTGTCCGAGAAGCAGATCGTTAACACCTTCATCACCGGCGCTGCCGACATGATGTCCGTTGTTCTCGTCATCGCCCTCGCCCGTGGTATCTCCGTCCTCATGGCTAACACCGGCCTCGACGTCTTCGTCCTCGACGCTGCTGCCAATGCCCTGGCTGGCCTGTCCGGCGTGATCTTCGCTCCCATGAGCTTCCTGGTCTACTTCGGCCTGTCCTTCCTGATCCCCTCGACCTCCGGTATGGCCACCGTCTCCATGCCCATCATGGGACCGCTGGCTGTTAAGCTTGGCTTCTCGCCTGAGGTCATGGTCATGATCTTCTCCGCCGCCATCGGTGTCGTGAACCTGTTCACCCCGACCTCCGGCGCCATCATGGGCGGTCTCGCCCTGGCCAAGATCGAGTGGACGACCTGGCTCAAGTTTGCCCTTAAGCTCATCGTCGCGCTCTCCGTCGTCTGCGCCATCATCCTGACCGTCGCTTGCGTGTTGATCTAAGTACCCAACGGGTACCCCACGGAAACCTTGACGATCCTGTAAAGGATCATCTGGTCATCGTCTGTCCGGTGGGGTCAACCCACCGGTAGACTCCTACCTTTAGCCCCCTCCCGTTCCGTGCGCGGGAGGGGGCGCTCTCATGTTGCGCGGTTCTACGAACCGCGCAACCAGTCGACGCTGCGCGCCGCCCAGGACGACAATTTGTCATTCAAAAGGCAAGGCATGACCAAAAGGTCTATGCCTTGCCTTTTTCATGCCAACTTGTACGTCCTGGACGTCGCTCGCTGACTTATGCTCAACCTGCGACGTTTCTGTTGTTGGTGCAAAGGGGTCAGGTTACTTCGCGCCAAAAGGGGAAGTTGCGGTGGAATAGTTCCTGTTTGGCCGTCTTGAGGGGTTAAACAGGAACTATTCCACCGCAAATTATCGATGGCGTGTTTGGTTGGTGCCTGTTGATGGTCTGGGTATCGGGGAGGGCGGGCTCCGTTATAATCGCCTAGAACATTAAATGGAAACGGGACGGGAGCCATATATGCGCCAGGGTTTCGACAACGCGAAGTATATCGAGCTGCAGGCCGCTCATATTAAGGAGCGCATCTCGCAGTTTGGCGGCAAGCTGTATCTGGAGTTTGGCGGCAAGCTGTTTGACGACTATCACGCGAGCCGCGTGCTGCCGGGTTTTGAGCCGGACAGCAAGTTTCGCATGCTCAAGAGCATTGCCGACGACGTCGAGGTCATCATCGCCATTAACGCGAACCACATCGAGAAGAACAAGGCTCGCGGTGACCTGGGTATTACCTATGACGAGGACGTCTTGCGCCTGGTCGACCTGTTCCGCGGCAACGGTTTTGCTGTCGCGGCCGTGGTTATCACCCAGTACGCCGGCCAGCCCGCCGCCGATGTGTTCCGCAATCGCCTGAACGCGCTCGGCATTCCTGCCAAGCTGCACTATCCCATCGAGGGCTATCCGCACGACGTCGACCTGATCGTGTCCGACGACGGCTATGGCAAGAACGAGTTTGTCGAGACCACTCGTCCGCTCGTCGTCGTGACAGCGCCCGGCCCTGGCTCGGGCAAGCTCGCCACCTGCCTGTCTCAGCTCTATCACGAGCACAAGCACGGCACCGCCGCCGGCTACGCCAAGTTTGAGACTTTCCCGGTCTGGAATCTGCCCCTCACGCACCCAGTCAATATCGCCTATGAGGCCGCCACGGCCGACCTCGACGATGCCAACATCATCGATTCCTTCCACTTGGAGGCCTACAACAAGACCACGGTCAACTACAACCGTGACGTCGAGGCTTTCCCGGTGGTCCGTGCCCTGATGGAAAAGATCCTGGGCAAGAGCCCCTACCAGAGCCCCACCGACATGGGCGTCAACATGGTCGGTTTTGCCATCACCGATGACGATGCCTGCCGCGACGCTTCCAAGATGGAGATCGTCCGCCGCTACTTTACCGCGGTCGAAAATGTGCGCCGTACCGGCGTGGGCGATGAGCAAGTCGACCGTCTCAAGATCATTATGAAGAAGGCTGGTATCGACAAGAATTACTCGCCGGCACGCTCGGCCGCCCTTACCAGGGAGCAGCTGACGGGTGGCCCCGTAGGCGCCATGGTCATGCCCGACGGCTCCGTGGTGACCGGCAAGACTTCCACGCGCCTGGGCGCCGCGAGCTCGCTCATCATGAATGCACTTAAGCATGTCTCGGGCGTTGACCTTGAGCTCGAGGTCATTAGCAATGAGGCGATCGAGCCTATCAGCAAGCTCAAGACGCATTTCCTGGGTAGCAAGAACCCGCGCCTGCACACCGACGAGACGCTTATGGCGCTCTCGATCACCTCAGCAACGAGCGAGACGGCGGCCCGCGTCCTTTCGGGCCTGGAGCAGCTGCGTGGCTGCGATGCCTTCTTTAGCGTGATCATCTCGCCGACGGACGAGACGGTGCTGCGCAAGCTGGGCATCAACGTGTGCTGCGAGCCCAAGTTCGAGCGCCGTGGCTTCTTCCACCGCTAAGCCTGGATAAATTGGTCTGAAAGGGGCGCATCGGATATACATTCGGTGTGCCCCTTTTATCAACAAAGCTACCGTTTAACCTAAAATTAGGCCGTTTACCTGCCTATAAGCGATTTGGGCGGTATACAATAACCCTAATTGTTTCATCCTTTTGCGGGGATGCCGCATGATGGATGTTGCCGGCCATCATGGGGTGTGCCGGTCGCGCACGGTGCAAGTGATGCCCGTGCCCGGTTTGAGGAGGCTGCCATGGCTGGCAAGGGTCGTGCGAGTGTCAACGATATGAAGCGTGTCGAGGTGCAGGTGCTGATGGAGATTGCACAGCAGTCCGAAGACAACGGCGGATTTTATGGCTTTTCGCGAAAGACGCTTGCCGAGCGTGTGGGGGTGTCTCCGTATCGCGCCCGCGCGGCAATTGAACGCTTGGAATCCGAAGACATCATTGAGGTCGTCTCGCGCTACAGCGACGACGGCGGCCAGCTCGCAAATGGTATTTGTCTTACGGAGCGTGGCGAATGGTATCTAGAGGGCATCCGTGCCGGTATGCTCGTGCGGGACTTGATCAAGGACGAAGTCGCCGATCGATAACAGGGTGCATACATAGTGGAAACGACGCCGTCTGGGCAATCGGACGGCGTTTTGTTTCGAGATGGAGAAATGCGATTGCGCGTAAGAAAAATTGTGTGCGGCGCGCGTCGCGAGTATTACAATGAAGACCCGTAAGATGTGTATGGACAACTTCTACGGGAAGCGCAGGTAACTCAATATGACCAAGCATGTGTTCGTGACCGGCGGCGTGGTTTCGTCTCTGGGCAAGGGTATTACCGCGGCCTCGCTGGGCCGTCTGCTCAAGTCGCGCGGCTACAAGGTAACGATGCAAAAGGCCGACCCGTATCTGAACGTCGACCCCGGCACCATGAGCCCGTTCCAGCATGGCGAGGTCTTTGTGACCGAGGACGGCTACGAGTCCGATCTGGACCTGGGCCACTACGAGCGCTTTATTGATGAGAACCTGACCCGCGATTCCAACTTTACGACTGGTGCCATCTATAAGAGCCTGATCGCCCGTGAACGTCGCGGTGACTTTTTGGGCGGCACCGTGCAGGTGATTCCGCACGTCACGAACGCCATTAAGGATAAGTTCCGTCGTATTGAGGAGCAGACCGGCTCCGACGTGGTCATCACTGAGTTGGGCGGCACCATCGGTGACATCGAGTCGCAGCCGTTTGTCGAGGCCATCCGCCAGTATCGCAAGGAGGCCGGTCCCGAGAACGTCTGCTACATCCACGTGTCGCTCGTTCCCTATATCGCCGCCGCCCACGAGGTCAAGACCAAGCCGACGCAGCACTCCGTCAAGGAGCTCCGCAGCTTTGGTATCCAGCCCGATATTATCGTTCTGCGCTCCGACCACCATATCGACGATGCCATCCGCGGCAAGATCGCAAGCTTCTGCGACGTCGACACCGACTGTGTCTTTACCAACGAGGACTGCGCGAGCATCTACGATGTTCCGCAGCTGCTCGCCGAGCAGGACTTTGACCTGCGCATTTGCGAGCGTCTGGGTCTGGACCCGCGTGAGCGCGACATGAGCCAGTGGAACGAGTTCCTGCGCAAGCAGAACCATGCCAACCAGCACGCCGACAAGGTGAAGATCGCCGTCGTGGGTAAGTATACGCAGCTGCCCGATGCCTACCTGTCGGTTATCGAGGCCCTGCACCACGCGGGCGTGTTCTACGATCGCCACGTTGACGTGCAGCTGGTCGATGGCGAGAGCCTCGACGAGCAGAATGCCTCCGAGGTCCTGGGGGACGCCTCGGGCATCTTGGTCCCTGGCGGCTTTGGCAAGCGCGCCCTGGAGGGCAAGATCCTCGCGGCCGAGTTTGCCCGCGAGCACAAGATTCCGTATCTGGGCATTTGCCTGGGTATGCAGGTGGCCGTGTGCGAATTTGCTCGCAACGTCGTCGGCCTTGCCGGCGCCAGCTCTTCCGAGTTCGATCCTGATGGCCCGTATAGTGTCATCGACCTGATGAGCTCGCAGGAGGACGTGACCGAGAAGGGCGGCACCATGCGTCTGGGTGCCTATCCGTGCAAGCTCGCCGCCGATACCCTCGCTCGCGAGGCCTATGGCGAGGAGCTCGTCTACGAGCGTCACCGTCACCGTTTTGAGTTCAACAACGCCTTCCGTGACCAGCTCGAGGACGCCGGTCTGGTAATCTCGGGTCTTTCACCCGACGAGCGTCTGGTCGAGATGGTCGAGCTGCCGCGCGACGTACATCCGTGGTATGTGGCCACCCAGGCTCATCCCGAGTTCAAGAGCCGTCCGACCAACCCGCAGCCGCTGTTCCGCGAGTTCGTGCGCGCCTCGATTGGCCAGCATGAGGGTGTCGACCGTCTGCAGGTGACGCCCAAGAACCTCGCTACGGACTAAGGGTGCCGGAGAACCAAAAACATACCGAAGCTACTCCCTCGTCGCTTGCTGTGGTGGCGGGGGAGTATCTCGATTACCTTGCGGTCGAGCGGGGTTTTGCGCGCAATACGATTGCGGCCTACCGTCGTGACCTGACGACGTACTGCGCCTATCTGGAGCGGGCTGACATTGCGTCTTTTGAAGATGTGAGCCGTCAGGTCGTGGAGGGCTTTGTTGCCGATCGCCGCGACGGAGGCTATTCCGACGCCTCGGTGGAGCGCGCGCTTGCTGCCGTGAAGGGCCTGCATGCCTTTTTGGTGCGCGATGGGGCCGTGGCCCAAAACCCGACGGCGGCGTTGCGCCTCCCCAAAAAGGCAGATCGCCTGCCGGAATACCTTTCGGTGGAGGATGTCTCGGCACTGCTCGATCAAGACTTTCCCGAGGGCGAGATGGGGCTGCGCGATCATGCCATCTTGGAAGTGCTTTACGGTTGCGGCTTGCGCGTGAGTGAGCTGGTTGGGCTCGATGTGGGCGATATCCATATCGATGACGGGTTTGTCCTGGTGCGCGGTAAGGGCTCCAAGGAGCGTCTGGCCCCGTTGGTGGGAAGCGCGGCTCGCGCCCTGACACACTATATAGGTGACGGGCGCACTCTCCTGGCCGCCCATGCTCACGGGACGGAGACCTCGGCGGTCTTTTTAAATAAGAACGGACGTCGCCTGTCGCGCCAGGGCGTGCATGCGATATGCGAGCGGTACGGGCGCCAGGTGGGGCTGGTGGGGCTCCACCCCCACACCCTGCGCCACTCCTTTGCCACCCACATGCTCGCGGGCGGTGCCGACCTGCGTGTGCTGCAGGAGATTTTGGGCCATGCCGATATTTCGACCACGCAGGTCTACACGCATGTCGACCGCACGCAACTGACCGAGGTCTATCTGGCGGCGCATCCGCTGGCACATCGCTAGCACCTCGCTGACCTGCATATTTATAAATATTAAAGGGGATGGGCCCCAGATTGCCGAGACGCACTTTTGCGCGCATGGGCAATCTGGGGCCCGTCCCATTTTTCGCCAGACACCGACGCGGTGGTGGGCCGTGTGTACCGTGGGTGGGAGGAGTTTGGGGGCGATGTGAACGGCGTGTAAAGGGACGTAAAAATCGCCTCAAGGTCAACTTGAAGGTTGAGGTTCGCGGGCGTGGTTCTACAGGTGGCATCCCACCTTTGCTGCAAACACAACATATTGTGTTTTCGAACATATGCTCGGGGGTGTTTTACAACATATTGGGGGTGGAGTGGTGGGGCGGGGTGGGGGAAGGGGTGGGGAAAGGTGTTGAAAAATGGGGCGGTTCCCCATATTATTGATGACGTCGACAGGCGGGGTGGTTCCCCGCGTACGTGCCATCTGAGTAACCGAGGGGAGGGCGCACATGGGAATGACGGGTGCATACGAGCGCAATCTCGATGCAAAAGGTCGTCTATCCCTGCCTGCACCCCTTCGTGAGGAGCTTGGAGAGCACGTTCGCGTGTTCAAAGCCCTGGATGTCGATGCTCTGTACGTGTTCTCTGCCGAGGCCTTCGATAAGTGGGTCGAAGGACTCTTCGCGGGTCGTGAGGGCCACGAGGGTTTTAACCCGCGTGACATTAATGACCAGAAGCTCATGAGGGCGATCAACAAGCGCACCACGTCGATGGACGTGGACAGCGCCGGTCGTATCGGTCTTTCCGAGTCTCTCCGCAAGCAGGCGAACCTCGACCGCGAGGTCACGGTTGTGGGCAACTACGACCACCTTGAGGTTTGGGATCGCGCCGCGGCCGATGAGGACGATGACGATGAGGCCCTGCTGGACCTCTTCTTCTCGTAAGGGCAAGGCACGGGTAACGGATGGAGCGTGGGATCTTGACACAAGAATATCGGCATGAACCTGTCATGCTCGGCGAAGTGCTTGAGTCGCTGCGGCTAAAGAGCGGCTCCGTTGTCTGCGATTGCACCCTTGGCGGTGCCGGCCATTCGGTAAAGATGGCCGCGCAGGTGGGGGAGACGGGCCTTTTGCTCGGCGTCGATCAGGACGACATGGCCCTCGAGGCCGCTGGTGCCCGTCTGGACCGCGAGGTTCCCGGCGTTCCGCACCGGCTGCTGAAGGGCAACTTCGGCGACTTGGACGAGCTGCTTTGCTCGGCCGAGGTGCCCGGGGTCGATGGCTTCCTGTTCGATTTGGGCGTTTCGTCACCGCAACTCGATATCCCTGGCAGGGGCTTTTCGTATAACGAGGACGCCCCATTGGACATGCGGATGGATCCGGGCAATAACACCTTAAACGCAGCTGAGGTCATCAACACCTATAACGAACACGACCTCGCCCGGATTCTACGCGTCTATGGCGAAGAGAAGTTCGCCTCGCAGATCGCGCGTGAGATCGTGCGCCGCCGCGAGCATGAGCCGATCGAAACCACCGGTCAGTTTGTCGAGATCATCAAGGCTGGTATCCCCGCTGCCGCTCGTCGGCATGGCGGACACCCAGCCAAGAAAAGTTTCCAGGCCATTCGCATCGAGGTCAATCACGAACTCGATGTGCTCGAGCGAGGGCTTGACGCCGCCACAAGGTGGCTCAACCCGGGCGGACGCATCTGCGTCATCTCGTATCACTCGCTCGAGGACCGTATCGTAAAGAACCACTTTAAGGAGATGAGCCAGGGGTGCACGTGTCCGCCGGAGATTCCGGTGTGCGTGTGCGGCAACGTGCCGATACTCAAGGTCATCACCCGCAAACCCCTGGTTGCCCAACCCGATGAGGTTGCGCGCAACCCTCGGGCGAGATCAGCCAAGATCCGCGTGGCGCAGCGTCTGTAGACGCGACTGCGCGATATTGGACCTCCCGCTCGTACCACAAACGAAGCTTAAACACACTACCAACGTACTCGGGATGGGAGGCGGCATATCATGGGCTACAACACTTCAAACGCAGCACTCGCCTATGATATGAACGCCATGCCCGCCTATCGTGAGGCACCGCAGGCCCCCGTTGCTCCCCGCGAGCAGCGCACACCGCGCTTTGATGTCTACACAGGCGCGGGCCGTCAGGCAAACCAGGCGGTAAGCCCGGTTTTCATGAGCGTTCTTAAAACGTTTTGCATCATTGCGGCCATCTTCATGACGATCGGTGTCGCCCGTGTGGCGCTCGCCGGCATTACGGCCCAGGTGCTCAACAGCAACGCCGCGCTTACCAACACGCTCGAGAAGGCGACCGACGAGAGCTCCGACCTGGAGGTCATGCATTCGGTCTATGGTGCCGACACACGCATTCGCGACCTTGCGGGCGCTTATGGCATGGTGGAGCCCAGCGAGAGCGTTACACTTGATTTTTCGCAGGATGCAGCCGCGGGCGCTAGCTCGACCGCGACCGCTCAGTAACAAGACGGTAGCTGAGTATGACAAATGACTATCGCCGCGGCTCCGACGGGGGTCGCGGTTCTGGACGTCCCTCATCGCGGGGACGTTCTGGTTATCAAGGAACGGGTCGGCCATCTTACAACGCGAGGCCGTCCTATGGCAACGACCCCGCGTCGCGTCTCCGTGGCTCGAGTGGTCCTCAGATGCATAACACCAGACCGCGCAAGAGCTCGTCGACCGAATGGCTCACGGGTACGCCGCTGCCCCGCCGCAAAGCCGTCATGGGCTTTATCGGGTTTGGCTTGGGTTTGGGCGTCCTTCGCCTTGCCGACTATCAAATCGTGGAAGCCGATAAGCTACGCGACCGTGCCGATGCACGTCGCTTGCTTGCACAGACGCTGTATGCCAAGCGCGGTACCATCTACGACCGTAACGGCAACGTGCTGACGTCGTCGGTCGAATGCCGCAACATCGCCGTGAATCCTCAGCTTATCGAGGACGTTGACAAGACGGTATCGGCGCTGGTCAAAGCTACGGGAATCGATAAAAAGACCTGTCGCGAGCTCGTTGAGTCGGATGGCACCTGGGTGTATATCAAACGCCAGGTGGACGAGGACGATGCCGCGGCGCTGGAGAAGAAGAACCTGCCAGGCGTGCTCTTTGAGCAGGCCATGAAGCGCGTGTACCCCTACGGCAACCTGGCATCGCAGGTGCTTGGCGTGGTAAACGTGGACAACGACGGTCTGACGGGCCTCGAAAAACAGTACAACAAGCTTTTGACCGGAACCAACGGTTCGCTGGTGCGCGAGCGGGCGAGGGACGGTAGCTATATCGCGGGCGGCGCCTATAAAAAGGTTGCCGCGGTGGACGGCGTGGACATCGTGACGACGCTCGATGTCAATATCCAGCGCGCCGCCGAGGACGCCCTGGCCGAGGCGGTCGAAAAGACCAAGGCCAAGAACGGCTCGGCCCTGGTCACCGATCCCACGACGGGCGAGATTCTGGCGGCATGCTCGTATCCGACATATGACCAGACCGATCTGGAAAACGCCAAGACCGAGGACATGAACTTGCGCCTGGTTACCGATGCCTACGAGCCCGGTTCGGTCTTTAAGACGCTCGTGGCCGGTGCCGGCTTCGACTTGGGTGCCGTGCGTTCGAGCACGTCGTTTGAGGTGCCGGCGAGCATTAAGGTTGGCGACGACACCGTTACCGACGCCGATAAGCGCGACTACACCATGACCATGGACGTGCGCGAGATGATGCGCCGTTCGTCCAACGTGGGCTTTGTCCTGGTGGGGCGCAAGATCGGTGCCGACGGCTTTGCCGCCTATGTGGACAAGTGGGGCATCGGTCACAGCTCCGGTGTCGATTTTCCGGGCGAGAGTCTGGGTATCGTCAAGGAGCGCGACCAGTACGACGGCGCCACGCTGGGCTCGATGAGCTTTGGCCAGGCGCTGTCCGTCTCGCCGATTGAGGTCGCACGTGCCGTGGGCGGCATTGCGAACGGCGGCGTGATGATGACTCCGCACTTCTATAAGTCCAGCAAGGGCGATGAGAAGGACTGGGGCGAAGGCGAGCGTGCGATTTCGGAGGACGCTGCCGCCCAGGTGACATCGTGCATGCAGACGGTCGTGTCCGAAGGCACGGGCGTTGGCGGTGCGGTCGATGGCTATGACGTGGCGGGCAAGACCGGTACGGCCGAGCGTGCTGACGAGAACGGCGGTTACCTCAAGGAGAACTACATGTCGTCCTTTATGGGCTTTGCGCCGGCACAATCGCCCAAGGTGCTGTGCTATATCACACTCGATGGAACGCCGAGCGGCTCGGATGCCGCCGCGGTGCCATTCCAGTCCATTATGGCCAACGCGCTCGACGTGCTGGGTATCCCGCGCACGAAGTAGGGGGTTACAATCTTGAGCGTGGTCTGCCGTTTGATCTGAAGGGTGTTCACATGCCCTGCACCACGCGCGCATGGCACTGGGATACAATACGCCGATAGCATTATTAGGTTTACAGGGGAGCTGCAATGATAGAGATCGCCGTCAACAACCTCGCGGCCTCAACGGGGGCCCGAACCGTGACGGAAGAAGTCGATCGGGTATGCCGCGGGTGCGTTATCGACTCGCGTCAGGTCGAGGAGGGGACGATCTTTGTCGCCTTCCCCGGCGAAAAGGTCGACGGCAATGATTTTGCCTCCCGTGCCATTGAGTCGGGTGCCGGTGCCGTCGTGATGACGCGCGAACCCGATGCCGAGCTGGTTTCGCTGGCGCAGGACAAGGGATGCGCCATCTTGCTGACCGACGACCCCGAGGAGTTCTTGCTGCGCCTGGCGCATGTATATCGCTTGGAGCTTGGCTGCCTGGTCGTCGGCATTACCGGTTCGATTGGCAAGACGACGACCAAGGACGTGCTCGCCGCCGTGCTCGCCAAGCGTTATCGCGTCTGGGCCACCAAGGGCAATTTCAACAACCTGATCGGCATGCCGCTCACGGTGCTTTCCGCTCCGGCCGATACCGAGGTTCTGGTGCTCGAGATGGGCATGAACCATTTTCATGAGATTGAGCGCCTGTCCCAGTCTGCCAACCCCAATCTTGCCATCGTGAGCAAGATCGGAACCTCCCATATCGGTATTCTGGGCAGCCGCGAGAACATCGCCCGCGCCAAGTCCGAGATTGTCCAGGGCATGTGCACCGCCGGCGACTTCTCGCCGTTGCTGGTGTTGGGCGGCGAGGACGACTTTACGCCGTTCATTCGCGATACGTTCGCCCAGCCTGCGGGTATTGACGTGATGCTGGCCGGTGTCTCGGACGACGACGAGGTCCGCGCACGCGACATTCGCGTCGACGACGAGGGCCATCCGGTCTTTACGCTCGACTTTGGTCAGGGCGACACGGTCGATACCATGCTGGCCATTCCCGGCGTGCAGTCCGTGCCCAATGCCGTCAAGGCCGCCGCTGTCGGCTATCGTCTGGGCGTGACGCCCGAGCAGATCGATGCTGCCTTTAGGGGCCTTACGATCACCGGTCACCGTCAGGAGATCAAGCGCGCCAAGAGCGGAGCGCGCATCATCGACGACTCCTATAACGCCAGTGCCGAGTCTATGGCTGCCGGCCTCGATTTGCTGTGCTCGCTTTCATGTGACGGTTCGCGCATGGCGATCCTGGGCGAGATGGGCGAGATGGGCGACGAGGCTCCCCGCATGCATGAGCTCGTGGGCGCCTATGCCGCCGCCAAGAAGCTCGACATGCTCGCGTGCGTCGGCGGCGAGCTGGCTCAGCTCATGGCCGATGCCGCACGTATGATGGGTATGGATGAGGACCGCATCCAGGTGTTCTCCGATTATCAGCAGGTGCTCGACCGCATGGGCGGCGCGCTTGAAAATCATGATGTTGTACTGGTCAAGGGTTCCCGTTTTGTTGAGCTCGACCGCTTTGTGGAAGGTGTGTGCTAGCCCATGTTCGGCAATCCCTCGTATCCTACGTATCAGGCCTTTTTGGGACTTGGCATCGCTGCCGCCATTGCGTTGCTGCTTATGCCGTGGTGGATCAAGCTGCTGAAGGTCGAGGGTATCGGCCAGCAGGTCCGAGCCGACGGCCCCAAGCGTCATTTGATTAAACAGGGTACGCCGACCATGGGCGGTGTCATCATCCTTGTCGCGATCTCGCTGACCTGCCTGCTGATGGGCAAGCTCACTACCGAGCTCGTGCTCGTGCTGCTTGCCACGCTGGCCACCGGCGTTCTGGGTCTCATCGACGACCTGACCTCTGTCACGCATGGTCGCTCGCTCGGCCTGACGCCTCACGCCAAGATGATCGGTCTGACCATCATCTGCGTCACTTTTACCGTGCTCGCCGTCAATTGGTGCGGCGTCGCCCCCGAGATTCGTTTTCCCGGCGGCCTGACGATTGACCTCGGTGTTCTTTCGACCACCATCTGCGGCCTTTCGTTCCCGTGGCTCTACATTGTATTTTGCTGGCTGATGATCGCTGGTCTTTCCAATGCCGTGAACCTGACCGATGGTCTGGACGGCCTTGCCGGCGGCACTTCCATGATTGCCATGCTCGCCATGGCCGCCATGGCGTTTTTGCACGGTGACGTGAACCTGTCCATCTTCTGCACGGCGTGCGCCGGTGCCTGCCTGGGCTTTTTGTGGTTCAACTGCTACCCGGCGAGCATCTTTATGGGCGATACCGGCTCGCTTGCCCTGGGTGCCGCTTTTGCCTGCACCTCCATCATGACCAACACCGAAGTCGTTTCCCTCATCATCGGCGGTCTGTTTATCGTCGAGACCCTGTCGGTTATGATCCAGGTCGTCTACTTCCACTTTACGCACAAGCGCGTCTTCCTTATGGCGCCCATTCATCATCATTTCGAAAAGAAGGGCTGGGCCGAGACCAAGGTCGTTATCCGTTTTTGGATTATCGCCGCGGCCTTTGGCGCCGTTGGCCTCGCCCTGTTCTTCCAGTTGGGATAGTGGTCTTTCATGCCTCTTGCTGATGTCTTTAGCCTGCTTGTTTTGGGGCAGGGTAAATCCGGTCTCGATGTCGCCCGTTGGGCGTTGGCTCACCCCGAGCGCGTGAGCACCACGACCGTGTATGGCGGCGGTACCTCCGAGCCCAATGACGCCACGCGTGCGCTCGAGGCGCAGGGCGCGTCGTTTGTCTACGGCACCGAGCAGGTCGAGGGTGCCTATGACGTGTGCGTGACATGCCCGGGCATCTCGGAGTTCTCGGCCTTCTTTAAGGCTGGGCGTGATCATGCCGCTCAGATTATGGGCGAGCCCGAGTTTGCCTATCGCCTGTCTCCCCAAAATTGGATCGCCATTACGGGCACCAACGGCAAGACAACCACCACGTCGCTGACCGATTATCTGCTCAAGGCCGCCGGTGAAGCTAGCGTGGCCGTCGGCAATATCGGTGAGCCACCGGTGAACGAGATCGACGGCCGCGCACACAATGAGTGGTTTGTGGCCGAGCTGTCGAGTTATCAGATTGCTACGACCGCCGAGCTTCATCCTCGCGTGGCGGTACTGCTCAACATCACGCCCGACCACCTGGGCTGGCATAAGAGCCACAAGAACTATGCGCTTGCCAAGATCAAGTTGTTCGAGAATATGGTCGACGACGATCTCGTGGTTATCGACGTTGAGGATGCCGGCATCCATGAGTTCGATGAGTACATCTACACACCGGGTCGCCGCATCTGCAAGGTCGCTTTTGACGAGCCCGAGGGTGCAGACGCCGCCTTTGTGCGCGATGGCAAGATGGTCGTGCGCCTGAAGGGCGTCGAGACTCAGCTTGTCGCCACGTCCGAGCTCAAGATCTCGGGCCATCACAATGTCATTAATGCCCTATGTGCCGCCACGGCTGCTCTGGCCGTCGGTGCCGATCCCGAGGGCGTTTGCCGCGGTTTGGCATCGTTCCAGCCACTCGAACACCGCGTGGAACCCTGCGGCGAGATCGATGGCGTGCGCTACGTCAACGATTCCAAGGCAACGAACACCGATGCGGTCGAAAAGGCCCTGACGGCGTTTCCCGACGACGATGTGATCTTGCTGCTCGGCGGCCACGATAAGGGTACCCCGCTTGCGGACTTTGCCCGCGTCGTTATGGACAACGTGCGCTCGGTCGTTTGCTTTGGCGATGCGCGCGAGCGCTTTACCGCCGCTATGGACGAGGCCGATGTCGATGGTGACGTGGATATCGCCCAGGCCGATGATCTGCGCGATGCCGTTGACGTTGCCCGCTCGCTCTCGAGCCGCGGCGACGTGATCCTGCTTTCGCCCGCTTGCTCTTCGTTCGACGAGTTCTCGGGCTACGAGGAGCGCGGCCGCGTGTTTAAGGACTACGTGGCCCAGCTTGCCGCGGCAGCGAAATCGCAAACGGAATAGGGGTTGCCGGTGAGAGAGGAGAGCCCCCGAAGTGATATGAGGAGGCCCGACTCGGACCGTGCTTCCTCGCTGCGTAGCACGCCGCGTTCCGGACGCGGCGGGCAGACGTTCGGTGAGCGCTATATTGCCGGCGTCCCCGCCCGCATCATGCGCCCTCGTTTGATATTTATGGCTTGCCTGTTTAGCTTGGTTTGCTTTGGCTTGCTGATGGTGTACTCGGCATCTTCGGTCGAGGCGCTGCACGAGAATGGTACGGCGACGTTTTTCCTGTTTCGACAGGCCGCGTTTGCTGGAGTTGGCGTGCTGGCCATGGTTGCCATCGTGCGCGTCTTGCCGGACAGTTGGTTTGGGGAAGACGTGCTCAGGATCTTTCTCATGGGCATGATAGGGCTACTGGTTCTGGTGTTCTTTATGGGTAGCGGCAGTCGTGGCGCCACGCGTTGGCTCAACATCGCCGGTATTCAGTTCCAGCCGTCTGAGTTTTTAAAGCCGTTCGCCATCGCGTATTCGGCAATCATGCTCGACCGCATCTTTTCGCCCGGCGGCAACATCAACGAGTTTCTTCGCAAGATGGGTGTCTACCTGGGCATTTCGCTCTTTCTGATTTTTGTTCAGCCCGATTTTGGCACCGTTCTGATCATCTTGCTGACCCTCATGTGCATGGCGTTGTTTGCGGGATTGGACCCCAAATATATCGTTTGGACGGTCGTTGCCGGCATCGCCGTCATTGCGATCGCCCTTATCGCCGAGCCGTATCGTATGACGCGTGTCGAGGTTGCTTGGAATCCTTGGGCAGACGAATATGGTGATGGCTATCAGGCCACGCTTGCCATTATGGCGTTTGCCTCGGGCGGCCTGTTCGGTCGCGGTATCGGTAACTCCACCATGAAGTACTCGTATTTGCCCGAGGCGCATAACGACTACATCTTGGCTATTATCGGCGAGGAAGTTGGCTTTATCGGAACCGTGCTGTTCTTCTTGGTGTTCGCGATGCTGATCTACTCGGCGTTTCGTATTGCCGAGCAGGCGACCGACCGTCGCGGAGCACTTATGGCATCGGGTTCCGCGGTCATCCTTGCGGTGCAGTTTTTGATCAACGCGCTGGGCATTCTCAATGTGTTTCCCATGACGGGCAAGCCGCTGCCGTTTATTAGCTACGGTGGCTCGTCGATTATTGTGTCGCTTATGCTCGCCGGTCTGATCCTGCGCGTTTCGTATGAGAGCGCCCGTCGCGATGAGTACGACCGTCGCCGCGAGAGCTTTGCCGTTATGGATGAGAGTACCGCCGGCGT
Source organism: uncultured Collinsella sp. (assembly GCA_958413455.1). Lineage (GTDB taxonomy): Bacteria > Actinomycetota > Coriobacteriia > Coriobacteriales > Coriobacteriaceae > Collinsella. The sequence continues at coordinate 34,139 of CATYUU010000005.1, read as the reverse complement.
GCCCCACGTGCGCGGCGAGCGATCTTCGCGTAACGGCTTTACCGTTCTGGATGGCTCTGCGACCGAGCCGGTAGCCCGTCCGCGTCAGCGAACGGCGCCGCAAGGTCGTCCGCAGCGCCCCACTCCTCGCAATGCGGGCGGCGGATATAATCGAATCGATTTGAATTCGGACCCGTCGGCGCGTTTGCGTACCGATGACCAGGGACCGCGTGTACGAAGGGATTACCATGACCGATAAGATGACCGTTGCTATTGCAGCCGGCGGCACGGCAGGACATATCAACCCCGCGCTCGCCTTGGCCGAGGAGCTGCGTGACCGCGGTCATCACGTTGTGTTCGTGGGCCAGTCGCGCAAGCTCGAGGGTCGTCTGGTTCCCGAGGCCGGATTCGATTTTGTGCCCATCACGGTCACGGGCTTCGATCGCTCCCGTCCCTGGACGGCGCTGACCTCGCTGTGGCGCGTCAACAAGGCGAAGCGTGCGCTTGCCCGTCACTTCTCGAAGGTCGGTAAGCCCGATGCCGCTATCGGCTTTGGTGCTTACGTTGAGGTCCCGCTGCTGGGTTGGTGCAAGGGTGCCGGCGTTCCGTATCTGCTGCACGAGCAGAACTCTGTTCCGGGTCTGGCCAATAAGATGATGAACTCACATGCCGCCCGCGTGTGCATTTCGGTGCCTGCGGCCCGCGCGGTCTTTGAGCGCGAGGGCGACCCCGACCATGTGCTCATGACGGGCAATCCCGTGCGCCGTTCGGTGATCGAGGGCGATCGCGCCCGCGGTCGCAAGACGCTCGGTGTGCCCGAGGACGCGACGCTTCTGCTCGTCTTTGGTGGTTCACTCGGTGCCCAACATCTCAACGAGCGCGTTGCCTCGCTCAAGAGTGAGCTGCTGACCCGCGAGAATCTCTATGTTTTGCATTCGACGGGTGCCGACGGCTTTGAGGAGACCGAGCGCGCTTTGGCGCTGACGCCCGAGGAGGCGAAGCGCTATCGTGTCCAGCCCTACATCGACAACATGGGCGATATGCTGGCTGCGGCCGATCTGGTGCTCTCGCGTTCCGGTGCCTCGAGCGTGGCCGAGATCGCCGCGCTTGCCGTGCCCTCGGTGCTCGTGCCGTATCCGCACGCGACGGCCGACCACCAGACCACGAATGCCCGTTACCTGGTCGATGCCGGTGCCGGCGTGCTTTTCGCCGATGCCGATATCGATGCCCCTGCCTTTGCCGACGAGCTGCTGCACCTGATCGATGACGCTGCGGCACGTGATGCCATGCGTCAGGCGGCGCGCGGCTTGGCCCAGGACCGTGCCGCCGCACTTTTGGCCGACGCGGTAGAGGGATTGCGTTAGTTAGACGGGATATCGCCGGTCGCCCTCGCGCGGATGCGGTAGGTGCGGTACAGTTAACGAGTTACAGGCAGTGTTTACGCAAGGAGTACACGAGCACATGGCTGATTCCCAGACTGCAACCTCCGCGCCCGAGTTCAAGAGCGCCCACTTTATCGGTATCGGTGGCGCCGGCATGAGCGGCATCGCCCTCGTCCTGCACGAGCGCGGTTATACCGTTACCGGCTCCGACCTTAAGACGTCGCGCTATATTCGCCAGCTTACCCGCGCCGGCGTGAAGGTCCACGTGGGCCACGAGGCTGCGACGATCGACGAGGTCAAGCCCGACGTGGTTGTTGTCTCCACCGCTATTCCCGAGTCCAACCCCGAGCTCGTGCGTGCCCGCGAGCTCGGTATTCCCGTGTGGCCTCGCGCCAAGATGCTCTCGGCTCTGGGCCATGGCTACACCACCGTCGCCGTCGCCGGCACGCACGGCAAGACCACGACGTCTTCGATGTGCGCCACGATGCTCGATCGCATGGGTCTGGACCCCAGCTTTTTGATCGGCGGCATCGTCGAGGGCTACGACACCAACGGCAAGAACGGCTCGGGTGACTACTTTGTCGCCGAGGCCGATGAGTCCGACAGCTCGTTCCTGTTCCTGAACCCCAACGTGGTCATCGTGACCAACGTCGAGGCCGACCATCTCGATCACTACTCGGGCATCGAGGAGATCGAGGCCACCTTTGCTAAGTTTATGGGGCTGGTGGGCGAGGACGGCACCGTCATCGTTTGCGGCGAGGATCCGCATCTGGTCGAGCTCGCCAAGTCGACGGGCCGTCATGTGCTTTCCTATGGCTTTGCCGAGAACAACGACATCGTCTGCGTACATCCGGATGTCAAGGGCATCCAGAGCGACTTTATCGTTCGCTTTGAGGACGGCACCGAGCACGCTGTCGAGATTAAGAGCAACCCCGGTCGTCACAACATGCTCAACGCCACGGCCGTCTTGACCGTCGCCCATGTCCTAGGCCTCGATATCGATGCCGCCGCTAAGGCACTTTCGAGTTTTGAGGGCGTCCGCCGTCGCTTTACCCACGTGGGCGATATCGACGGCATCACGGTGGTTGACGATTACGGCCATCATCCCACCGAGATCAAGGCGACGCTCGCTGCTGCCTCTTCGCTGGGCTACAAGCATGTCGACGTCGTGTTCCAGCCGCACCGCTATTCGCGCCTGCAGGCTCTGTGCGATGACTTTGCCGATGCCTTTGCCAACGCCGACAAGCTGCTGCTGATCGATGTATTCTCCGCCGGTGAGATGCCGATTCCGGGCGTTACCTCCAAGATGCTCGCAGATACCGTTCGCGCTAAGCACCCCGGCAAGGAGGTCGTGTACTGCTCCAGTCGTCTTGAGCTCAACCAGGAGCTTGAGAAGCTCGTGGGCGAGGGCGACCTGCTGCTCACCATGGGTGCCGGTGACGTTACGACCGTCGGCCCCGAGTTCATCGAGTATCTGACTGCCAAGAAAGACGCTTAAACCCCATGGGTCTGTTTAACGCCGTCATGGCGCTTTCGGGCATGATCGACACGGACGTGGTCGAGGACGAACGTCTTGCACGCCATACAAGCTATCGTATCGGCGGCAAGGCCGACCTCTTTGTGACGTGCCATAGCTATCATGCCCTGCGTCGCGCCGTGGCGGTGCTTGACCGCGAACGGGTGCCGTGGGTGATTATCGGCAAGGGGTCCAACCTGTTGGTTGCCGATGCCGGTTATCGCGGCGCCGTTATTTCGCTGGGACGTGAGTTTCAGCGCACGGTTGTTGCCGAGGACGGCTGCACGCTGACCGTTGGTGCGGGCGTGATGTTCGCGCGTTTGGTCAACGACGCTTTGTCGCGCGGGCTTTCGGGCCTTGAGTTCGCGGTCGGTATTCCCGGTTCGGTCGGCGGCGCAGTGTCCATGAACGCAGGTACGCGGACCGAGTGGATTGGCTCCCTTATCGAGGACGTGGTCACGTTTGATCCGGCGTCCGGTATTAAGCACTATGCAGGGTCCGAGATCGCTTGGGGGTATCGCGAGTGCAGCTTGCCGCGTAACGAGATCATTCTCGAGTGCGTGCTTAAACTCAAGCCCGCGCCCAAGGCAGACATTCGCGAGCGTATGGAGCGGTATCTGACGCGCCGCAAGCGCACGCAGCCCATGGGCCGTGCATCCTGCGGATCGGTCTTTCGCAACCCGCCCGACGCAAGCGTGGGCAAGTTGATTGAGGATTGTGGATTAAAGGGTTTTTCGGTTGGCGGTGCGGAAGTTTCGCCCGTACACGCTAATTTTATCGTTAATAACGGAACCGCCTCGGCCGATGACGTGGCCGCGGTTATCAGGCATGTGCACGGAAAGGTGAGGGAGGCGTATGGCATCGAGCTCAGACCGGAAGTTAAATTCCTCGGCTTCTAGAGCATCGAAACCAACCTTCCGCCGCGCCGGAGGGCGTTCCGGCGCACCTGCCCAGCCTCAACATAAGCCCGCCATGCCCTCCAAGTCTGTTGGGCCCGTTCGTCCTGCCAAGCGCCCGGTCGTCGGCTCGCAGCTGGGAGGACGCCCCACTTCTAAAAAGACGAGCCGTCCGGCTCCGCGTCCTTCGGTGACGCCCAAACCGGCGATGGGCACCAAGACCTCCCGACCCATGGCGACGCCCAAGCCTTCGCTGGGAACTCGTGCGCCGCATGCCGGCCGTACGTTGGCTGGCGCTAAGCCGCGTTCACTGACATCGGTACCCGCCGCCAAGGCGTCTTCGGCAAAAAAAGGCATCAATCCTCTGTCATCACTGGGTGCCATGGCAAACAAGACGACCGACGCCGCTTCTGCCATTAAGGGTAAGGGCAAGATCGCGGGCGGCATCCTGGCAGCCGTGGCCGTACTTGCCATTGTTGCCATCGTCGTCATCAACTCTGGCCTGTTCGCCGCCACCGATATTCAGATTCATGGCAGCGAGCATGTGACCAAGCACGACGCCATGCAGCTCATCAGTCTTCCCGAGAACACGTCGCTCTTTAACGTGGATCCCGATCGGATCACCGAGGGCCTCAAGCAAAACCCGTGGGTCTCGGGTGTGGATGTCCAGCGCCAGTTTCCCCATACGCTTATCATCACGCCGACGGAGCGCAAAGTTATCGCCATTGCGTATATCAGCTCCGACGACCTTGCCTGGGCTATCGGAGACGATGACACCTGGATCGCTCCGCTGTCGACGTCTGTCGAGGTGGACGACCAGGGGAACGTCATTACATCAGGGGAGGGCGCCAACACCCTGACCGGCATCGATGCGGCCCTGGCGCTTGCCAAGCACTACGGCGCCGTGCTGTTGACTGACGTCTCGGCCGATGTCGCACCGGTTTCGGGTCGGGCGGTGAGCTCCAAGGCCGTCAAGGCCGGCCTGGATTACGCACGAGGTTTTTCGAGCGAGTTCTTGGACCAGGTGAAGGATATTTCCACGCCTTCTGTTGAGGCTATCTCGGCAAATCTCGACAACGGCGTCGAGGTGTCGCTGGGCGATTCGGATGATATCGCCAAGAAAGAACGCATCGTGACCAAGCTACTTTCGCAGGTAGAGGGCGTAACCTATATCAATGTGCGCTCTCCGGGTAACTACACGTTTAGGAACGCACCGACCGCCTAGCATCCTAAACGGCTTTGTTGAGGGGCCATACCACGCCGTTTATCTGGTTTGTTTGGTTTTCACGGTCAATTATTTGACTGCAACGTTCATAATGTGCAAACATAATACAGTTTACCTTTGCATTTACTTTCAACCTGAAGGTTAATGTGCGCAGGGGTCAACCCATGCTATGGCTATAACCTTTGTTCGGAGGACCGACATGCACGAGACAGAGATCAACAACTACCTTGCCGTCATTAAGGTGGTCGGCGTCGGCGGCGGCGGTACCAACGCGGTCAATCGAATGATCGAAGAGGGCATCCGCGGCGTCGAGTTTGTTGCCATCAACACCGATGCTCAGGCGCTCGCGATCTCTGATGCCGATATCAAGGTGCACATCGGCACCGACCTTACCCGCGGCCTGGGCGCCGGCGCCAACCCCGAGGTTGGCCGCAAGGCTGCCGATGAGTCCCGCGACGATATCGCCGAGGCGCTCGCTGGCGCCGATATGGTGTTCATCACCTGCGGCGAGGGCGGTGGTACCGGTACCGGCGCCGCTCCCATCGTTGCCGATATCGCAATGAACGAGGTCGGCGCGCTGACCGTCGCCGTCGTGACCAAGCCCTTCACCTTCGAGGGTCGCAAGCGCAAGAAGAGCGCCGAGGAGGGCATCAAGACCCTCTCCGATTGCGTCGACACCATGATCGTTATCCCTAACGACAAGCTGCTCGACATCGCCGAGAAGAAGACCACGATGCTCGAGGCCTTCGCAATTGCCGATGGCGTCCTTTCCCAGGGCACCCAGGGCATCACCGACCTCATCACCGTCCCGGGTATCATCAACCTGGACTTCGCCGATGTTAAGACCATCATGAAGCAGGCCGGTACCGCCATGATGGGTATCGGTACCGCTTCTGGGGATACCCGTGCCGTCGACGCTGCCCAGCAGGCCATCTCCAGTCCGCTGCTCGAGAGCTCCATCGATGGCGCCACGCGTGTCCTGCTTTCCATCGCCGGCTCCAAGGACCTGGGCATTCAGGAGATCAGCGACGCCGCCGACGTTGTCGCCAATGCCGTCGACCCCGAGGCCAACATCATCTTCGGTACCGTTGTTGACGAGTCCCTGGGCGACCAGGTGCGCATCACCGTTATCGCTACGGGCTTCTCCGACTCCAACGTCAACCGTCAGGACGAGCTCTTCGCTGCTCAGCAGTCCCAGAGCAAGGCCGCTGCTTCCGCTGAGCCGCAGCGCACCGCTCCGGCTGCCAGCCCCGCTCAGGCTGCCCCGACTCGCAACGTCGGCGGTACCGAGCTGCCCAACTTTGGCAACGATCAGTTTGAGCTTCCCGACTTCCTCAAGCGCGGCAGCTTCTAAGTCGTTCTTCGCATTGTTTTGCACAGGGGCGCGTCCGTTTGGATGCGCCCTTTTTGTTTCTCGTTTGTAAACGAAAGCCTCCAATCTCCTTACGTTCCCTTTACGTTTGGTCCCTACCGCTGCGGGTATCCTTTTAAAGAAGTATGACAGTCGTATAAACACGGACTGCGCGGCGACGCCGCGGTACTTGTTGTAATAGGAGGCTTTAGTATGGCAGCACGTGCGGACAACGTTTCGCGTGTCGACCATGATGGAGTTACGTTGGTAGAGGGCGCGACGCTCGATGTTCGCTTTGCCTTTACCGAGCGCACCGGTGGCGTTTCCGAAGATGCGTACTCCTCGCTCAACCTGGGCTCGCATGTAGGCGATGACCCCTTTGCTGTTCAAGAAAATCGTCGTCGAGCGCTCGAAGCCATGGGCGCCGCTGAGTGCGAGCATAATCTGCTTGTTCCCAATCAGGTGCACGGCGACCATGTCGTGACGGTGACCTCGAACGGCGCCGACGATCTCGAGAACATTCGCGAACAGATTGCAGAGGGCTGCGATGCCATCGTCTGTACGGCCCATGAGGTGCCCGTGATGCTCTGCTTTGCCGATTGTGTTCCCGTGGTGCTGGTGGCTCCCAACGGCTTTGCCGTGGTGCATTCTGGCTGGAAGGGCACGATTGCGCGCATTTCCGCCAAGGCCAGCCAAGCACTCTGCGAGGCGGCTGACTGCACGCCGGAGGACATCTCTGCCTATATTGGGCCCCATATCCTGGGTGACGAGTATGAGGTGTCCCAAGAACTTATGGATCGCTTTGCCGCCGAGTTCGCGTGCATCGATGCTACCGCTTCCCGTATGCTCGATCTTTCCGCCGCCATTCGCGAGGCGCTGGTGGATGCCGGTGTCGATGTTAATGGCATTGTGGACACCAAACTTTCCACCGTGCGTCAAAACGACCGCTTTTATTCCTATCGCAACGAGGGCGGGACCTGTGGGCGCCATGCTGCGATCGGCGTGATGCTATGAGAAAGATCGCATCGGTCCTGAGCGCGGCAGTGCTCACGCTCACGCTGTGCGCCTGCTCCTCGGGATCTTCTACCTCTTCCATCACCGTTGCCGGCTCTACGACGTGCCTTCCCATTGCCGAGATCGCGGCCGAGGGCTTTAAGGAAGAGACCGGCATCGACGTGCTCGTCTCTGGCCTTGGTTCCTCTGCGGGCATCGAAGCCGTTAGCGCCGGCACCGCCGACATCGCTAGCTCGTCTCGTGGCCTCAATGCCGACGAGCAGGATTTGGGCCTGACCCCAATCGTTATCGCGCACGACGGCATTGCAGTCATCGTGAACGACGACAACCCGGTCGATAATCTCTCGACCGAGCAGCTCCGCGATATTTACGCCGGCAAGATCACCAACTGGAAAGAAGTCGGCGGAGAGGACCTGAAGATTCAGGTTATCAACCGCGACGAGGCGTCCGGTACGCGCGAGGCCTTCCGCACTATCGTGATGGACGGCACGCCATTCGATCGCCGCTCGGCTGTTCTTTCGGGCACGGGCCAGGTGCGCGATGTCGTGTCTCGCTCGCGTGGCGCCATTGGCTACATCTCGCTGGGTTTTGTCGAGAGCCTCAACGCCAAGACCTCGGTCAAGGCCGTTTCGGTCAACCATGTCGAGGCATCCGAGAAGACGGTCGCAAGTGGCGGCTATCCCATCTCGCGTGACCTTTACTTCTTTGTGAAGGGGACGCCTCCGCAGCAGGCGCAGGATTACATCGACTATGTGACGTCCGAAAAGATGGACAAGCAGATTCGCGAGGCGGGCTTTATTCCCGTCACCAACGACGGAAAGGGGAGTGAGTAGCGTGGAAGCACAGGAAACCCCCCAGATTGAGCAGGAGACCCGGGTGCCCAAAAAGCGTGAGTTGGCGTTGGTGTCGCGCAGCACCTATCTTAAGGAGAAGGCGCTGCAGTGGATCTTCTTTGCCTGCGCGTTCTTGGCGGTCGTCACCGTCATCCTGATTTTTGTCTTTACCACGTACTCGGCGCTGCCGGTCTTTACCGACATCGGCCTGGCGGACTTCTTTAGCTTTACATGGGCACCCTCTGAGGGCCACTACGGCATTATGTCGCTGCTGGCGGGTTCTGGTCTGGTGACTGTCGGTGCGCTCGCCATGGGTGTGCCCCTGGGTGTGGGCACGGCTGTGTATCTGGTCGAGATCGCCAGCAAGCGCGTGCGCAGGCTCATCAGCCCCGCCGTCGACCTGCTGGCGGGCATCCCCTCCATCATCTACGGCTTCTTTGGCATGGTCATCATCCGTCCGTTTATCGCGCAGCTGACCGGCGGTCTTGGCTTTGGCGCGCTGACGGCGTGGTTCGTGCTCGCCATCATGATCGTTCCCACCATCACCACGCTCACCATCGATGCCCTCAATTCCATTCCCATGGGCATTCGCGAGGCATCCTATGCCATGGGTGCCACCAAGTGGCAGACCATCTACAAAGTCGTGCTGCCGGCCGCCAAGCTGGGCATTGTGGACGCCATCGTTTTGGGTATGGGTCGCGCCATCGGTGAGACCATGGCCGTGCTGATGGTCGTGGGCAACGCCCCGGTCATTCCGGATAGCATCTCGAGCCCTATCTCAACGCTCACGAGTCAGATTGCGCTCGATATGAGTTATTCCTCGGGCCTGCACCGCTCGGCTCTGTTTGGCATGGGCGTTGTCCTGTTTATCATCTCCGCTGCACTGGTGGGTATCGTCCGCCTGATTTCCAAGAAGAGGGGGTAGGCTATGTCCGATTCCGTTGACACGACGGTCGATACGACCTCGTCGCGCGAGCGCATCAAGCGTGCCCTTTCCCATGGCAAGAAGGGCCGCATCAACAAGGACCTCTCCAACAAGATCATGCTCGGCGTGTTTCGCGCCGCGGCCTATATCACCACGCTGGTGCTGATCGCCATCATCGCCTACGTGGTCATCAACGGCCTGCCGCATATCTCGCTCGACTTTATCTTTGGCTGGCCGCAGGGCGTAAACGCCGAAGGCGGCATTTGGCCCACGATTGTCTCGACCGTCTACGTGACGGCGCTCGCCATGCTCATCTGCACGCCGGTTGCCGTCTTGGCTGCGGTCTATCTGGCCGAATACGCCAAGCAGGGCAAGATTGTCGACATCATTCGCTATGCTGCCGATGCCCTGGCCTCGGTACCCTCCATCGTTATGGGCCTCTTTGGCTACGCCTTGTTTGTCGAGGCTATGGGTCTGGGCCTTTCGATGGTCTCGGCCGCCCTGGCGCTGGCACTTCTGATGCTGCCCATCGTCATGCGCACCACCGAGGAGGCAATCCGCGCCGTTCCGCGCTATATCCGTTGGGGCGCATATGGCCTGGGCGCCACCAAGTGGCAGGTCGTCTCCAAGATCGTGCTTCCTTCGGCTTTTGGTCGCATCGCCACCGGCATCGTCCTTGCCATCGGCCGCGCCATCGGCGAGACTGCCGTGGTGCTCTACACCATGGGTCAGGCCATCAATCTGCCTATTTCGCCGCTCGATTCCGGCCGCCCCATGACGGTCCACCTGTACCTGCTTGCCAACGACGGCATCAACATGAACGCAGCCTATGGCACCGCGCTCTTGCTGATGGCGATTATTCTGGCCTTCAACCTGTTTGCGCGTTATCTGTCGCGCAAACGCCGCTAGTTAAGGAGTCCCATGTCCGTCTATCAGTCCGCTCCCACGCTGGAGCAAGCGGCCATCACGGCCAAGGATTTCAACTTTTGGTACGGTGACTTTCATGCGCTGACGGGGCTCGACCTCAACATCGCCAAAAACGCCATCACCTCGTTTATCGGTCCTTCGGGCTGCGGCAAATCGACGTTTTTGCGCTGCATCAACCGTATGAACGACCTGATCGAGGGCACCCGCGTCGAGGGCACCATGACGCTCGACGGCAACGATATCTATGCCGAGGGCGTCGACCCGGTCGACCTTCGCCGCCGCGTGGGCATGATTTTTCAGCAGCCCAACCCGTTCCCCAAATCCATCTACGAGAATGTCGCTTTTGGCCCTCGTCTGCAGGGCGTGACTAGCAAAAGCGACCTCGATGACATCGTGGAAGAATCGCTCAAGCGCGCCAACCTCTGGAAAGAGGTATCCAATCAGCTCAACAAGGATGGTTTGGCGCTCTCGGGCGGTCAGCAGCAGCGTCTGTGCATCGCGCGTGTGCTTGCGGTGCAGCCCGATGTCCTGCTGATGGACGAGCCCTGCTCCGCCATCGACCCCACATCCGTCTCTAAGGTCGAGGATCTGATGGCCGAGCTGGCGCCCGAGATGACGATCATCATCGTCACGCATTCTATGCAGCAGGCCGCTCGCATTAGCGACTACACCGCATTTTTCTTGCAGGAAGTTGCCGGCGAGCCCGCCACGCTCATCGAGTATGGTCAAACCGACGCGATCTTCACCAGCCCGGTGGATTCGCGGACGGAAGACTATATCACCGGCCGCTTTGGCTGATCGGTGCGACTAGTCCCAAACCGATCGGACCTGGTCCGGTGCGTATTCACTGTGCGGGCGGCATGACCGCACCCAACTGATTGGAGTGAACCATGCGCAAACTGTTTTCCCGTCAGCTCATCGAGGCCCGTCACGAGATGCTGAGCATCTACGAGGCTGTTGACCTGGCGCTTCACGACGCCGTGAAGGCCTACGCGACCGACGATCGCAAACTCGCCACCAAGAGCAAGAAGCGCACGCTTTCGATTGACGCCCGTTGCGCCAACTTGGAGGCCGTGTGCTACAACCTGATCGCTACGCAGTCGCCGGTCGCCTCCGACTTCCGCTTGCTGCAGACAATCATCTACGTCGACTTTAACCTGCAGCGCATGACCGATAAGGTTCGCCAGATCTGCCGCGCCACGCGTCACATGGTTAAGGCCGACATCTCGCTGCCTCAGGAGCTTGTGACCTTGGTTGAAGCCGAGGCCGAGGCCGTCTATCAGGTGCTGGGTTCGTCACTTTCTGCGCTCGTCACCAACGACATTTCCATCATCTGCAACCTGGCCGTCGAGGACGAGCCGGTGCATGCGGCGTACGAGAAGTTCTTCCGCACCTTTAACCGCATGGACACGGGCGATTTTATGGACGACGACAGCAACTATGACGATCTGCGCCGCGCCATTATGGTTTCGCGCTACCTCGATCGTATCGCCTCGATTTCCATCGATGCTGCCTGCCGTCTGACCTTCCTTTTGACCGGACAGCGCATGACTGCCGGCGATATCGCCCGCACGGACGAGGATGAGCTTGAGAGCATGCGCGTGCCTTCGGGCGAGGGTGTCATCATGAGGCCCGCCGTCGACGCGCGTTTTGTTGCCAAGGTGCCCGCTAACGAGGTGAGCGAGGGTCTTCGCTATCTGCTTGAGCACCTTGAGGACGAGGACGACGCCGAGGACGACGAGGAGTAGGGTGGCCTCGTTCGTCGAAAGATTGTAAATACCTAAGTGAGCGCGGCCTTGCACATGCGAGGCCGCGCTCTTGCGTTAGCATGGGACTACTTGTTTGGCTGTCAGCGGAGGCGATTGGCAATGGATAACTATTTGGACTTGATGCGCGCTCGCCGCGAGCAGATTCTGGAGCGTTTTTATGCGGCACTCGATCGCGCGGGTCGTCCACACAATGCCGCGCGCCTGATTGCCGTCTCCAAGACTGTTGGCGTCGATGAGACCGTTGCCGCTATTCAGGCGGGGTATCGCCATTTTGCCGAGAACCGCCCGCAGGAGCTCGTTCGCAAGCTTGCGGGCCTCGCAGAGCATCCGGAACTACCCGAGGTGCGCTTCGATATGATCGGCAACCTGCAGACCAACAAGATCAATGCGGTTCTGGGCTCGGCCGAGCTGATTCATTCGGTGGGATCGCTGCATTTGGCTCAGGCTATCTCGAGCCGTGCGGTCCGCAAGATTGAGGCGGGCGAGCTCTCCGGCCCCCAGCGCGTGCTGATCGAGGTCAATGTGAGCGGCGAGGAGTCCAAGGGCGGCTTTTCGCCCGACGAGGTCCGAGACGCCGCAGGTGAGCTTGCGGAGCTTGAGGGAATTTGTGTGCAGGGCCTTATGACTATGGCACCACGGGGTAATAAAGATGTGGCGCGCCGCACCTTTGCCGGACTTCGCGAGCTAAGGGATGAGCTTGAGGCGACGCACTCCGACCTGAGCCTGCCCGAACTTTCCTGTGGCATGAGCGAGGACTTTGAGCCTGCCCTTGAGGAAGGCTCTACGCTCGTTCGCCTGGGCAGGGTAGTATTTAGCCCGGAGTTTGCAGTAAAATAAGGCTCTGAAGTGCGCACTGATTATCAGAGCGCCTGCACTAAACCGCGAGAGGACACAACCATGGGCTTCCTTGACGAGATTAAAAATAAGATGCACCTGGGCGGCCAGCAGGGTTACGACCAGGGTTATGGTCAGGACGACGACTACGGCTACGATGATGGCTATGACGACGGCTACCAGAATAACGGTTACAGCGGTGCCTCGGGCGAGGGCTTCTACACCCAGGACGAGCCGAGCAACGGCCTGTTGGGTCAGACGCGCCGCGGCGAGGCCGAGTCGGTGGCCGTGTACACACGTTCCGGTCAGCTGGTCGGCGACGATTCTCGCCATGCTACGACCTACAACCCGCCATCGCGCTCGCAGGAGACGGTTGCGGGCGGTTATCGTCCCGGTGCCTACGACACGCCGTCGAGCTATGCCGAGAGCACACGCGCCCGCGCTGCTGCCCCCGCACCTGCTCCCTCACCGAGCGATGCCTCGGCGTATGCGAGCAACATCATCAACGCTACGCCGCAGCTGCCGGCTTATGTCCTGCGCCCCGAGAGCTATGACGACGTGGAGACCGTCGTGCGCCGCGTGCGCACCAAGCAGCCTGTCGCGCTGATTTTTGTGGGCGTTCGTACCGAGGTCGCCAAGCGCGTCCTGGACTTCTCTTACGGCTTTGCCTGCGGCCTGGGTGCCACAGTTAAAGAGGTGGGAGATCGCGTGTTTATGGTGCTGCCCGCCGGTTGCGAGGTCAAGGATTCGGACCTCAAAAAGCTCCGTGCCGACGGCTACCTTAAGTAAAGACAAGACGAGGAGATTCTCATCAACATCTACACCATTGTCCAGCTGGTCAATACGCTGTTCAACTTTTACTCCACGCTCATCGTGGTCTACTGCCTTATGACGTGGATCCCTATGAAGCAGGGCGGATTGCTACAGGATATCGCCGCCGTTCTCGATAGCGTGTGCGGCCCGTGGCTCAATTTGTTCCGCCGGTTTATCCCGCCCATGGGCGGCGTCGATTTTTCACCGGTCGTTGCGATTATTGCGTTGCAGTTGGTACAGAAGCTGGTTCTGCAACTTCTTATAGGTATACTCATATAAAACTGGCTTAGTAACTCACGTCGGGCGCACGGCGCCAAGGCGAAGATAAAGGAGAACTTGTTATGGCTATTACCCCTGCTGACATTCAGGCTCAGACCTTCTCTGAGGCCAAGCGCGGCTACGATCCCGCCGAGGTCGACGTCTTCCTGGAGACCCTGTCCTCCGAGGTCGACGCCATGCTCGCCAAGATCGTCGATCTTAAGGGTCGTCTGACTGCCACCGAGCAGCAGCTTGCCGATACGCAGGCCCAGCTCGTTCAGGCTCAGGATGCTGCCGCTCAGGCCGTCCCTGCCGCGCCCGTGGCCGCTCCCGCACCCGACTTCTCCGCTCAGGAGCGCCAGATCTCCGCTGCTCTGATTGCTGCCCAGCAGACCGCCGAGGGCATTGTCAACGACGCCAACGAGAACGCTGACCGCATCCGCAACGAGGCCGACGCCAAGGCCCGCGAGGTCATCCGCCAGGCCCTGACCGAGAAGCAGGCCGAGCTTGAGGAGATCGACCGTCTTAAGGCTTCCCGTGAGGAATTCAAGGCCGAGTACCTCAAGCTCATCCAGCACTTCATGGACGATGCTCAGAACTCCTTCCCGTCCGATCTCATGGCTTCCACGCCGGTCGGTTCCGCCGCTTCTCCGGCTGTGACCGTTCCTGCTGCCGAGCCGCTGCCCGTCGCCGAGCCGGTTATCCCCGTTGCCGATCCCTTCGCACCGATTGACAATTTCGCCGCCGACGACCTGGACTAACATCCAGCTATCATTTAGCGCCTAGAAAGGGCCCGCAGTTTGCGGGTCCTTTTTTTGTGGTGTACGCAGCCTGCAAAACAAAACGCCGAGTCCTGCGTTTGAGGGCACAGGACTCGGCGAACGGGTGAGCGGTCAAAGGTAGATTTTAAGGCATGTCCTAAAATCTACTTGAGGAGGAAGTCGGGGAGGGGAATGGTGCGGGCCTCGCGATGCTCGGGATCGGCGATATGGTCGGCAGGATAGCCGCAGACGAGCATGTGATAGGGATAGATGCCCTCGGGCAGGCTGAACCGCTCACAGGCCACCTCGGGCTTAAAATGGCACACCCAGCACGTACCCAGGCCCTGCTCCTCGGCCTCCATCATCATCTGATCGCAGACGATCGAGGTGTCGATGGCACTGGAGTTCATCTGGTCATAAGGGCGCACCCAAGCATCGTCGGTAACGCTGCAGATAAGGAAGATAAGCGGAGCCCCAAAGATAGACCCATCACGAGCAAAACGCGGCTGACAAGCAGCAGCCTTTTCCAACAACTCCGGAGTATCAAGCACCATCACACGGGTTGGATGATTATTACAGGCAGAAGGGGCAATACGCCCCGCCTCAACAATGTCATCCACCACCGACTGCTCAACAGGACGGTCCTCAAATAAACGACAAGAATACCGAGACCGAGCCAAATCCAAATAACTCACAACCAAGCCCTCCAAATTTAACGAATCAACCAAAAGCAAAACAAAGGGTACCCAAAGCACCATCTACCCAAACGCTTAAGGCGGCCCCAAAGTTCCCAATCGGGCCCAAGGGTCCCGCCAACAAAAGCCCCATCGCTTTCAAAGTATCAGCCAAAGTTCCCAATGGTGGTACGTAAGGCGAAGGGCCGGCACCTGTTTACTTTCGAACGACTCTGCCGAGCAGCCGGAGTGAGAAAGCAAACAGGTGCCGGCCCTTCGCCGCCGGGACGCGTACCCCCAATTAACTGTTCTTCATGACAATCGAATCCACAACATCAGCCACATTCTCACAGCAGTCAGCGCAGTACTCCAGGAAGGCGTAAACGTCACGCCAGGCGATGACCTCGAGCGGGTCCTTGCCGTTGACGTGCAGGTTGCGCATAGCGTTGATGTAGAGCTCGTCGGCCTCGGACTCGATCGTGTTGATCTGGATGACGAGTTCGCGCAGGGTCTTGGACTTGCGGTAGTTGGGCAGCTCGACCATCAGGTCCTTCATGGCGCGGCAGGCGTCGGTCACCTTGTGGGCGATCACGATGGCATCGGGATGGATGCTCTGGATGTTGGTGAAGTAGACGCGCTGCACGACGCCCTCGATACGGTCGAGCACGGTGTCGAGCGAGCAGCTCATCAGGTCCAGGTCCTCGCGTTCAAGCGGGGTGATAAAGGCCGTGAGCAGGGCATCTTCGAGCTCATGGTGCTTCTTGTCAGCCGCATGCTCAATCGCGTGCATCTTGTCGAGCATATCGTGAATCTTCGCGGGATCGAAGTTCTCGAAAATCTTGGTGAGCAGCTCGGCAGCCTGGACGGCGAGGTCGGCGCAGGCGACGTAGTTGTCGAAGTAGAACGAATCGGGTTTCTTTGCCATGAGTGGGTCCTTTCGAGGCGAAGTCGGGTGGGCGAGGTATTACGGTCCGGATGGACGCTCGGTTTGACTAGATGAACATCATGAACAGCTTGGCCATGACAAAGCTGATGAGTCCGCAGGCGGGGAAGGTGAAGAACCAGGTGAACATCATGTCCTTGACCACGCCGAAGTTGATGGCCGAAAGGCGCTTGACGGCACCGACGCCCATGATGGCGCAGGTCTTGATGTGGGTGGAGGACACGGGGATACCGGTAAGGGTGGCAAGCAGCAGATTCGCGGCGCCCGCGAGGTCGGCGGAGAATCCCTGATACTTCTCGAGCTTGACCATGCTCTGGCCGACGGACTTGATGATGCGCTCGCCGCCCACGCTGGTGCCGATGCCCATGGTTGCCGAGCACAGCAGCATGATCCAGATGGGGATGCCGGCATCGCCGACGCTCGTCTGGCCGCTGGCGAAGGCCACGCCTAAAAAGAGCACGCCGATGAACTTCTGTCCATCCTGCGCGCCGTGCATAAAGCTCATGGCCGCGGCACTCGCGATCTGAGCGTATTTAAAGAAGACGTTGGCACGTCGCCTGTTGGCGGCGGCAAACAGAATCGAGACGAGTTTGCACAGGATCCAGCCCATGACAAAGCCCAGACCGATGGAGAGCGCCAGGCCGTAGATGACCTTCATCCACTCGTGGACGTTGACGCTGTTCGCGCCGCCGAGGGCGATAGCGGCACCGGTCAGGCCGGCGATAAGGCTGTGGCTTTGCGAGGTGGGGATACCAAAACGCGATGCCGTGGCACCGTAGACGACGATGGAGAACAGAGCAGCGCAGAGGCACGCAAGCGCCATGGTGCTGTTTCCGCCAAAGTCGACGATATGTGAGATGGTGTTGGCGACGCTCGCGTTAAAGTGCGTCATGATGAGCACGCCCAAGAAGTTGAATGCGGCGCTCATGAGAATGGCGGCGCGGGCGGGCATGCAACGCGTAGTGACGCAGGTCGCGATGGCGTTGGGCGCGTCGGTCCATCCGTTGACGAAGATGGCGCCGAGCGCGAGAATCACGGTGACGGCAAGGACTGGGTTCGACACAATTTGGCCGAGGAAGGTTGAGAACGTTACGTCCATATATGGGCTTTCTCGAAGTTTGCAGACACGTTACAAAAACATGATAAATCGTATCACCTCCTGCGGGTTTCTTTACCGAGTTCTGATGGGAGAAGTGAATTTTTTGGCACTAAAATTGAATATTTGCCCTGTTGACCGCGGGTATTCTTTTTGCTAACACGCCATGAGGACACGCGTGCGCGCCCCAACACCCCAAAACCACAGTCTGTTCGCTTTACAACATGCAAACACGCGTTCGATAATAGGGGGCATGGAATATCGACAGACAGACGGCAAAACTCGGCGCGTGCACAAGCAGTATGTGGACGTCGTGGCCCGCATCCTCGCGGGCGGACAGGTTGTGCCGGTTACCGTCTGCTGGGTTGACGGTCGCTGCTTTACGATTGACGAGATTGTCTCGTCCACTGGTTTTGGCCTGACGGTTCACGGCATTCGTACGGCGACTTATAAGGTTCGTTTTGGCGGACATGCGACCGAACTGTATCTGGAAGAACAGGCACGCGAGCGACCGGATGGCTCGCAGGCTCATCTGATGCGTTGGTGGGTGTGGGCGTTCGACCGAACACTCGAGAGCGAGCGTCGCAGGTAAGAACGCGTGGCGTTCGGGTACAATGGCAGGAAACTTGTCAGCTACGGCGCCGTCGCGGCGCTTTGTGAAAGGACGAAATTATGAACGATATCCAGGGCTATCAGAACGGCCTCATCGAGACCGGCGCAAGCCGCGCCAAGGAGATGTCGCCGCGCGCGTACAACCTTGTCATGTCTGCCCTGATCTTTTTAGGCTTTTGCGCCATGGGCGCCGGCGCCTATTTTACGAGCACCATGTCGTTTGCGCGCATGATGATGAGCGGCGCCGCTTTGCCGCTGGTCTTTGGCTCATTTATTTTGACCATCGTCGGCATGGTCATGATGTCGGCTGCTGCCAGCAAACAGTCCGTGGGCCTGTCACTCGTGGGCTACGTGGTCTTTGCGAGCACCTTTGGCCTGACGGCGTCGTTTGGTCTTGCAAACTACGACCTGCCTACCATTAACACCGCCTTTATCGCCACGGCCGCCATCACCTTTGTCTTTGGTGCGCTGGGCGTGACCTTCCCCAAGTTCTTCCAGCGTGTGTATGGCATTGGTTTTGGCATCCTGCTTGCCACGATTCTGGTCGAGATCGTGCTGATGTTCATGGGCGTTTCGCAGTCCATCACCGACCTGATCGTGATTGTGGTGTTCGCCGGCTTCATCGGCTACGACACCTATGTGGCAACGACGGTGCCGCCCACGCTGCCCAACGCCGTACTTATGGCATCCAACCTGTTCGTGGATATTATCAACGTGTTCCTGCGCATCCTGAACATCCTCGGTCGTCGCGACTAGCGCGGCATTGCGATGCTTCCTGCCGGACACGGTAAAACGATGCGAAAGGCGGTCCTTCGGGACCGTCTTTTTTGTGCGCGGCGGGGTATCATGGATGGGAAAAGCCGATAGCGGCAGTGACAGGAAAGGTGGCCATGTATGGCAGACGTCGACAACAGGAACCGTAACCGCAGGTCCAACCGAGCGGGTCAGCCCAATCCCAAGCGCGAGGCGCGTGCCAAGGCCGCCGAGCGCCATGTGGCGGCTGTGTCCGAGGCCTGCGCCAAGGACATCGAGCGTTCGCTTGCTGGCGTGCGCGAGTTCGATGGTATGCCTGCCGGTTTTGTCGCGGCGATGAAGGCCAAGGTCCAGAAGGCGGCGGCTGTTGAGGACGTCGAGGCTACTGAGGCTGCTGAGGTCGAGGCTGCGGTCGATGCCGAGGTGGCGCCCGAGCCCGTCGAGGAGGCCACCGAAGCCGAGCCCGCGCCTGCCGCCGAGGAGCCCGCTCCGGTCCTGCCCGAGGTCACCGTGCTCGACGCCTCTGCCACGCAGGCCATTCTGGATAACGGTCGAGGCTACGCGCAGTTCTGCGACATGGCTGTGCTTGCCTTTGCCTCGTTCACCAATCCGGGCGGTGGCTACATCCAGGGCTATCTGGGCCAGGAGGCCACGCTGTGCGCCGATTCGTACTTGTACAATGTCCTCGATAAGCAGTGTAAATGGTACGGCGAGAACCGTCGCCGCAACATCAACTGTGAGCTGTACCGCAACCGTGCGCTGGTGGTGCCCGCGGTGCGCTTCGACCGCAAGCATGTGCACGCCTATGCCGACGTAATCGTCGCCGCTGCACCCAACGCCAAGCGTGCTCGCCAGGAGTACCGCGTGAGCGACGATGCCTTGCTTGACGCCCTGCGCGACCGCATTCGCTTTGTGCTTGCTATCTGCGATGAGCTGGGCCGCGAGAAGCTCGTACTGGGTGCTTGGGGCTGCGAGAACAACGGCTTTGACGCCGAGGCCGTGGCCGAGCTCTTCCGCAAGGAGCTCGCATCGGGCGACTTCAAGGTCAAGCAGGTCTTCTTTGCTGTGCCCTCTACGCGCTGGGACGAGGATTTTGCCAAGTTCGAGCACGTGCTGGCAAACTTCCCCGAGCGCAACGAGGAGTCCTATGCCCAGGTTGCCGCCCGCGCCGCAGCCGCCCGTGCCGCCGAGCAGGCCCAGGCAGCAGCCGAGGACGATGAGGACGAGGACGACTGGCGCAAGTACCTGTAAGCGGTGCGCGCGATGTGATATGCCAAGCCGACGGGAGGGATTGCTCCCGTCGGCTTTTTACGGAATGGGGAACTCAAGATGAAAAACGTTCTGTGCTTTGGCGACAGCAATACCTATGGCTATGATCCGGCGGGCATGCGCGACGGCACCGCGGTGCGCTATGCACACGATGTGCGCTGGTGCGGCGTGGCCCAGCACGACCTGGGCGAGGGCTGGCACGTGATTGAGGAAGGCCTAAACGGCCGCACGACGGTGCGCGACGACATGTGCCATCTGGACACCAATCTCAACGGCATCCGCGCGTTGCCGATGCTGCTCGAGTCTCATAAGCCGCTGGACGCGATCGTGATTATGCTGGGCACCAACGACTGCAAGACGGTCTTTAGCGTGGGGGCTGCCGATATCGCTGACGGTGCCATGGCGCTGATTCGCACCGTCCGCGCGTTTCCCTGGACCGAAGCCGCGCCCTGCCCGCGTATCCTGCTGATGGCGCCTATCAAGATTAAACCGCAGATCGCCGATGTGTACATGACCGACTTTGACGAGCACTCCGTCGAGGCCTCGGAGCATTTTGCCGAATACTATGCGTATGCTGCCAAACAGTTTGGCTGCGACTTTTTGAATGCCGCTGATTTTGCCGAGCCGGGCGATATCGACTACCTGCATATGATGCCCGAAAGCCACGAGAGCTTGGGCCACGCGGTGGCAGCCAAGCTCCAAGAGATGCTCGGAGAATAGCGCGACCCAAAGCGGTGCAAAAGTTCCCCTTGCGGCGGCTTGTTTCGTTGGTTTGTCTTGATCTGTAACAGTTGTAAGGTCGAAAATGGGCTAGATGTTACAGATCGAGATTATTTAGGTCGATATCGGTCGTTTGTCTCGATCTGTAACATCTAGGGTCGATTTTGCCGAGTTACTGTTACAGATCGAGATTATCTTCTCAGCTAAATTTGAATGTCTCAATCTGTAACAGGTGGGCCGAAAAATGGACTCTAACTGTTACAGATCGAGATGTTTGTGGGAACCACCGCAAAGGTGCCTGTCCCCTTTGCGGTGGTTTTGGGCTGCAAATCTTAATACTGCCACATATGGTTGACGGGGCCGGAGCCTTTGCCCATGTCAAAGCCGGCGGCGAGAGCGCCGGTTAGGTAGGCCTTGCCGGCGTTGATGGCGTCGGCAAGATCCATACCCTGTGCCAATGCGCAGGCGATGGCGGACGAAAGCGTACAGCCGGTGCCATGTGTGTTGTCGGTCTCGATGCGCTTGTGGCGGAACCACGTGGTGAGCGGATCGCCCAGGTGGTTGCCCTCGTCATCGAGCGGCGCGGGCTCTGCTAGCACATCGTTGGCTTCGTTGACAAGATGCCCACCCTTAACGAGGGACGCGCAGCCAAAGCGGCGGGTGAGAAGCATGGCGGCATTTTGCTGTGTGCGCTCGGAATCGACCTCGTAATCGAGCAGCGCCATAGCCTCGGGAATGTTGGGCGTGATGACGGTCGCCAGCGGGAACAGGCGACGCGTGAGCGCCTCAGCGGCATCCTCGGCAATGAGGCGAGCGCCCGAGGTGGCGACCATGACGGGGTCAACGACCACGTTCGTTGCGTTCCAGGCGCTCAAGCGGTCGGCGATGACTTCGATAATCTCGACAGAAGAAACCATGCCGATCTTGACGGCGCTGGGTCGAATATCGTCAAAAACGGCATCGATCTGCGCCGCGACAATATCCGGGGAGATGTTCTGCACGGCGGTGACACCCAAGGTGTTCTGTGCGGTGATAGCAGTGATGGCCGTCTCGGCATACAGGCGGTGCGCCGTGATGGTCTTGATGTCGGCCTGAATGCCGGCGCCACCGCTGGAGTCGGATCCTGCGATGGATAGAACGGCAGGTACCTTACTGCGATCCATGTTCGCTCCCTTGTTCGGTCGGAATCAAATGGGTCTTTAAGCCAGCATTATAAAGATGCCCGGGCCGACTCTATGCCGAACCCGGGCGGGTGGTGCAATCTTTACGCAAATGTAAGCAAATGTTCACAAGTCAACAATTGACGGGCGTTGCAGAAGGCTTGCTGGCGATTGCCCTGTAAAGGCTAATCCTCCATGCCAAGATCGATCGTCGTGCCCTCGAACACCTTGTTGACGGTGCGGACGGCGCACATCTTGCCACACATGGTGCAGGTGCCCTCGGTGGCGGCGGGGGATTCCTCGTAGCGCTTCTTACCAGTGACCGGGTCGAGAGCGCACTTCCACATGGCATCCCAGTCGAGTTTGCGGCGTGCCTGGCCCATCTTGTCGTCCATGTCGCGGGCGTGCGGCACCTTCTTGGCGATATCGGCGGCGTGCGCGGCAATCTTAGTGGCCATGAGGCCGTCGAGCACATCCTGGGCGTTGGGCAGGCACAGGTGCTCTGCCGGTGTCACGTAGCACAGGAAGTCGGCGCCGGAGCTCGCGGAGATGGCGCCACCGATAGCGGCGGTGATGTGATCGTAGCCCACACCGATATCGGTCACCAGCGGCCCCAGCACATAGAACGGGGCGTTGTGGCACAGGCGCTTCTGCAGCTTCATGTTGGCGGCGATCTCGTCGAGCGCCATGTGGCCCGGCCCCTCGACCATAACCTGGACGCCGGCGGCCCAAGCACGCTTGCACAGCTTGCCCAGCTCGATCATCTCGGCGGTCTCGGTGGCGTCGTTGGAATCGTAGAGACAACCCGGGCGGCAGGAGTCGCCGAGCGAGATGGTCACGTCGTACTCGTGGCAAATCTCGAGCACCTCGTCGTAGAACTCGTAGAACGGATTCTCGTTGCCGGTGACCTCCATCCATCCAAACAGCAGCGAGCCGCCGCGGCTGACGATGTTCATAAGGCGGCCGGTCTCCTTGAAGGTTTTGATGACCGATTTATTGATGCCGCAGTGGATGGTCATAAAGTCCACGCCGTCCTCGGCATGCGCGCGCACGACCTCGAGCAGGTCATCCTTGGTAAGCTTGACCAGCGGCTTTTCCATGTAGCCGATGGCGTCGTACATGGGGACGGTGCCCACCATGAGCGGCGTCTCGTCGATGAGCTGCTGGCGGAACTGGCGTGTCTTGCCCGAGTTGGAGAGGTCCATGATGGCGTCGGCACCAAAGTCCTCGGCGATCTTGACCTTCTTCCATTCCTCGGCGGCGTCGGCCTTGTCGCCCGAGATGCCCAAGTTCACGTTGACCTTGGTGGACAGGCCCTCGCCGACGCCAAAGGCGCGCATGCCCTTTTTGATGTGCACGATGTTGGCGGGGATGGCGATGCGGCCGTCGGCCACGCGCTCGCGGATGTACTCGGGGTCGCGATGTTCGCGCTCGGCGACTTCTTTCATCTGCGGTGTGATTTGCCCGGCGCGGGCGAAGTCGATTTGCGTGACGAGCTTGGGCTCGGTCTGTGTGCTCATTGGCACGGCTCCCTTCGTTGGCATTACCCATATCAGGTTTGCGGGTCAGGGCGGGCGCGCCCAATCTCAGCCTGCCGTCTTGTCCTACAAGCTCCCCGTTTATGTCATGGGCTCAAGTATAGCCTGAATGGGTACGATTGGGCCAACGAGCGTGCCTGTGGGGAGGCGAACATGGAAGACAAGCATCTATATCGTGAGACGCAATGGGATGTATCGGCCGAGGAGAGCCGCGCGCACCATGGGTTGGTCGCGATTGGTTTTGCGGTGCTTGCCGTGTTGGTGATTGCCTTTTGTATCTGGACGTTTGGTGGTCGCGGCGGCGCTGCCTGGGAGTTTGAGGCCGACGATGCCCTGCCGATCATGACAGTGAAGGTCGCGGGCGGCAATACCGTTGCCGCGCCGGGCGACTATTGGTATCCGCGGGATGAGTTTGTGCAATTGCAGTTGAGCGGTGGGTCTATTCCTGGTGAAGAGATCGAGCGCGTGACCTTCGATGCGGCGCTCAAAACACTCACGGTTAAGCTCAAGAATCAGGGCGACGTGCCCACGACGATGGATATCGCGCTGACGGAATGGCGCCTGGAGTCCCCGTCGGGCGTCAGGGTATCCGAGGTGGAGCATGTCAAGGTTACTTATCAAGATGGCTCGACGAGCGAGATCGCTAAGGCTGATGGCTTGGCAGAGTAACGGGGTGTTTGGAAGCGGCGGGCCTATTGTGCCTGAACGTTCATGAATACCAGGGTGTTTTTATTTGAAAGCTCGGGAAAGTGTCGATAACCAACGTCGAACGCGGTGAGCTCGCTTGCATCCTCGAGCTTGTTTTCTGCCATCCAGCGAACCATGGAGCCGCGCGCTTTTTTGCTGGCGGTCGACCGTTGGATGGGCTTGCCGTTGCGGATGCCTTCGCCAAAGAGACACGTGACGACCGTGGCGTCGCCCGCGAGGTGGGGCAGAACGGCTTTGGCGTATTCCACGCTGGCAAGGTTGACGATCGTAGCGTTGGAGCCTGCCGGAGCGATGGCCCGTGCGAGCTTGTCGCTCCAGAACGCGTAGAGGTCTCGGGCATCGTCGACGGCGAGCTTCGCGCCCATCTCCAGCCGATACGGTTCGACGGCATGAAAGGGGCGTACGCATCCGTAAAGGCCCGAGAGGATCCACAGATGGTCTTGCAGCCATGCGAGCTGCGCGGTATCCATGACCCCGGGCGCCATGCTCTGGTATTGAATGCCGTGATAGGACATGACGGCGGGGGAGAGGTGACGGGCGAGTGCGGGATTGTCGAGATCGCCGTTTTTCAGGATGGGCCTGAACTCATGCAGGGTGTTGAGGCAAGGCCCCAGCAGTTTGTCGCTCACGTTCCAAAGGGCCTGCAGGCCGCCGCTGCCTTCATTCCGCTCGATATCTAGCAGTGCGCGGTGGAGGCGAGCCGTCTCGTGCGCAAAAGGTGGAATGCCCAGGACTTCAAAAGCATCTTGGGCCGCGCGCATTTGCTTGGCGGGCGAAATGATAGCCTGCAGCATGGACTCTCCTCTGCCAAAAAAGAAGTTGCGGTGGAATACGGTCTGTTTTGGTCGTATATGGGCCGGTTTAGTCCGTATTTCACCGCAACTGATGAAGGGTTGATTAGGCGCGCTCGAGGAAGGCCTTGTAGCCACGATAGGCTTCGTAGATGTCGGCCTTGTTGGCGACCTCCCACAGGGCGTGCATGGACAGGACGGCAACGCCGGAGTCGATGACGTTCATGCCATACTTTGCCATGATGTAGGCAATGGTGCCGCCGCCGCCCGCGTTGACGCGACCGAGCTCACAGGTCTGGAAGTCCACGCCGGCCTCGTCCATGATGTCGCGGACGAGGGCCACGTACTCGGCATCGGCGTCGTTGGAGCCGCCCTTGCCGCGGCTGCCCGTGTACTTGTTGAAGCACAGGCCGCGACCCATGAAGGCTGCGTTCTTGGTTTCGAACTTGCCGGCGTAGCCCGGGTCGAAGCCGGCGGACACGTCGGAGGAGAGCATGCGGCTGTGGGCGAGTGCACGGCGCAGGGCCAGCGGGCTATCCTCGCCGGCGAGAGTCATGATCTCGGCGACGGTGTTCTCGAAGAAGCGGCTCGTCATGCCGGTGGCACCCACGGAACCGATTTCCTCCTTGTCGACGATGAGTGTGATGCTCGTGCGGTCCACGTTGGCGACGTCGATCTGGGCGAGCATGGACGGATAGGCGCAGACACGGTCGTCGTGGCCATAGCCCAGAATCATGGAGCGGTCGAGGCCCATGTCGCGGGCCGGGCCGGCGGGCACGACCTCAATCTCGGCGGAGAGGAAGTCCTCCTCCTCGACGTCGTACTGCTCCTTGAGGATATCCAGGAACATCTGCTTGACGGGCTCCTTGGGAGCGTCCTTGTCGTCCTCGTCAAACTTGACGGGGCGGCCGCCCACGATCACGTCGAGGATCTCGGCATCGACGGCATCCTTGGCGGGCTTGGCCATCTGCTCGCTCGAGAGGTGGATCAGCAGGTCGGAGATGGTAAAGACCGGGTCGTCCGCCTTGTCGCCGATGTTGATGTCGACGGTGGTGCCGTCCTTTTTGCAGATGACGCCTACGAGTGCGAGCGGGGAAGCGACCCAGTGGTAGCTCTTGACGCCGCCATAGTAGTGCGTGTCGAGATAAGCCATGTCGCCGGCCTCGAAAGCGGGGTTCTGCTTAAGGTCCAGGCGCGGCGAGTCCACGTGGGCGCCCAGGATGTTAAAGCCCTGCTCGAGCGGGGCGGTGCCCAGGTTGACGAGCATAAGGTCCTTGCCGTGGTTGGCGGCGTACACCTTGTCGCCTGCCTTGAGCGCGCGGCCCTCGGCGATCACGGTCTCCAGATTGACGTAGCCCGCCTCCTCGGCCATCTTGATACCGGTCTTGACGCACAGGCGCTCGGTCTTGTTCTCGCTCAAAAACTGCTTATAGCCGCGGCAAAGCTCCTCGAGCTCCTCGACTTGCTGTGGCGTGTACTTTTTCCATGCGCAGGGACGCTCCATGACGCAGGCTCCTTTCGGATCGATCGTGCTGGTTGATGTACCGTGAGCCATCGTATCACGCGCGGGCTCACGGCGGCAGGGAAGCCTGATGTGCGGTGGCCGCGGGGCGGGGAGCGTGTAAACTGGTGTGAGCAAACCGTGCCCAGCCCAAAGCGAGGTATTCAATATGTCTGACAAGCGCCGTACCTTTGCCGTCATCGACGGCAACTCGCTCATGCACCGCGCCTTCCACGCCGTGCCGCCGACCATGAACGCGCCGGACGGTCGTCCCACCAACGCGATTTTTGGCTTTTTGAATATGTTCCTCAAGATGATTGACGCCTTTAACCCCGACGGTGTGGTCGTGGCGTTTGACAAGGGCAAGCCGCGCGTGCGCATGGAGATGCTGCCGCAGTACAAGGCCCAGCGTCCGCCCATGGACCCCGATCTGCACGCGCAGTTTCCCATGATTAAGGAGCTGCTCGCCGCGCTCAACGTGCCGATCTTGCAGTCCGAGGGCTGGGAAGGTGATGACATCCTGGGCACTATGGCGCGCCTGGGCGAGCAGGCCGGCTGTGACATGCTGCTGGTGACCGGTGACCGCGACATGTATCAGCTCGTGACCGAGCACGTCAACGTGGTCTCGACCCGAAAGGGCCTGTCCGACGTGGCGATCATGACACCCGAGAGCGTGGACGATCTGTATCACGGCATCACGCCGGCGCTCGTGCCCGACTTTTATGGTCTGAAGGGCGACACGTCCGATAACATCCCCGGCGTGCCGGGCATCGGCCCCAAAAAGGCGAGCGCGCTCATTGCACAGTACGGTAGCCTGGACGAGGTCATCGCACATGCCGACGAGGTCAAGGGCAAAATGGGCGAAAACCTGCGCGCGCACATCGACGATGCCCTGCTGAGCCGCAAGGTCGCGACCATCCGCACCGATGCGCCCGTTGAGCTCGATTTTGAGGCGACGTCCTTCCCGGCGTATTCTGCCGATGAGGTTTCCGCGGCGCTGGGCACGCTTGGTATCACCGCCATGCAGAACCGTTTCTTGGCGCTGATCGGTGGCGAGGGCGGGGCTGCTGCTGCCTCCAGTGTGTTTGAGATGCCTGCGATGGTTCGCGCGGCCGCGGGCGATGCTGACGCGCTTGGTGCCGTTGCGGCTGAGATTTCCCGCGCGATTGATGCCGGCGAGTGGATCGCCGCCGTGGTGGACGACGACAAGGAAGAGGGCGCGCTCTTTGGACTGACGCGCACGCTGTGGCTGGCGACGTCCAAGGGCCTGTTCGCGCTCGAGGAGGGCGACGGCGGTGCGGCGGCTGAGGTTGAGGGCTTTAACTTCGCCCACGGCGTGATTGCCGGTGTGCTCGCGCGCCTGTTTATGGAGGGCCGCGTGGCGAGTCCGGACATGAAGGCGCTGCTGCACGAGCTTTCTCCTATCGATTCCTCTGAGCCCGAGCTCATGGACCCGCTGTCTGCCGATTCCACGCGCATCTTCGATACCGTGGTTGCCGCCTACCTGCTGGATTCCGACCGCTCCGAGTTCGATGAGACGTATCTGGCCGATACCTATCTGCAGATGGCGCTGCCTGCGGCGCGCGGTGCAGAGGGTGCTGTCGAGGACGCTCCTGCGCCCGCCGCTCGCACGGCGGCCTTGACGCTGGCGCTGGTCGCACCACTGCGCGACCGCATGACCCGCGAGAACGCTGTCAACGTGTTCGATGGCATCGAGATGCCGCTTGTGCCGGTGCTTGCCAAGATGGAGCGCGCGGGCATGCTCGTGGATCCCGATCGGCTGCGCAGTCTGTCCGAGGGCCTGGCGACCCAGATCACCGAGGTCGAGCGAAGCATTCGCGACCTTGCAGGTGACGAGACCTTTAACATCGGCAGCCCCATGCAACTTTCGCATGTGCTCTTTGATGTGATGGGCCTTCCGACCAAGGGCCTCAAAAAGACTAAGCGCGGTTACTATTCGACCAATGCCAAGGTGTTGAGTGATCTTGCCCGTGACCACGAAATCGTGCGTCTGATCTTGGATTGGCGTGAGAAGTCCAAGATTAAGTCGACCTATCTGGACACGCTAGGTCCGCTGCGCCGTGGTGACGGTCGTGTGCACACCACGTACAACCAGACCATCACCGCGACGGGGCGTCTGTCCTCGAGCGACCCGAACTTGCAGAACATCCCGACGCGCTCTGAGTTGGGCCGTACCGTCAAGACGGCGTTCTCGGCGGGGGAGGGCAGCGTCTTTTTGGCGGTGGACTACTCGCAGATCGAGCTGCGCCTGCTCGCGCATCTCTCGGGCGATGAACATCTGGTACGTGCCTTTAACGAGGGCGAGGACTTCCACGCCGAGACGGCCGCGCGCGTGTTTGGTGTGCCGGTGTCCGAGGTGACACCCGACCTGCGCAGCCGCGCCAAGGCCGTGAACTTTGGCATTGTGTACGGCCAGCAGGCCTACGGTCTGTCGCAGTCGCTGCATATCTCGATGGCCGAGGCGCGTGGCATGATCGACCGCTACTACGAGGCCTATCCAGGCGTGCGTACGTTTCTCGACAATGTGGTGGCGCGCGCCAAGCAGACGGGCTACGCCGAGACCATGTATGGCCGCAGGCGCCATATTCCGGAGCTCAAGGCCAAAAACCCGCAACTCCGCGGCTTTGGCGAGCGCACGGCCATGAACCACCCCATGCAGGGCACCGCGGCCGACATCATCAAGATTGCCATGGCCCGCGTAAGCCGCCGCCTGGAAGAGGAAGGCTTTGCCGCCCATATGATCCTGCAGGTACACGACGAACTGGACTTTGAGTGCCCCATCGACGAAGTCGAGCGCCTGACCGCCATGGTCCGCGACGTCATGGAACACGTAGTAGACCTCCGCGTACCGTTGATCGCCGAAGCCAGCACCGGCATAACCTGGGCCGATGCCAAATAAAGAAGCGCCCACAATTCCAAAGTAACCAAAAGCAGAAGGGGGCTCCTTGCCAACAAGGAGCCCCCTTCATTCCAAAAAATTCAGCCAAGTATCTAGACGCCAAGACGCCATCTAGGCGGCAGGTAAGTAAACCTAGGGCCTGGCCGGGCGGCACGGGATAACTTTTCGTAGATTCCGCACGCAAAGAAAGCCACTTAATGTGGCTTTCGTCTTGCGCGGGACCTGACCGAGCGAAAAGTTATCCCGTGCCGCCCGGCCAGGCCCGATGGGACGGCTACTGAGCCGCCAAGATGGCGTCGATGAGCGTCAGTACGCCCCCGTCGTTGTTGCCCGGAATGCGCCACTTGGCGTGCGCGTTCATGTGCTCCTCGGCATTGTCCACGATAAAGCTGTGACCGACGCGCTCCAGCATGGGGATGTCGTTGTAGGTATCGCCCACGGCGGCGGCGTCGGCGATATCGATGCCCAGGTGCTCGCAAAGGTGCGCGACGCCGGCGCCCTTGTCGACGCCCAGGTTCATAAAGTCGATCCACTCGCGCCCGGCGTTGGTGACGTAGAGCTTGTCCGAGAACTCGGGGCTATAGGTCTCGCGAAACGCTGGCTCGGCATCGTAGGCGGGGAAGAAGATCGAGATCTTGTTGGACTCGATATCAAGGCCCTCAAAGCTGTCGACGTAGTTGATTGTGTTGTAGTAGACACTGATCTCGTCGTGGTATTGATGGTCGCGGGCAAGCACGTAAAACTCGTCGAAGCAGCACAGGACGGGGACGGCGCGCGGATCCTCCGAGGCGCGGCTCAAGACCTGCTGATACAGCTCCACGTCGATATTGCTCTTATAGATATAGCTGCCGCGATAGATCACGCACGCTCCGTTGTCGGGACAAAAGGCGAGGCGGTTCTTGATGCCCTCGAACATCTCTTCGAGCTTGGGGGCGGGGCGTCCGCTGGCGGGGCAGAATACGATGCCGGCTTTGGCGAGCTTGTCCAGGCGTTCGTCGAGGCCTTGCGGCAGCACGCGCTCGTCGGTGAGCAGTGTCTTGTCCATGTCGACGGCGATGAGCTTAATGTTTCCGATATTGGCGTCCGATTCGTAAGTTTGCATAAAGGCGAGCCTTTCGTTTCGAGATTGTTTCAGACGTTATAACCATCAACTCGTAGTCGGCCGTATTTTCGCAGGAACGGAGCGTATTTGCACCACGCTTCACAAACTAATGAAAAAACTTTTCAGAAATTTGAATTTGTCGCTTGTGCTGCGGGCACTTTAGCGTAATATAGCGAACATCGAAAACGGAGACGGAAAAACAACCGCTTACCGAGGAAAAGGTACCGTTTACGATATTAGAATTGCGCCCGGCGATACGTGAAAGGAGAGGCAGATGCAGTTCGTAAAGATCATCACTACTGTAGACAATGCCATCCGACGCCAGCGCGCAATTTCCCGACGACGATAACAATCGTCTCTGTCCGCATGGGGCGAATTGCCTCAACAGAGTCATTTTGAGGTCGTTGGGTTTTAGCACGACATTGCTGCATGTTTCTAGGGCATGTATGTGCTGATTTTTGCTATTTAACCTGATATTGCACGGTATATGACCTTGAAATGACTTGCAACTGACCGATGTTCTAACTAGCTACCAAGGGCGAAAGGAAACAGCCATGAGCAAGGAAAAAGTCGTTCTCGCATATTCCGGTGGTCTTGATACATCCGTATGTGTCAAGTGGCTCCAGGACGAGAAGAATCTCGATGTCGTTTGTGTCTGCGGCAACGTGGGCCAGGAAGAGACCGGATTGGATGCCAAGAAGCAGAAGGCGCTTGACCTGGGCGTTCTCGATTGCCAGGTGCTCGACCTGCGCGACGAGTTCTCCGATGAGTTCCTGACCAAGGCCATCGCCGCAAACTCCATGTACGAGAACAAGTACCCGCTGCTCTCTGCTCTGTCTCGCCCGCTGCTCGCCAAGAAGCTTGTCGAGGTCGCTCACGAGTTTGGCGCGACCTACGTCGCACACGGCTGCACCGGCAAGGGTAACGACCAGGTTCGTTTTGAGGCAGCCGTCAAGGCCCTCGACCCCGAGCTTAAGGTCATCGCCCCGGTTCGCGAGTGGGATCTGAAGTGCCGTCCCGACGAGGTTGCCTATGCCCACGCCCACAACGTGCCGGTTCCCGAGGGTGCCAACGACAACCCCTATTCCATCGATGACAACCTGTGGGGTCGTGCCATTGAGTGCGGCCACCTGGAGGATCCCTGGAACGAGCCGCTCGACGACGCCTGGGTTATGACCAAGAACCCCGAGGACACGCCGGACACCCCGACCTACACCGAGATTGAGTTTGAGGCCGGCAAGCCCGTCGCCGTCGACGGCAAGAAGATGAAGCTCTCCGAGATCGTCATCGCGCTCAACAAGATCTCCGGCGACAATGGCTTTGGCCGTCTCGATCTGGTCGAGGATCGTCTGGTGGGCCTCAAGAGCCGCGAGTGCTACGAGGTTCCCGGCGCCCTGACGCTCATCACCGCTCACAAGGCGCTTGAGGACATCTGCGTCGAGGGCGACCTGCTCAAGACCAAGATTAAGCTCGAGCAGGATTGGGCCACCGCCGTGTACAACGGCCAGTGGTACAGCCCGCTCAAAAACGCGCTCGACGCCTTTATGGCCGATACCCAGAAGTTCGTGACCGGCACCGTCCGTCTGAAGTTCTTTAAGGGCAACTGCCATGTCGTCGGCCGCAAGAGCCCCTTCAGTCTCTACGACTACGGTCTGGCTACCTACGACCGCGACACCACGTTTGACGAGAAGGCCAGCGCCGGCTTTATCGAGATCGATACGCTGTCGCTCAAGACGTGGGCTAAGGTCCAGGGTCCCAGCTCTGCTGCCGCTCAGGCCTAGCGCCTCCTTCCCTTGGTATCCGCGCGGCCCATCCGCGTGATACAAAACGGGCGCACGGGGTCCCTACCTTTCGTTATGCTTGCTGACACTTCTTAACATCGGTGGCCCCTACGTTCCGCCCGCATATATGATGCCGCGACTGCGGCTGAGTCCGAGCCCCGCCGGGGTTGTCCGGCGGGGCTCTTTCTATCAATTTGGCGGCTCTGCACCTATATATATGAGGAGTATCCATTATGTTCAATGCTATCGCACATGCATTGCTTGCCCTCGCGCCCGAGTTCGATGCTTCAAAGGTCGAGGACGTCCCTATGAGCCTGAAGACCTGGATCGATGGTTCGCAGGGCAACATCCGGAGGGAGACGTTGGGCGCCAAGTGCATGGTGCGTCACTTCTTTGCAAATTAGCGACATGGCCCCGAACGTGGTGGGGAATGTGTAAAACTAGCGGTTGAAAAATCGCTTGAGCGACATGGCGCATTGCTTTGAGCGCTTGGTTTGGTATTTGATGAAAGGGGACGGTTCCATGGCTCTTTGGGGCGGTCGTTTTGAGGCGGGCGTGGCCGAGGTCACGCAGGAGTTTGGCGCGTCGCTGCCGGTCGACAAACATCTCTATAAGCAGGATATCGCCGGCTCTAAGGCACATGCCAAGATGCTGGCCGCTCAGGGCATCATCAGTGCCGAGGACGAGCAGGCGATTGCCGAGGGCCTGACCGGAATCGAACAGGATATCGATGCCGGCAACTTCACCTTCGATATCAACGACGAGGACATTCATATGTCTATCGAAAGCGAGCTGACGCGTCGCATCGGCGAGGCGGGCAAGCGCCTGCATACCGGGCGTTCGCGCAACGACCAGGTTGCGACCGATACGCGCCTGGGCGTCAAGGCGCTGGCCAAGGAGCTCATGGAGGCCAATCTTGAGCTGCGTCATGTGCTGGTGGATGCGGCCAAGAAGTACGACAAGGTGATTCTTCCGGGTTACACGCACATGCAGCATGCTCAGCCCGTGCTGCTCTCGCATCATCTGCTGGCGTATTCCTGGATGTTCGCGCGCGACTTTACACGCCTGAAGGCCGCCTTTGATGCCGCCGACAACTGCCCGCTGGGTGCTGCTGCGCTTGCCGGTACGAGTTATCCGCTCGATCGCCAGATGACGGCTGCTGAACTTGGCTTTGCGGGCGTGATTCCCAACTCGCTCGATGCGGTTTCCGACCGTGATTTCCTGCTCGATCTGCATTACGCCGGCTCCGTCATGGCCATGCACCTGTCGCGTCTTTCCGAGGAGATCGTGCTGTGGTCGAGCTCCGAATTTGGCTTTATCACGCTTTCCGACTCCTACTCCACCGGCTCGTCTATCATGCCGCAGAAGAAGAACCCCGACTTTGCCGAGCTTATCCGCGGCAAGAGTGGCCGAGTCTATGGCAACCTGGTGCAGCTGCTCGTGACCATGAAGGGCCTGCCGCTTGCTTATAACAAGGACTTGCAGGAGGACAAGGAGGGCGCGCTCGATACCGCTCACACGCTCATGCAGTGCCTGTCCGTTATGGCCGGTATGATTTCGACTTGGACCGTCAACGAGGATGCCATGGCGCGCGAGTGCGGCGTGGGGCACCTTGCCGCTACCGATGTTGCCGATTACCTGGCCAAGCGTGGTCTGCCGTTCCGTGAGGCACATGCCGTGGTGGGGCATCTGGTCCTGATGTGCGAGAAGCGCGGTTGCAATCTTGAGGACCTGCCGTTTGAGGTGTTCCAGGAGGCAAGCCCGCTCTTTGAGCGCGACATTACCGAGGCGCTCGACATCCCATCGATTGTCGCCGCGCGCACGACCGACGGTGGTACCGCCCCTGCCGCCGTTGCCGTGCAGCTGCAGCGTGCCGAGGTCCAACTCGTTGCCGACGAAGGTATGTTTGGGTCGCTATCCAAGGTCGTCGAGATGGGACACGGGGCAAAGTAAGGTTTTGGCTGAAGCTGTTTTGGCCATTTATTGATAAATCGTTTTCGCTTTACGGGCGCCTACTGATGTAGGCGCCCGTATTTTGTTCAAGACTTTAGTCTGCTGGCCGCGCAGCGGCCAGCTTTGAACCACCCG
>CATYUU010000004.1:0-64203 GCA_958413455.1 uncultured Collinsella sp. | reverse complement strand
CCGTCGATGCGGAGCCCTTTGCAATAACTCTTCAATTGTTCAGACCGTTCTCTCTGGATGCTGTCTGAGAGGTCGCCGACACGGCTACTGTCCCAGTGGTCTTAAAGCCATTTCAGTCAGTTGACCCAGGCAAATGCCCGCTCGTTGCCAGCACGGCGGGTAGTCGCGGCGGAAGTGTTCAGCTGGTTGTTAGTTTTTCCAGATAGGCGCGAGCCGATGTTCCACCTGGTGTTGCCGGTGCCGTTGTTGCCGTTGACGTACCAAAGGCCAGCATTGCCCCTGTTCCTCAAGTTGCCGAGGGAAAGCCAAGAGAACATGACAGCCCGCGCGCCGCGAATCCCTGTTTTGCCTACAGAAGGGGGCTTGCGCCCCCTCGCGGCTTACGCCGCTTCACCCCTTGAGCGACCATTTGCAGAGCGGCGCGAGCCGATGTACCACCAGGTGTTGCCGGTGCCGCTGCCGCCGTCGACGTACCAAAGGCCAGCACTGCCCCAGTGCCACAAGCCGCCGAGGGAAAGCCACTCTCGCCATCCGACGGTGGTGTCCGCGACCTTGTAGTTGCCGTCGCAGATGCCGACGGACGTTGACGCGCCCGTTCCCTGCTGCATCATCAAGCCGTGGAAGGTCTTCGGGTAAAGGCCGTAGTTCCAGCCTTCGCCAGCGGGGCCAGGGAACGCGCCAGCGTTTAGCGCCGAATCTGGCATGCTGCCAGACTTCTCGTTCTTGGTGTCGGGATTGACCCACACGACAGTGCCGCTGCCCGTGTATTGGATGAGCACGTTTCCAAGGACCTCGTACATGCCCAAGCCAAGCTCGACGCCCTGGATGACGAACGGCTGCTTGGAGTCGGTGCAGCTCGTCGGCGAGCCGTCTCCCTCAACCATGTCGCACGCGCCAGTGTTCCACGGCGAAGTCGCAAGCTGGTAGGTGGTAGCGGTATTGAATGGCGTCGCGACATCGAAGTAGATCGCGACGTTCGAAGCATCGACTGCGACCTTCCTGATGACCTTAGCGCCGTCGAAGATGTCGCAGTTATAGCTATAGCCACGGTCGGCGCTGTCCCCCGTGTGCGTGCCGAGCATCATCGCAGAGCCGACTATGATTTGGTCGGCCTTGTCCTTCGCGATGACCACGCGCGTGGTATTACTCTCGGCAACGGTTGGCGCGGTGGTCACATCGTAGGCCGTGCATCCAGTGAGGATGCTCTGGCTATTTTTGGTAGCGTACTTGAGCAAGAACATCGCCTTCACGTACCAGTCATCGGCGGCGACCTTGAGCGCGTCGCCCGTGGTGGCAGTCTTCATGAGCGAAACGCCGCCGTCGTGGCTCACGCTGCGCGTCTTCACAGGCGCGCCGCTCACGCTGCGCGGATTGCCGTCGGCATCGACCGAGAGGGCGTATTTCGCATAAAGCATGTAGGGACGCTGCGCCCCGTTGGGAAGCAGCGCGGCGGGCTGGCGCTTCATGCCAGGCTGGCGCGTATCCGAGACGGTGAGGTTCACCGCATCATCGGTCTCGGTCTCAAGCGTGTAGAGAACGGGCGTCAGAATCCATGTGTCATCCTTGCGGCTAAAACGGCCATCGCCGTCGATCGCCGTGACATAGGGCATGCCGTCGGCATCCACGCCGCCGTTCACCTCGAAGAAGAGAAACGCGCCGTGGCCGACGTACGGGTCTACCGCCGCGCGACCGATGACGCCAGGCTTCGGGTTGGCGATGCCAGCGTTCGCGCCTGTCTTCGCGCAGGCGGTAGAGCTGCCTTTCGGAATACTGACGCCATAATTCTTTCCATCGCGCATCTTTGCGAGCCATGCGGCGATGCTCGAGTTCGTATAGCGTCCAGTTTCATCATTAAAAATGGGGACTGTCGAAGCCCCCATGGATTCGAGCGCGATTGCCACGCGCTCAAGCGTCTCGTGGTCCGCAATGTGCGTCTTCGCCATGCCTAATCCTCCGTGTCCACTAGTGTGATGTACTCGGTATCGCCCACGGTGTCGTAGGCAAGATAGATGCGCTTGTCGGGGCTGATTGAGCCGCGAGCTTCCTCGGCGGCCTTGCGAGCATCTGCCGCCGCTTCGTCGGCGCTGTCCTTCGATGCGTTTGCGGCGTTGGTAGCCGTCTTCGCGGCATCGGTTGCCGCATCGGCGTTCGCTTTGGCGGTGTTGGCGGCTGCGGTGGCGTCGTTCGCGCTTTTAGTCGCCGCGTTGGCCTTGCTGGTTGCCGTGTTGGCGGCTGCGGTGGCGCTCTTGCAGATGTTCACGGCGGCGTTGGCGTTGTTGGCTGCGGCAGTCGCGTCGGTCGCGGCCTTCTCGCCCTTCGAAACGGCTGCTTCTGCGCGTTGCTCTAACGCTTTGACGGCGTTGTCCCAAGATTGCGCGGGCGCGTTGCCTTCGCGGGCGTCGCGCATAATATCGAGCGCGAAACGCTCGGTCTGCACCGTTTGCGAACCTTTGGTGAATTCGAAATATGCTTCGTCGGTGTAGCCTGGGACGCACGCGAGCTTGCTTTCCTCGCATACGTGTGTGACCGTGTTTCCCGAAACGGTTGCTGTTCCCTTGTAGTAATGGATGCGGTCAGGCAGTCGCGCCACAAGGTAGGCAGTATAGCCCGCAAGCGCGAACTCGGTACCGTTGTCGTAGACGAGCGCCTTGATGGTGGTGCCGCCGCTCTCGCCCTGCGCGATGCGGATGCAGTTGTTCCCGCATCCGCGCTTGTCGACGTCAAGCTCGATTGTCTGCATGTTCATTAGGCATCGCCGCCAGTTTTGAGGGCACGAAGCTTCTCAATCGCGGCCATAAACACCTTAATCGGGTCGACTTCCGCTTCGGCGTCATCAGCGGAAGACGTTGCGACCGACGGATTAACAATTTCCGCGAGCGCATCGAAGCAAGCGACTGTCGCGGAAGTTCGCTCATCCACGTATGAAGGCAGAACCAGGGTGATGCCGCCATCGTTCGAGAACGTCTGAGGTTCAACAACGTCGACCGCCTTGACAATGGAGCGAGTTCCGTCGTCGTATTCAGCGACGAACACGATGCCCGCTTCCTCTCCTTTTTGCAGCTGCTCCTTATCGAAACTCTGCAACATGTTCTCGATGTTTCCGACAGGATCATGAGCCCAGTATCTAACGATTTTCGCCATGCGCATTCCTTTCTATCCGGTTCCGACGGTGCTGTAGCCAACGAGGATGCCGTTGATGTATCTCAACTGCATCGTTCCGTAGTGCCATCCAACCGTTCCGTTGCCTGCATCGTGGAGCTCGGAGATGAGCGGTTGGTTGATGTGTCCAGTCCATCCTTGAGTTGTCGTTACGCTCGTATTGGAGCTCGAAGCCGTCGATATTCTCGGCGATGATATGCGCACGATGCCTTCGGCTTGCAGTTGAAGGCCGTACATCAACTCTCCTGTAGACGTGTCCCTGGCAGAGCTCGAATAGTCGATATATCCAACGCTTCTCGTCCTGTTATTGTCGGTTCTGTATCCGCTCATCTGACCAGCGGAGTTCAGTATCGTGTAATAGCTTTCATATCCACAGCGAAAAGTGCCCTTCGCCGTGATGTTGTTCGCTGTCATATAGTTCGTCGAGAATGCGCCAGTTTTTAGATTCCAGCTGTTCCGCATGGCTGCATCAGCGATGATTCCAGCAGACATATACGACGCGTTGATGTACACAAGGCCGTTCTTCATGAAAACGCCCTGCGTCTTGCCGTTGTTCGTCAGGAGGTTGAACACCTTGTTCTGCGTCCATGCATCGTCGTAGTCGCTCAAAAGCCCCTGCGCCGTCGCTTTGGCCTTCGATTGCTCGATGATGCTCTTCGCGTAGTACGCCGCCGAGTGATACGTGTTGATCGCGCTCGCATAGGTGCTGTAGGCGCTCTTATAATCGACCATCGCAGTCTTGAGCTCATCCGCCGTTTTGCAGGCGAGCACAATGTCAATGCAGTCTTTCAGGTTGTCGTACGCCTGATTCTCTCCAAATGCGGCATCGTATTTCGGCACCAAAACGTTCAGTTTGAATTGCTCGTTGAGCGAAGTGCTCTTGGTTAGAATGCTGTACTCGCTCGAAAGGTCGGATTGCTCCTTCTCGATCGTTTGCAGAATCTTGTTGACGGCGGCTTTCTCGGCTTCAGTCACCACGCCGTCGCTCGCGAGGTTGTTGACGCTTCCGTCGAGGTCGTTGATCGATGTCTTTAGCTCTGATAGCGACTTGTCGGTCTCGCCAAGGTTCTCGGTCAGCTCCTTGAGCGCATCGGCTGAGGCGGTGCCAAGGCTTTTGATGTCGCTTGCGTTGTTGCTCGCCCTATTGTCGAGGTCGTTCACAACGCCTTCGAGCGTCCAACCGTTATCGCCATAGTTCACGTCACCTGGCGAAAGCTGAAACTCGCCCGTGTCGAAGTCCCAAAAGTTCTTTCCCTTCTCGTCGGTGAGCAAGCCGGCGCGAACGCGGTCGGCGTGCATGGTTCCGACGTTGATGCAGTCGGCATTGACGCTTTGGCCCGTGATGAACGTTGTCCAAGACCACTCGCCGTTGGCGGTGAGCGAAGATGCCAGGCGGATACCCATGCCGTTGATGTTAACCGCCCACATGTTGGACGTCGTTTTGACTGGCGTGCCCGTCTCGGGGTTCAGCGCAACATTGCTGAAAATCTGTCCCAGCTCGAAAGATTCGACTTTGTACGTGCCCACGGCGTTGAA
The DNA here is from genome assembly GCA_958413455.1 of uncultured Collinsella sp. Classification (GTDB taxonomy): domain Bacteria; phylum Actinomycetota; class Coriobacteriia; order Coriobacteriales; family Coriobacteriaceae; genus Collinsella. Next base: position 59,508 of record CATYUU010000004.1, on the reverse strand, counting down.
TTGCTTGTTGAGGGCTGATTGTAAAAGCTGCAACCAGCCGACGGAGGGATTCGCCACGGCATCAAAGTTCGCCCGAGAAGCCGCGCCTGATTTCAGCGCACCCGCGACCGTCTCCCACATGTCGGTGAGCGCATCGACCAGGTTGCCGAATGTCACCGTGGTATCGGCGGTCACCAAATCGCGCTCAATCTGCGAGACGCGCCCCTTAAGGCGTATCCCGCTCTCTGCGAATTGCTTGTCAATAATCGCCACACAATCGCCCAGCGCCACGCCTTCCCACGTGCGCCCGTAGGCGTACAGGTCGAGCACGTTGGCTTCGTAAGAGACTGTCGGCTCCTTTACGGTGTCGAGATAGTCTTGCGTCTCCTTCAAAAGCTGAGCGGCATCCTCGCACTGCTCGTTGACGTACGTATCAACGGCAGGCAAGATTCCGCCGCTTCCGTCAGGATGGCCCCAAACCTTGGTGGCTTCTGCATCCTCTATATAGTCCTTGCCGCCGTTGATGTCGCCGAACGTCAGGCGGCGACCGTAGCCGCCTGTGTCGGTTTCCACGCCCTTGCCGTAGCCGTAGATGCGTGTCTTTGGATTTGCGCTGCCGACGGTGCGCTTTATGTCAACGATGTCCTTCGTCCATGTGAAGCGTTTAGGGCTTTGCTGGTCGCCGCGCGAAGCGCGCACGCCGATGCAGCGATGCGTGACCTTAACGCCGTCGGTCTCGATGCGCGTCTCAAGCTCGCCACCCCATGTCGCGATGAGGTCTGTCAATCCCTCGCGAACGCTCACGTGGTAGAACGTATGCGATGCGCTGGCCTTGAGATCGCATGTTCCGACTTCCCAGCGCGTGCCGCCCAAGATGGACGCGAGCGCTTCGGCCACGCCGCCGCTAGGCCGCTTATCTTCTATATAGTCATCGAGCAGCTCGGCGATGGAGTTTATGCAGACGGCTTTGCAGTAGGTCTTGCCGCTTTCGTCGTGAACCTGAGAGACCTCATCGACAAGATGCTCGTGCGCATTGCCGTGACGGTCTACCCAAACGACACGCTGGCCCTTGGAAAGCTCGCGACCGCACGTGATCTTAAGCTCATCGGTTCCGTCGAGCGCTTCGGTGTGTGTTGCGGCAGTGTAAGCTAAGCGCCCCATGTTCTCGCCCCAGCGGTCGAACAGGGTAAAGCCGATGCGCGAGATTAAAGCCATCGTTCCTCCCATTCGATAGTTGCTGTGCCGCCTGTAATCTTCAAGTGAGCGCGGCCATTTATCTCGAAGAAGTCGCTCATGATGTTGAGTGCCGCGACCGAGCCGTTCACCGTGGCTTGCTCCATTGCGAAATCGAGCCGAACAATGCTGTCAGCCGTCAATGCCTGAACCACCTCAACGAACTCGCCTGTATCGGTGTTGGTGATACGCCAAGAGCTGCAAGCACCAGGCTTCGCCGTCACTCTCATCGGTGCTGGCAGCGTGCCGCCGACGGCGAACGCCGCTGAACCGCTCACTTCGATGCGTCGGCTTTGGCCGCGATAGTCCGGGTCGCCGATATGGAACGTCACCGTACAGCTCGGGCAATCGTCGGTTATCTCGTCTAGGTCGGTGCTTCCGCTGACGATAGCCATAAGGTGTCGCGTCGGATCGTCCGGCAGAAACAGCGGCGCGGGCTTGTCAGTCCAGAGCATTGCCGCAAGTTTGTGGCGGGCTTCCGCTACGTCGCGGCGATGCTCTGTGCGTAGCCACATATCGACCGAGAGGTCGTAACCATTGCGCTTGACCGTTTTGAAAACCTCTCCGTGCCGCCCCGGCACATCTTCGAACGTCGCATCGACGCTCGCCATGACAGGGCGGCGAATTTTACAGTAAACCAGGCTCGAAAGGTCATGGCCGTTGAACATGATGCTGTCGGTCTGGTTGCGCTTGCGGTTACGCTCCAACGGTCACTCCCTTCTGCTTAAGGCGGCTTGCGATGCCAGCGCCTATTTGCTGACCTGTGGTGTAGGCGTCCATCTTGTCGGACACGCTCGCATTCACTGTCACGGCGATTTCGACGGAGCGGGAAGCCCATGCGCCCACGCGGTCGAACGCGCGTGAAACCGCATCCTCGACGCTGGAGCGCAATTTCTTATCTGGCGTAACATGCTCGCCGCCTGCTTCGCCAACGCCGATGATGCTGGGTCGGTCGAAGTAACCGCCTTTTGCGTACCAATCGACGCTCACGCTCGGCAGCTTCACAACGCCGCCGACGTCGCGCCAAGAAACGTTGAAATGCGGCAGGTTGATGTGCGGCAAGCTGATTCGGATGCCGCCGAATGCAGACGAAATGCGCCCAGGGATTCCGCTAATCGTGTTCCACGCATCATTGATGGGGCTGGTGATGTTGTTCTTGATTTCGTTGAACTTATTAGCAACTGTCGAGCCAAGACCAGGAAAGCCCAATTTCTCTCCGATTGCGTTGCCCGCGTTGATAGCGTTGGTTTGAGCGTTTTGCAGTTTGGTCGATATGTTGTCTTTGATAGCATCAAAGGCGTTGCTCGCCTGGTTTCGCGCTTGCTCCCAATCGCCGTTGAGCACAGATTGCAAGGCCCCAGCCGCAGAACTGCCGACGATCTGGGCCGTCTGCATGTCGTTCTGGATAGAATCTCTAATAGCACCGAATTTTTCCACTGCTGCGGTTTGCAGGTTGCTCCACGTGTCGCTCGCCGAGGTCTTCAAGCCTTCCCAAGCGTTAGATGCGCTCTGCTGAATGCCATTGAACTTGTCGGCTAGGCTGTTCTTCACCTCTTCGCATTTGCCCGTTATGCCGTCCCATATTCCCTGCCAGAATACGGGAACACCAGCAAAGAAGTTTTGCACTCCTTGCCATTTTTCTGATATCCATCCCGTGAAGCCAGACCACAGCTGCTTGCCTGTCTCGGTCTGCGTGAAGAACCACGTAAGACCAGCAACAGCGGCGGCCACTGCCGCGACGCCAAGCAGAATCGGGTTCGCGGCGATAAGCCCCGTGAACGAAGTCCAGCCGCTGCCGACGGCACCGATAGCGCCCTTGAGCCCGCCGAATGTCTCGGAGACTCCCTTTATCGCGCCGCCGATCTCGGTGCCCGTTTGGAGAACCTTGCCTGCGCCAGTCGCGAGTCCGCCAAACGCGAGCGTCCCAAGTCCGATGTTCGTAACCAGGTCCTGCTGCTCTGGCGATAGCTGCTGATACCAGCTTGAGACCCCCTCAAGCGCAGGCGTCACCTTTTCGAGCAGCGTGGTGCCAAGCTCCAAGACCTTCTCTTTAAGCGGCATCGCCGCTTCTCCAGCTTCCGCCATCTTCTGGTTGAGCTGGGCTTGCTGCTCGCGCGTGTCGAGCATGGTCTTGTTCGTTTCCTGATACGTCTGCCCGATGTCGCCGTACAGACCGTCGAGCGTTTGCGTGATGAGCGTCGAGCGTTCCTGCTCGCTGCCACATGCGGCAAGCGCGGCATTGAAGGCATCTTCTTTTGTCGCACCCTGGTCTATCTGATTGTTGAAAGCCTGCTGTGCGGCCTGATTTCCAGAAAGCGCGGCGCTCCATTGCTCGTTGCTCGCGGTAGCCCAGTTGAGCGCATCTGCCAAACCGCCCGTTACAGTGCCCGTGTGAGCCGTCTCCTGCGAAGCTTCGACGAGGTTTTCTAGCGGCAGCGCATCGCCGAACTTGGAAAAAGAACCAGCGGCGATGTTCGTCCATTGATCAAGTTCCTGCTGGTTCGTTGTCAGGCGGGATAGGTTTTGCGCGGCTTCGGTGGCGGTATCCTCTTCGCCGAGTAACTTGTAAAAGAGCGTATACGAGTTCCGCGCCTGCTCGCTCGTTCCTCCAGCATCCTTCCATGCGGCGTCGAGCTGGTGAGTCTGCTCGATATTCTCTTCTTGGCTCGAAGCCAAGCCGACGAGCGCCGTCGCTGCGCCACCGACTGCGCCGGTTATTGTCTTGCCAGCTGTCTCAAGGCCCTTGCCAGCCTTTGCAAGCTTGTCGCTGTTGTCTTGGATGGTTTGGCCGAATTGATACAGCCCAGTTTTGGACGCTTCTGCTTCACGGCTCACATTTTTCAGGTCGTCGGCATAGCTCTCAAGCTGATTCTCGCAGATGGCTATCTGAGCCTTCAAGCTCGAATACTGGGCCTGCTCGCGCTCCGTGAGCGCAGTGCCGCTTCGCCGCTTTTCCTCAAGCCCAGCGAGCGCCGACTTGTAGGCATCGAGCTTCGCCTTGGTCTCGTCATAGGCTCGATTCAAGAGCTTCGCCTTCTCGGTCAGAAGCTCGGTGTTGCCAGGGTCGAGCTTGAGCGCGCGGTTGATGTCCTTGAGAGCTCCTTGCGTGTCCTTGGCCGTGCCTTGCACTTTCTTTAACGCGCCTTGCAGCTCGGTCGTATCGCCGCCGAACTTGATCGTAAGGCCCTTGTACGTTACGGCCATGCCTTCACCTCTATTCGTATTTCAAAGATATGAGCGCACAGAACAGCGCACCTTCTCAGATGCGCTGGCGCTTTGCGCTCGCATCACGCCCAAAAGGCAGCTTCGCCCTTGCGAGATTCCTCGTCGTCTTGCGCGTAGGCGATCGCATCGTTGACGAACGAATACATGTCAAGCAGCGTCTGCACCTGTCGATAGCTGAGCTTTTCCAAGTCGTTTATCGACAAGCCCGCCTGCTGGCACTCGTAGATATAGAGCGCGTCGCAGCTACTTTGCAGCTCCATCGGCAACGGAGGCATCGGATGCTTCGGCGGTCGCGGGCTCCACGTCCTTTCCTGCGTTCGGAAAAAAGTTCTCCTGGACGATTCCCATCACGTCGGTAGCCCAACCGTCTGAACGCTCCAGGTCGTATGCGTCGGCGGGAAAGCCCTTCACCCACTCGTCGAACGGCTTGAGCTTGCGGTCGGCAGTCTTTGCACATGCGTAAAAAATCTCAAGCAGCGGAACCACTGGCGCGACGCTTGAGCAAGCCTGGACCTCAAGAACCATGGACACGTCTTCGTTGATATCCTTCGGTCTCTTGCTCCCGTCGGCACGGACCACGCTGAACTCGCGAGAGAACACGATCGGCGTGAACGCGTTGCACTCGACGGGGTACGTCTCGCCGCCGACGGTAATCTCGGCCACCATTACGCAACCTCAGACGCGGGCGCGGGAGTGAGCTGAGTATCTACCTTGTCGAAAAACTTGGCGTAATCCTCAAGGTCACTGTAGCTGTCATAGAAACTGCCACGCCAGCCCGTCGGCAGCGTGACTGGACGCCACGTCAAGTCGTAATCGAGCTGCGTAATGTCAGGCTTGTCCTCGATCGTCTTGGAATCCATGCTCGGTGCCTTGATTTGGCACGCGAGGAAGCAGCGGCGCTTGCCGATAACGTGCCCAGGCTGCTCGCACATGAATGCGAACTTCTTCGGCGTCTTGCCTGACGTGCCGAGAACGCGACCCTTCGCATCGATGTCGAACCCAACGAGGTCAGCGAACAGCTTGCGCAGCTCGGTCGTGCTCTCCGTGTCGTAGAACGAAATGGTGCCGTCGCCGCCGTTGTCCTGAGTCTTGTCAATCCACGGCTCGTTATCGGCGTAGCTCGTGTTCGTCTCGACGGACGGCTCCATCTTGATTTCAACGGTTCCAGGAACCTTTACAGGAGTTTCGTAGGTAAATTCGTCTTCGTCTTTGAGAATTGCGATGTGCGAGTTCTTAACGCTGAAGAATCCGTTTCGTGGCATTGCGTGCCCCTTTCTAGTATTCGAATACGTTTGTCTGATAGGCGGTCTCGATGACGCCTTCGCCGTCGATAGGTGTCACGGTCTTCGTGCATGCGAAGCCCGCATCGCCGAGCGCCGTTTCAATCCGCTGCTCAAGCTCGTAATCGCGCTCTGCGCAGTAAAGGCCGCAGTCGTACGGCATCCATTGAAGATATGTCGCATTGTCTGCGTACGCGGCTTCGCCGTATCCTGCTTCGATTTCGATATACGGCGGCGCAGGCCGTTCGTCTTCCTGGAACGCGCCGTTGCTGAACGGCAAGCCGAACGACTTGAGCACCGCCACAAGCTCGTCAAGGGTGTTCATTGCTCGCCGCCTTTCGCGAACTCGGCGGCAACCTCGTTGTACACGCCCTCGATTACGTGGTCGCCCGCGACGTGCCCAGGGTAACGCCCGCTCTGGTTGGCGATTGCGTGTCCCTTTTCGAGCAGATGCGTGAGCTGATATTGCTTGTTGTGGACGGTGCAGCTCGTGCCAGTCTCGTCCGTCTCGACGCTCGCCGCCCATCCTTTGGCGTAGCTGCCGCCGTGATGTTCCTTTTTTCGGCTTCGCTCGCGCAACAACCGTACGGCCTTCTGGCCAGCGGCGCGGGCGTTGCCTTCAAGGGCTTCGGCGTCATCGTCGATGACCTCTTGCATGTCGTTCACGATGATCGTCGCCAAGTCATCGATATTGATGCTGCTCATCTGTTGCCCGCTTTCTCAACAAGCGTTAGGCGCACGTTGTCGGCACCACTCATTTGCTTGTTGTCAACCGAGTACGTGGTGCCGCCTAGCTCCACAAGAACCTCTCCGGAATACGCACAGGCGCGGATACCGATAATAGCCTGCGGTTTAACGCCAGCCTGAGCCGCCGCATAGTACGCAGCCGCGCTCATCGAGTACACGTTGCACGGAACGCGGCGGCGGCGTTCCTTCTTGTGCGGCACGCCCTTGTCATCGCGCTCGGTCTCGGTCGCGATGAGCGTGCATACGCCGTTCCAGTTACTCATCGGCTGGCTCCGTCCTGTAGGCCGAATCACCGCTCATGGAGGTGAGCATGCATTCGAACGACTTCGTGAAACGGTCTGCATCTGGGTTGTCCATGCCGAAATTGGCCTTGACGTATACCTTGATAGCAAGGCGAATGCGGCCATCGGAGTCGTCGTTAGCCTTCTCGGGAAGGACGCCGCCCGCTACCAGTTCGGCGCGGGCGGCTTCGATGACGTCTGCAATCTCTTCGTCGAAGTCGTTGCAGAAAGCAGGAATGCGCAGGGCGGCGCGGCAGGCATCGAGAATGCATTGCTTCTGCTTCTTCTTGTCTGCCATGGCACGAGACCTCCTTATGCAGTCTTTACAGTCAGCTGGGCGAACGACTTGGGCACGGCAAGGCCGCAATCGATCAACTCGTAACCGTCAAAGCAGCGGTTCTGAGTTCCGTCGGACGCGATATAGGGCATCACGTCGGGGCCGTCGAACACGTTGCCCTTGAACAGGTCGGGGTAGCCGGCGATGATCACACCGTCGGCGATGGAATCGTCGCGCTTGACAAGCTTGCCGAAGATGTGGCCTTCGACGGACGGGTCGGCATTCTTCTCATCGACGAAATACGAGCGCCCGTTAGCGTCCTCGAGCATGGCGATGTAGTTCCAAATGACGTTGTTGTTCGCGTAGATAATGGCACCCTTGGGCGTGGAGAGGCCGTAGGTGTAGAGCTTGGAGAGCAGGCCAGCGAGGTCGGCTTTCTTGAGCGCATTGGCCGTGGAAGTCTGAATCTTGTTCGTCTTTTCCATGCCGTAGGACTCGTCGGCCAGGCGCGCATGGGCATGGGCGTTGCATCCAACGGACAGTCGTGCGGCGATCTCACTTACGAGATAAGACTGGAAGGATGCGACGGATTGAACGGCCATGCGGCGGCTCATCTTCAGGCTCTTCTTAATCTCGACGCCCTCGAACTTGAGCGTGTCGAACGTGTTCTTCTCATCGTCGGTCGGTGCCACGCCCTCGTCGGTCTGCGCGGCGTCGCCAGCATCAATGGACTTGTGGCGGATAATCTCGAACTGATGTGGGAAGTTCTGCTTCGGCATATCGCCCCACAGAACGGCGGTGTTGTCGATGAGCGAGATAATCTCGTTTTGAAGCTCGACGGGAATGACGGAATCGGTGTTGCTCGTCGTGTGGTTGAATGCGGCGCGCTGCTCCATGGCGTGGTTCTGCGCGGCGCGCTCCGCGTCGGTCAGTGCGTAGCCCTCTACCAGCTGGACGCCAGCGCGCTCAGCGACGCCCTTCACCCACGCGCGCTGCTCGGCTGCGTCGTAGTCGGTCACGTCGTAGGCATTGCCAACGCCGACAACATTGGCGGAGCGCGCCAGCGGAACGGCATCCACGCGACGGGCGGTGCCGTTCTCGATGGCTGCGCGGGCTGCTGCGACGGTCGCGGCGCGGGTCTGCGCGGTCGCAGTCTGCTGCGCGCGAATCTCGTTGATGCTCTTCGTCAACTCGGCCATGCGGGCGGCGTCCTCATCGGTCGGCTCGGCGTCATCGGCGGAATACTTGTCGATGAGTGCCTGGAGCTCTTTCAGCAGGTCTTCAAGGTTCATGTTTGTTTCCCTTCTAATTGGTGGCGATTGCCATTACTGCACGCGCCTTTACGAGCGCGTTCTTGCGGCGCACGTGCTCCACGTGCGACTCCTCAATCACTCCGTTGAGAAGGTTTCTTGCACTTATTTCGGTGTTCGGGTCAGCAGGAAGGCTGACTGCGGACACGTCATAAATCTTCTTGACGCGCGTAATTGTCGTGGTGTGCGTGTCTCGGTCATACTCGGACGCGCCGATGGTGAACGCCCACGACATGCGTGTAGCAAGGCCGTTGTCGATTTCCTCGAATCGGTTTCGGGCGGCTTCTGATTTCGAGAGGTCGGCGGCCATAAAAAGCCCGTGCTCGTCGGGCTCGACGATGAGCGTGCCGTTCGACTGGCGCGCCAAAACGTCGCCCACATGGTCGAACTGCATGATGATGTCGCTCATGTCGGTATCGACGAATGCGTCTGGGCTGATGACCTCGCGGTACTCGGTGCCATCCCAAGGGTCTTGCCAAAGGACATATGGGTCATTGAACGTCGAAGCGTATCCCTCGACGTAGTAGTCAGATTCGATGCGCTTCTCGCGCTTGCCGCCATCGGGCAGGCTTCGCAGCACCATCGACATTGTTCTGTATTGACGCTCATTCGGCTTGGCTGGCATCGTCGTCACCGTCCTTCTTCTTACCGTCGATTGCCGCGACGTTTGCGTTTACCTCAGCCGCCTTGGCGGCTTGCTCGGATGTGTGCTCGCTTATCAAGTCCAGGTCAATGTACTCGCCGCGGATTACGTGGCGGTCGCCGCCCTCGTAATGTGGAAGCTGGAACACGTCAGCGCCCTGATTGCCCGTCATGATTCCTCGGTCGTAGAGCGATGTGACGACGTTGAGCTTTGTTTGATTACTAGCGAACTCAAGGCGGTTCGCGCTGAACATGATGCTGTTGCCGTACGCGATCTCGTTCGGCGTGAAGGTCATGCACGTGAGCACGTATCCGAGCTGCACCGCGAAAACCTCTGTGCGCCCCTCATAGAACGAGTTGTATGTTTCCTCGTCGGCCTTGTTCATAACAATGTCTTCGCACGAGCCGAAGAACCGATATGCAGCCTTCTCGATGCGTTCCATCTGGGCGGCGTCCACCGTGTAGCTCTGCGGCGTTATCTGCTTGACGTCGTTGTATTTGTTGTCATAGACAGCTATACCGCCAGCGTTCGCCGAACCGAGCTGCTTGTTGAATTCCTTTCTAGCCTTCTCCAAGTCTTCGGGATTGCGGTTCTGCGACATCTTGCCTATGAAGCGAACGGCGGCACCTTGCTCGATGGCTGTCTTTTCAGCTTCGTTCTGCGCGTGCATCAGCTCTAGCGTCGGATTGAGCACGTTCGTCCCGTCGCCGAACAAATCGCTTCTGAATTGGTGACGCGTCAACACGCCGACACGCGACCATTCGAGCATGGTGGCGTCACCGCCAGGGAAAGACAGCTTGAGCCACAGCGTTCCGCCGACGTCGTAGGCTTCGCACTGCCCCGGAAGGACAGGATAGTAGCCCGTGATGGTCTCGGTACTCCCGTCGAGAATGGGAACGATAAGGCACGTGTCGCACACGTCAAGCATCGTCGAGATGCGGTGCAGGAACTGCGGCGTTGTCATCCACGGGTTCGGCTGCCATTCGAGCGAGCGCGTTGCCAACCGCTGCGCGGTTCCCGAAACCTCGGGTTTCAGTTTGCTCGCGTGGTCGGCGTTTCGCTCGATGATGCTTCGCGTCAGCTCCGCTTCATAGATGCCGCCACTCCACGTTGTAAAGCGCGGCGCGTACGCCGTGAACGTCTGAAAGTAACCGTCCACGGCCTGCATGATCGGCTTGTGGAATACGGCATCGAACATTGAGCGGAACATCGACGTTCGTTTAGCCACGTTTAACCTCCAATCATGCTTCTGAAATCGTCCATCATGTCTTTTAAGACCACGAATGCATCGCATTCCGCCGCCCAGGCGTCGATGCGGTTGCGCGGGTCTTGGTTCTTTTTGTCGGGCGCGATGTTTCCGTTCGCGTCGCTGCGCACCGCAACGTTCGAGCGGCACCACTCGGCAATCGGGTTGCTGTTGTCAACTACGCGGTTCTCCTTGTACAGGGCGCGTAGCTCCTTCATCGGCATCGAGAGCGTTTGAGCGCCTTGGATGACCTTCTTGAAGTTGTCGGCTCCGAAATAACCTTCGTAGGCTTCCACCGTCGGCACGTCGCGCATGTGCCACGGGTCGTAACCGCACGCGACGGCATAGATGCCGCATTTCTCGCGCACCTCGTCCACCCAATCGAGCACAAGCCGCTTGTCAATGATTGGCGTCGGAGACGTTCGCAGAAGCCCGCGCGCGATCCACGCGTCGTAAGGCACACCGTCGCGACCGCCGCGCCGTCCTTCCGTTTCCGCCTGCTCCAAGGCGCGAAGCGGAATCCACGCCATGTGCATCGCATATATGCGCTCGTCGTTCGGGCGCATCATCAGCAAGCATGCGGCGGTGAGGTCAGTGGTGTCTGACGCGTCAACGCCGAGCACCGCATAAGAAAAAGACCCGTCGGACGGGTCGAAAGTGTCATCGTTATGAATCTCAGCCCACGTAAGCCACGCTTGGCTTTGGTTTTCGATGAGGTTGAAGTCCTTGACCAGAAGTGTCGGCAGAAATGTCGGGTCGTCTTTGGCCTTTGAGACGTTTTGGCGCAAGCCCTCAAGGCTTTTGATGGTGCCGAGGCCAGGGTTCGCCTTAATCCACGCCGATTCCTCTTGCCACTCATCGCGCTCATCAAGCTCGAAGACGAACGCTATGAAGCGCTCAGCCTTCTCGCCTGTCGCCTTACCGTCGAGCCATTTGGTGGCGTATTCGTATTGGGCGTCGAAGATGCCGTTCCGAACGAAACCGTTGGTCGTGATTTCTAGAACCAGCGGTTGGCGGCGGGCGGACGTGCCCTGAATGGTTAGGTCGTACAGATCACGGTTCTTCATTGCCGCGAGCTCGTCGACGATGGCACCTGAGATGTCAAGGCCGTCGAGGTGGTTCGTGTTGGCGGAAAGCGCCTTGATTGAACCCATGTTGAGGTCGCAGTAGAGGTCACTCACGCGCTTGCGAACGTGCCGCCCAAGAGCGGGCGACGTGAGAACCATGCGCCAGGCGTTGTTGAAGCCCTTCGCCGCCTGGTCGTGAGCCGTGGCGACGTTGTAGACCTCGGGCGCACCCTCATCGTCGTTGATAAGCAAGTCAAGCTCTATGGCGGAAGCAAGCGCGGTCTTGCCGTTCTTGCGCCCCATAATCCAGAGCACTTCGCGATACTGCCGTTTTCCCTCAACGTCCACGAAGCCGAAAACGACGGATAGGATGGCTCGCTGAAAAAGCTCAAGCTCGAACGGCTGGCCGAGCTTGCCAGATGGAAGTCGGCAGAAGCGCTCGATGAAGCTCACGTGTTTCTGCGCGTATTCCTCGCGATAGTGGTATGGATACAGCGGGTCGTCGTTATCCAAGTCTCGAAGGACGATGGCCGCGACCTGCTGCATCTTCGCGCACGCGGTTATCGTGCCGTCGAGGACGCCGCCGAAGTACTCGCGTATCGCCTTTTCGCACGAGCCAGCGGCCTTCTTCCTAGCCACCGAACCTCGTCTCGTTCAGGTAGTCCATGAGCGCATCGGCTGAGGTGCTGCCGCTCGGCATCATATCGGTGATCTGCTTGATACCACGCGAGAACGTTGTGAACAGCTTGTTGTACGCGGAAAAGCCTGGATGCTCGCGCAAGCCCGATTGACCGCCGCCGTTGTCGTACTCAGTGAAGATGCTTTCGCCCATCAGCTCCACGCGAGCTTGGTCGAGTTTCACTTTCAGAAACGCGATGTTCGACATGAGCGGCATGATGGCTGTGCGCTTGTCGTCTGGAATGACGTCCTTGGTCAAGCGCTGCAAGCGTTTCAACTCGTTTTGATAGAGCGATTGCACCGATTGCCCGTTCCGCTTCGGGGGGCTCTTCGCGACTTTCGGCGAAATCTCGGTACTTTCGCATACTTTTCGCTTTGCCACAAGACCACCCCCGTTCTGAAAACCTCTGCGCGCATAAATCTACCTCCCGGCGTTGGTGCCCTAGGCTGGTAGCCTTGGTTTTCGAACGGGGGGATGCTGCGTCGCTCTGACCTGCTGTTTTGTTGTCTCTGTTTTGTGAGCTGCGAATTGTGCTCAGTCTGTGTGTTCACCGTTCAACGAAACCAAGTTGCCGTCCTCGTCGAACGCCAAGCCTTGCCTAGTGCTGCCTTGCCTTACCCAGCCGTGCACCTTCTTGTGGCACAGGTCGCACAGGCTCACTAGGTTGTCGAGGTTTGTGTTGATGTTCGGATCGTTGACGTTCGCTGGAGTCAGCTCCACGATGTGATGAACCATGACCGCTGGTGTCTCTACTCCTTGAGCCAAGCAATGCTGGCAAAGGTAGCAATCGCGTTGCAATGCCTGCTCGCGAGCCTGTTCCCAGTCGGTCGAGTGATAGAAGCGGTATGAGAAGCCCTTAGCCATCGCCGTACCTTCCCAACAAAAAAGGGACGCGAGCCGAAGCCCGTGTCCCTTTCGTTTACCTAATCCACCGTAGCGAACTTTAGCATAAAGCGGGAAGTGAAGGGAAGTACTGTTTTTAATTTTCCTTTAGCCACGCCACGCCAACGGCATCGATATACCTGAACGCGGCATTGCACAATTCGCGGCACCACTTGGGAGAACACTGCATAACAACAGCAACGTCAGCCCATGGCATCGCCTGGCAGTAGCCCATACATACCGCATCGGCGTATCGGTTGCCCTTGAGTTTTGCCAAGCCGCCGTGATTGTCGTTGCCATACAGCACGGCACAGGCTTCATCAACGGCGGCATTGCTTTCAACGATGCGCAGCTTCAAGCGTTGCTCAAAGTCGATGCGCCCGTTGATCGCATCCATAGGGTCACACGAACCACCACCGCCGCCAGCCGTATAACTCTGAGCCTTTGCCCCTTCACGAGCCTTGAGACGTGCAAGCATTTCTCTTGACTTCTCAAGGCTCGCCACCTCGTCGCGTATGCCCTCAAAGTATTCCCTGGCATCCACGACAATCGCCTACTCGATGCCGGTAGAGCCGAAGCCGTCTTCGCCGCGCTCGGTGTCGCTCAGCTTATCGACTTCCACCAGATCGCACGGCACGAACGGCACAACGGCCATCTGGCATACACGCGAGCCCTTCGGTAGGAACACGGTATCGCAACTTAGATTGACGAGCGGTGCGCACACCTCGCCGCGAAAGCCGCTGTCGATAACGCCAACGCTGTTTCGAAGCGTGACGCCGTACATGCCGCCAAGCCCCGAGCGCGGAAACACCAGGCCGACACACCCGCTCGGAATCTCGAACGCGCATCCGAGACCGACAATCGCGCTCGCGTTCGGTTCAAGCCTGCAATCCTCGGTGATGCACAAGTCGAAGCCCGCATCTCCATCGTGTGCGTAACGCGGCAGCTCTGCGCCGTCGAGCAGCTTCACGTTTAGTTTTCGTCCTTGCATATCTGCCCCTTAAAACGGAATGTCTTCGTTGTAAACGTCAGGCACGTATGCCTGCTGCGGTTGAGCCTGGTACGGCTGCTGAGCCTGCGGCTGTTGCGGCTGCCTGTAGTTGGTCATGCCGATAACGTTGTCAACGATGACCTCTAGCTTGCGGTGGCGTTGGCCGTCTGCTTCCCACGTGCTCATGCGCAGGTGTCCTACGACGGCAAGCTTTGCGCCTTTTTGCAGGTAGCCATTAGCTTGCAGCGATTCGCCGCGCTTGCCAAATATCGTGCAATCGACCCAGCTAGTCTCATCTGCATAGCTACCATCTTGCTGCTTGCGGCGGTGATTGACGGCAAGCGAAAACACCGTAATTGCCATGCCGCCAGCCGTGTATTTCACCTCGGCGTCGTTGCCAAGATTTCCGCTCAGCGTGCAGGTGTTCAAACTCTCCGCGCTCATTCGGCACCTCCAGCCACCAGGGCAAGCGCCATGATTACAAACACTGCAACAGCGGTAGCGATTGCAGGGAACACCAGCGAGAACGCACCGCCAGTGAAGAGCAACACGAGCGCTTCCACTACGCAAAACGATAGGAACAACAGGCCGACAATGAGCAGGCAGGCTGCCATTGTAATGAGCAGAGTGACGCTCTTAACCGCAACACGGTAATCATCTCGCTTGCGCATGCCTACCACCTCACCAGCGTAGACAGCAGGTTTGCCCGCTGGTTCTTGCCCAAGCCCTTCACCTTGCGACCGCTTGCTATGCGCAGCTTCTTCATGAGCGCATCGGCACGGGTCTCGGCGTATCCAGGCAAAGCCGTAATCATCTGCTTGACGCGCATGCCCGATGCCGCCTGATCTCCTTCATCCGCAAGCTCAAAGAACTTCTCAAGCGGCAAAGCGCCCTTCTTCAACTGCTCGCGATACTCAGCTCGCTGATGCCTTATCTGCATTCCCTTAGCAAGGTTCTCTTGCCTTTGTTCTTCGGTCAAAATCGGTACCATTTTCACTATCTCCTGATTCTTACTTGAAATACGTCGGTTGTCGTTTTCAAAACCGCTGGTTTTGCGGTCTGACCTTTCTTTTTGTTGGCGGTGACAAAATTGGCGCGGCTATGCCGTTGGCACACCATTGGCACCGTCCCCCTTGAGCTCATCGGTAAACTTGTCGAACACCTCTGCCGCCCTCTGGTCGCGCCCCGGCATGGCGTGCGCGTAAAGCCTAAGCGTGGTCGATTCATTAGCGTGGCCGAAGCGCTCGGCGATGTCCTTAAGGTTCGCGCCGTTCGCCAGAAGCCACGTGGCATGCGTGTGCCGCAGGCTGTGAAACGTGCATCCACTTGGAAGCCCTAGACGGTTGCGCAAGCGGGTAAAAGCCTTCGAAACCGTTGTGGGGCGCATGAACGAACCGTTAAAGCTCACCAGCGGCGAGTTCGGCGTGAAGGCTTCGGAAAACGCGTCCTGCAACGCGATGAAACCGAAAACCGTCTCGAATTCCCGTGCCGTCATGGAAACGTTTCGACTCTTTCGGCCTTTAGTAACATCCACGCGATCAAGCCCGCCGCCGTCAAGTTCGACAATCTTGCCGCATACATGGAGGTACCCAAGCCGCCTAAAAACATCTCGGCGACGCATCGCGCACACCTCGCCGACGCGCATGCCCGTATGCAGTGCAAGCCACGCGGCGAACGCGTAGGCTGCTTCACGCATAGTCCTCTCACTCAGCTCATCTGGATGCAGAGAAGCCGTAATGGCCTCGTCAAGCCCTGGATAGTCCCATTCATCAAGCGCCACGGCTTCGTGCTTTTCCTCGGCAGGCGGCTCCACGTAAAACAGCGGGTTCATCTCGCACACGCCGCTTTTGACCCAATGGTTGTATGCGCCACGCAAGAAGAAATGCACGCTTCGGACGGTGTTGCGGGACAAGCCTTGCCCGCGTTTCTCCTTCGGGAGCAGCAAGCGCGTTTCGAAGTCGCTCAAATCCATTACCGACAACTTGCAGGCAGATTTGCCTTTGAGGTACTTGCCCACATACGAGCGCGCGAACAGGTTCCACCGCTTTACCGTGTAAGGGCTGATGCCTTTAACCTGGCGCTCGGCGATATACGTCTTGAGCAAGTCGGTTATGATGGCGCTCTTTACCTTGCCGCCAGCGGAAAGCTGCGAAATCCAATGGTTCGCCAGCTCTTGAGCCTGCGCCCTCGTTGCCGCTTCGGGAAACTGCCGATATGGGCGAATCTTCGTGCCGTCAGGCGCGGTACCGAGATACGGGCGCGCATACCAAACGCCTTTCGCGTCTTGCTTGACCTCAACGCTCATGGCTTCCGCCCTTGTCATTGATTACCTCTATAGCATCGCCAACGATGTCAGACCACATAACGAGGTCTTCGTAGCTGACTTTCACGCTCTCGCGCTCGCGCTTCTCGCACGTCAGGATGCGCCTGCTCATGTCCTGCGAGACCATGCAGAGGTTTTCGAGCACATGGCGCTTGCCAAGCCTACTCATCGGAATCACCACGCGTTATCGTCACCGACACGCCAGAGACGCCGAACAAATGCGCGAGGAACAACAGGGACACCGTTAGATCTTTTACCGCGTTCTCAATGTCCTCGGTCTTTGCGTGTATTGCTTTGCCCTTAATCTCGAAGCCAAGCTTGACGCTACTCATCCCCATCACCTTCAATCGCGCGAATCATGTTGCCGATGCACTCTCGCGCCTTCTTGAGGTCTTCGATGCCGTTCTTGTCGCGCCATCGCCAGATGTACTTGAACGCGCATGCTTGCATGTGGGACACGTACGCTTCGGTTCCAAGCATCGACTCCATTGCCGACTTGCAATCGATGCCGGTGTGCCCAGCGTAATGCGATGGCTTCGTAACGGGATCAAAAGCAGAATCAGTGCTTGCTTCCGTTGCGTAGCAATCCACAAAACCATCCTCGTCGGTCAGATCGCCGACGCGTTTGACGTATGAAGTCATTCCTTGCCGCCTTTCTTACAGTTGCGCCAGACGCGCAGGCAGTTAACCAGTGTCGGATTTGCCTTGATTGCGAACTCGAAGTTGACGGCATCGGCATCTATGGTTACCGCTTCGGCTCTGATGCCCATATCGCCAAAAAAAGCACGAACGTCGTCAATAAGGACTGGAACCATTCCGTCGGAATCTCGCTTTACCTCAATTGAGGCAAAGCGTCCCCCTCTATAGATTCCACGACCAACGACAATTGGGTCGGGTGCTTCAATTCCGCATTGGCTCATATAGCGCCGAAGCCACGTGGCATGCATTACGTCCTTTACGGCAATCGGAACGCCGCTTTGAGCGGAAAGCTCAAGCAACCGTGTCGTTTTCCCCGATCCGCGAGTGCCGACGATGCAAATCATTCCTTGCCATCCCTTCTGTTCCAGTTCCTAATCGCTTCCGCTTTCGTCTTTCCGATTTCGCCCTGTGCATCGCACGCTTTACATGCGCAAATCCACCCAAAACCAGATTCGAAGTGATAGGTGCTTCCGCTATACGCCCATGCTTTGCCGCCGCAGAATGGGCAAAGCTTGATCTTCATTCCTCGACCTCCTTCATGCCAAGCCACGGATGCGGGAACAGAACCCTTGCACGGCATCCAGGGCAGTATTTCAAGCTGATAGGTTTGTACGGGTATTCAGGCTCGAACCAGCTGTATTCGCCGCTCCAATCGAACGTCAGCTCTTGGCCGCATTTCGAACACGTGAAGCAGTCACAATCATCCGAAGGCTTGGCAATCCGCAAGCACTGGTTTTCCTCATCCCACACGGTGTCGAACTCTTCTGGAACGAACTCGCACTCTTCGTCAGGCACATACAGCCTGCCGTCGCATTCGATGATGTCCGGGTCTCCCTGAGGTTCAATCAGCCGCAAAACACGGCTTTCCTCACTCGCCATCTTCGGCCACCTCAAAAAGCTCTCGATAATGGCCGCCGAAGCTGTTGTCGAGCCATTCATTGACCCAGCGGTAGAACGCGACGAAAAAAGGCGTCGAGTTCTTATCGTCGGCCCATCCGCAAAAGCCAATGAACCCATCTGAGTTGAACGAAATCGCTTCGCGACCAGTGAAGTACGAGCCATCGCAAGACAAGAAGGCCGATTCAATGCCGCCAGTGCGATGATTCATCCTGATCTTTGAACAGATCTTGCCGCGATGCGAGGTGTGCATGTTGGTATTTCTTGCGTACGAGCACTCTCTGTTGTATCGCGCAAGCTCGATGGCAATGAAGCCTTCCAGCGCGTCAATATCGTTTGGAGTAAGGTCTGAGTACCCGAACCGCTCGGCGAACATGTTGCGCAGAATGTCCCGCGTCAGCTCCATTGGCAACTTGCAATCACGCGGTATAGGGTCTTGGGCAACATCAAACACGATTTTCTGTACCTTGCGGCTATCCGATGCGGTCATTGCCTTCTCCTTTCTTCAGCTCGCGGCACTTCCAGCAGTGCTTGTCTCCCGTCGGCTTGTCGATTTCGATGAACCAATCAAGCGGATGTTCCGTGCCGCAGAACGGGCACCGCCGCGTTTTGACCTTGTTGGCATAGCTTCGCCAAGACATGTGAATCACCGTCCTTTGTTGAAAACTCTTCGATTGTTGAAAACTTGTGGAAAACGTGTTGAAAACTATGATTTGAGCGATTGAAAAGCTCGAAAACCTGACGCGAAAACGAACGTCCGCAAAGAAAGAAGCAAAGAAAGTAAGACTTACTTGTCACATAACGCTACAAGCACGTTTGCGGGTTTTGGGTTTGGGTTGGGTTGTGACCCAACCCAAAACCCGCCCTGTATTGTTATGTATTGTATTGTTAGGGTTTAGCCAATCGCAAACCGATGGTTTACCGCTGGTTTCTTCCATGAACATCCGTTTTACCGCCTTTGACCTGCTATTTCATCGGCTCTGACTTGTTCTTGCGAGGTCTCCCGTCTTTGGCTCCGTTCGCCCTTTGCATGCCGAAATACAGAGCGTTTTTCTGCATCCTCGCGCTTTCGATGCGCCCTTTTCCGTCGCGCGTCAGCAAGCCGATCTCAAGAAGACAGCCGATGAAGTCCTTGCAATCGTCGACGCTTGAAATCTCGTCGAACGCGCCAGACTTGCGCATGCCAATCTGTTCGGCGAGTATCAGCCAGTCCTCGTCCGTCTCCACGGGCAAAGAGTGCGTCGTGGTGTTCGCCAGAATCTCGCACAGCCGCCAGAATGCGCCATACCCAGCGTTTCCATAGCGGAACAGCAATCGTTGGCACTTCTGGTCTTGCGCGGCGTTTGAGTCGTGCTGGAACCACGCCATAGGGTCTTGCGCCTTGTCGTGAACCTCCTTGGCAACCATCATTCGTCTTCACCTCCTTCTTCCATCACAAGCCCCTTGCTCATGCCACGAAGATGCCAGCCCTCCCATACGCAGTGGCCGCACTCTCGGCAGTTCGTCCAGATCAAGACGCCGCGAAACATGCACCTGCTTTTCGGCTTGTTGCCCGTGGCGTCGAAAACGCCGTTCTCGTACTCGCATGTGCCAGGCTCTGGCATCGGCGGCTCTTCGAACAAGCTCAGCTGGTCACAACCGCTCGACATACTTCTGGCTCGCGGTTCGGATGATTGTCATCAGATGGTCTTCGGGGTTTCCCGCCTTCAAGCGGCTATCGACCAGCACAGACGCGTACGCGAGCGTTGAGCAGATGATTTCGCTCACAAACGCGGCATCGAAGTCGATGCGTTCGCCGGTGACGCTGTTGCCGATGTGGCAATCCTCGATGCAGTGAGCAACGTCGGAAACTTCGCGAAGCTGCTTGACGATGTTCTTGCGCAGCATGTCAGCCCTCTTTCTTCGTGTCATAGACAGACTTGCGCGTCTCGATGTTCAGATCGGGGTGTCTCTCCAAGAGCCAACGGCTCAGAAGCGGCGTATCCGTGTTGTTGATGGCATAGGCGTGTTCTTGTCCGTTTCCATCCATGAACGGAACACCCGTAATCTGATGCGAACCCTCGTAGCGCTGCTTTTCGATGAGGTACTTGGTCGATACGCGCATGCCGCGCTGATGGATAGCCAAGGCCGTGAGCTCGATGCTTCGAAGCGTCTTGGGGTTCAGTTCGCACCATTTGGCGAACAGCTCTGCGCGGTCTTGAATCTTGAGCGGAAGCGGGTAGACCGCCATTCGCTCTTGCCGCATCACGCTTTCGAGCGGCTGGGTGAAATCGTCGGTGTTCATCGCATGTCACGCCCAATCAGATGCAAGATGAACCAGACCTCAGCACCGAGCAGGACAAGCGGAAGCCACCAGCAGCCAAAGGAATCACAAAACCAGATGAGCCATTCCGCTGCCGCCATGGGGACGATTCCGCACAGGCACAACGCCGCGAAAATGTAGACAAACCAACGGATAACCAACGGTTTTCCTGCTAGAATCTCATCGTCATTGCTCTGGAAGTTTTGACGATAGCCCGTGCGCGTTTGCCGACGTGCGCGGGCGCCTTCTCTTTGCAGGCTTGCGCAGCTTCTCTGACCCTCGTAAAGAACCGACGCTGATACGCACTCGACGCGCTGCGGCGGTTTTGCTTGTCTAAAACCACTACGCAAACCAGCGGTTTCTGGCTTGGTTTCATACATTTGAAACCCCTCCTTTCTTAATGCTTGTGAACGATGAAAGTGGTGTGCTTGAGCGCGTATTCGACGCCGAGACCAACGCCGACGGCAACAGCCGAAGCGAAGAAGCCCCACAGGCCGACTACCTGGAACAGCTCGTCAACCAATTCCATTACGCGACCTCCTTACTTGAATTCGGGGAAAGTGCACAGATCGTTTGGAGTGCAGTCCAAAGCGGTTGAAAGCTTTACGATGCTTTCCAGCGTCGGCGAGCAATCGCAACGCTCGTACTTGCCGATTGCATCAACGCCGACACCGGATGCTTCCGCAAGCTGCTGTTGCGACCAATGCTTCTTGACGCGACGAACTCGCAGATTGTCCGCAAACGCATGTTTCAACTCGGGCATATGTTCACCTCCTTTCAATGAGTGCTCATTAGGTTTGTATTGGCTTTAGTCAATACAAACCGTATTCTTTTACGTGTAGTAAAAGAACCTAAATCAACGTGAATCACGTTGATGGCTACAGACAATAAACGTGTTTAACGTTCTTTGCAAGCGTGAATTACGTATTTTCTTGATTAACGTACGTGAATCACGTAGAATCGGCGTTGCAGCGACGAAAGGAGGGCGCATGGAATATCAATTGAAATTGAAAGAGCTGCGCAAGGCCGCTGGTTTTGCGACACAAAAGGCGTTTGCCGATTTCCTCGGCATAAAAGAACGCAAATATGCTTCATGGGAACGTGGCGAGGTTGGTATTCCGCTCGAAGACGCTTTCATGCTATGCGCAGCATTGAAATGTACGCCGAATGATTTATGTGGCTTTCCAAGCACAGGGACGAGCGAAGACAACTTGACCAGCGACGAACGCGAGATTGTGGACAACTACCGCGAAAGCTCGCCGCAGTGGCAGCAGAACATAGCGATGACCGCAAAGGCTGCGGCAAGCGAATCGAGAAAGGGCTAGAAATGGGAATCTTCAAGAACCAGCGTGAAGAAATGGCACGGCAGGAAATCGAAAAGGCGATCTCCTCGATTCCAACGCCCGACGGGCGCATTCACGTCATGCTCATTCGGTCGTTCGGTCAATCCTTTAGCGGACGGGTATTCGGTGCTGACCAGAAATACAACGAGCAGATAAACGAAGTCCTCAACGCGCTTCAAGATAAGGGCCTTGAGATTATCAGGGTAGAAACCAACTCTGTTCCTGACCAAGGTATCAGCGGCGCAGACCGTTACGACACGCTCATAACGTACAGATAGCAAAATGCCCTGTATCCATCCGCCAAGACCAGATACAGGGCGCGCCATTCCGTAGACAACTGAAAAGGCAAGGTGATAATACCATGGCAAAGGGTAACCGTGCGGCCATTTACGCACGTTTTAGCTCGCACAATCAGCGAGACGAAAGCATTGAAATCCAGGTCGATAAGTCGCGCGAGTTCTGCGACGAAAGTGGCCTTACCGTTGTGCGCATCTATAGCGATTACGCCAAAACTGGCAAGAACACGAACCGCGCTGAATTTCAGGCAATGCTAAAAGATGCCCAAAAGGGACTTTTCGATTACGTGGTGATATACAAGGTCACGCGCATCATGCGCAACAGAGACGAAATGGCTCTTGCTCGCATCATGCTTCGTAAGGCAGGCGTTGAAATCCTCTACGCCGGTGAAACGCTCGGCGAGGGCTCAACTAAAGTTTTGCACCTCGGCATGCTTGAAGTGCTTGCCGAGTATGAAAGCGCCGTTGATAGTGAGCGCATACGCGACGGCATACAGAAGAACGCGCAACGCGGCATGGCGAGCGGTCAGCGCCTGTACGGTTGGGACGTTGTAAACGATCGCTTCGTCGTAAACGAGCGCGAAGCCGCCGTTATGCATAAGATGAAAAACATGCTGTTCTCAGGCTCAACCATTGCCGACATCCAGAGGGCAATAAAAACCGAGCGGACAAGGCGCGGCAAGGCGTTCTCGCAAAGCACGATTAAAAGGCTGCTCTCGCGCGAGCAAAATTGCGGCGTGTACAAATACGCTGGCGTGCGCACGACGAACGGCATGCCTGCACTGTGGTCACGCCAGGAACAAGACGAGATTGCAAGCATCCTCAACGGACGCGGCCACAAGCACCGCGTTGTTGACGGAGAGCAGCCCTATGCGCTCAGCGGCAAGATGTATTGCCGAGAGTGCGGCAGATGGTTCGTCGGAACCTCTGGAACTGGAAAGAGCGGCAAAACGTATTACTACTACCGCTGCCCAAAATGCCGCCGAACGTTCCGCCGCGACCTCATAGAGGATGCAGTTTCCGACACCATACTCGAATCGATACATGACCCAAAGGTGCGCGAGCGCATCATCGCAACGCTTGAGATGATGATCGCTGAAACCGCCGAGGATGACGCGCCAAAGGAAAGCGAGCGCATCACAGCAGAGATTAAGCGCATTGACACGGCGTTTGAGCGCATATGGCACGCCATAGAGGACGGTATAGCACCCCCAGGCGGCAAGGATAGGGTTGAGGAATTGAAAGCCCGTCAAGCGGCTCTGAAAGAGGAATTGGAGAAGACGCTTGAAGCGGAAAGCGCCGAAGACTTGAGCCTTGATGACTATCTTGCATGGCTCGACACGCTAGGCGCAGAATCTGACCCATTCGAAATCATCGACACGTTCATGCGATTCATACAAATCGACGGCGATGAAGTACAGCTGTTCTTTAGCTTCGACAATTGGGACGATGATTTTATGCCGACAAAAAAAGACGAACCCCTGATGAACAAGGGTTCGTCTAACTTTCATGTGGTGGGCCTGAAAAAAGAAAGGCCTCCATCGCTGGAGGCCTAACAATTCAGTGGTGGGCGATAAGGGATGTCGCGTGCGGCTTCGCCGCCCGCTCTCGCTTCGGGCCTACGGCCCTCGCGTGCTGCGCTGGAAAACGCTTGCGCGTTTTCTCAGCTCCGCACCCTGTCGGGTTCGAATCCCTCTGCGATGGGCCCAAAAAAAGAAAGGCTCCCATTGCTGGGAGCCTATCAAATCAGTGGTGGGCGATGAGGGATTCGAACCCCCAGCCTTGTGCGTGTAAAGCACCTGCGCTAACCGTTGCGCCAATCGCCCGTGCGGAGAGAGTATAGCAAAACAATCGCCTCATTCACCTCATATCCATTAAAGGTAACTCGCGCGTGTCACAGCGGAGCTGATTCAGTTGAGATTGCCTGAACATTCCGCCCCTCTTTACGCCCTCGGGTATACTCAAAAGCTACTGATTCGATTTGATGCCCAGCAACAGCAGAGGGGATAGTATATGTGCGGTTTTGTCGGTTTTGTCGGTGGGACGGATAACCAATCCGAGGTGCTCACCAAGATGATGGACCGCATCGTCCATCGCGGTCCCGACATGGGCGGTCAGTTTATCGACGGCCGCGTTGCCCTGGGCTTCCGCCGCCTGTCGATCCTCGATCTGACCGAGGCTGGCGCCCAACCCATGGCCAACGAGGACGGTAGCGTCGTCATTGTCTTCAACGGCGAGATCTACAACTTCCAAGAACTCCGTTCCGAGCTCGAGGCCAAGGGCTACAAGTTCCACTGCGGCGCCGACACCGAGAGCCTCCTGCACGGCTACGAGGAGTGGGGCGAGGCCGTACTCGATCGCTTGCGCGGTATGTACGCCTTCGTCATCTGGGACAAAAAGAAGAACAAGCTTTTTGGCGCCCGCGACATCTTTGGCATCAAGCCGCTTTACTACTATCCCATGGCCGATGCGGGCGACGGCGCTCCGGGCGTGCTCTTTGGTTCCGAGATCAAGAGCTTCTTGGACTACCCGCACTTCCACAAGGCGGTCAACAAAAAGGCCCTGCGTCCGTACATGACGCTGCAGTATTCGGCAACCGAGGAGACCTTCTTCGAGGGTGTCTACAAGCTGCCGCCGGCGCACTACTTTACCGTCGATATCCCGACCGGCAAGATGAACATCGAGCGCTACTGGGATTGCGATTACTCTGCCGTCGAGAAGCCGTTCGAAGAGTATGTCGATGAGCTGGACGAGGTCGTGCACGAGAGCGTCGAGGCCCATCGTATCGCCGACGTCAAGGTCGCGTCGTTCCTCTCCGGTGGCGTCGACTCCAGCTACATCGCCGCTTGCCTCATGCCCGACAAGACCTTCTCGGTGGGCTTTGACTACAAGAACTTTAACGAGACCAACTACGCCAAGGAGCTTTCCGATAAGCTCGGCGTCGAGAACGTCCGCAAGATGATTACCGCCGACGAGTTCTTCGGTGCGCTCGAGGACATCCAGTATCACATGGACGAGCCGCAGTCCAACCTGTCTTCCGTGCCGCTGTGGTTCTTGGCCGAGATGGCCCGCAAGGACGTCACCGTCGTGCTTTCGGGCGAAGGCGCCGACGAGCTCTTTGGCGGCTACGCCTACTACGAGGACACGGTCCCGGTGCGCAAGTACAAAAAGATGGTGCCGCTGCCCATCCGTCGCGCGCTCGGTAACCTGGCGCTGCATATGCCGTACTTCAAGGGACATAACTTCCTGGTCAAGGGTGCCGAGATCCCCGAGAAGTCGTTCCTGGGACAGGCTCTGGTATGGCCGGAGCGCGAGGTCGACGGCGTGCTCAAGCCCGAGTACAACACCGGCGATGGCGCCTTCGAGCTTGCCGCTCCCATCTATGCACGCGTGAAGGGTCAGCCCGAGCTGGTCAAGAAGCAGTACTTGGACATGAACATGTGGCTCCCGGGCGACATTCTGCTCAAGGCCGACAAGATGTGCATGGCGCACTCGCTGGAGCTGCGCGTGCCCTTCCTGGACCGCAAAGTCATGGAGTTCGCCGAGCACATTCCCGACCGCTACCGCATCAACGAGAACGGCAACAAACAGGTACTCCGCCACGCTGCCAACAAGTCGCTGCCCGATGAGTGGGCCACCCGTCCCAAGGTGGGCTTCCCGGTGCCGATTGTCTACTGGCTGCGCGAGCAAAAGTGGTACGACTATGTCAAGGAGTACTTCACCGCGCCGTGGGCAAGTGAGTTCTTCAATACCGACGAGCTCATGCACCTGCTCGATCTGCACTTTGCGGGCAAGGGCGATTTCCAGCGCAAGATCTATACGCCGCTCGTGTTCCTAGTGTGGTACAAGCGCTTCTTTATCGACGAGGGCCAGCCTTCTGTTCAGGCTGCCTAGCCTCGGCTTACGAACGCCTGCGCGTAACGGCTCCTCCGGGAGCCGTTTTTGCGCGAGCGCGTTTCAGTTACTATGAAAACCGTCCCTGCCAAATGGCTGAGAAAGGTGAAAGATGCACCATTCGGATTCCGCGGCCGTGACCACGGTCGATACGCTTGCCAAGCTTCTCGACGTGTGCGGCGAGCTGCGCGCATCAGAGCAGGTTGACGAGCGTGCCGTGACCGGCTGCTCGTTTGATTCGCGCGTGGTCTCGGCAGGTGACGTATTCTTTTGCAAAGGTGCTGCCTTTAAGCCCGCGTTTTTGAGCATGGCGCTCGATGCGGGCGCCGTCGCATTTGTGTGCGAGGAGTCGCTGGTCGAGTCTCTGGAGCCGCTGGCGCAGGAGAGCGGTGCTGCGATGCTGGTTGTTGATAGTGTTCGCACGGCCATGGCCCTGTTGCCGCCGGAGGTCTACGACCGTCCTGACCACGACGTCAAGATCGTGGGCATCACCGGCACCAAGGGAAAGACCACGGCCGCTTTTATGCTCCAGTCCATCATCAAGGCGGCGGGCGAGTCCTGCGGCATGATCGGCTCGGTGAGTACCGACGATGGTATCGAGTGCTACGAGAGCACCAACACCACGCCCGAGGCCCCCGAGGTTTGGCGCCATATCGCCAACTGCCGCACGTCCGGTCGCCAGTCCATGGTCATGGAGGTCTCGAGCCAGGCGCTCAAGTACCAACGCGTCGAGAATCTGCCGTTTGACGTGGCGTGCTTCCTCAACATCGGCCGCGACCACATCTCGCCGATCGAACACCCCACGTTTGAGGATTATTTTGAGAGCAAACTCAGGATCTTTGACCAGGCAAAGACCGCCGTGGTGAATCTAGGCACCGAAGAGGTTGACCGTGTGCTAGAGGCAGCGTCGACGGCCGAGCGCTTGGTGACCGTTGGCGTCGAGCATCCCGAGGCAAGTCTGTGGGCGAGCGACGTACGCATGGTCGGCTTTAGCATCGAGTTCAACTTGCATGGCTTGTGTGCCGACGAGTCCGAGGCGGGGGAGAAGGTCCTGCTGGGTATCGCGGGCGACTTTAACGTGGAGAACGCGCTGGTCGCTATCGCCGCTGCGCGCGAGATCGGCATCGGTATCGATGCCATCAAGAAGGGCCTCTCAAAACTGCGTGTGCCGGGCCGTATGGAGGTCGTGGAGTCGAAGGACGGCCGCGTGATTTGTGTCGTCGACTACGCGCACAACCAGCTTTCGTTCCGCTCGCTTTTCTCGTCGGTCAAGCGCGCGTTTCCCGCTAGTCCGGTCATTGCGGTGTTTGGCGCTGCCGGCGGCAAGGCGCAGGAGCGCCGCGAGCAGCTTCCGCGCGAGGCCGCACCGTATTCCGACCTGATGATCTTTGCCAATGAGGACCCGGCTCACGAGGACCCGATGAAGGTCTGTCGCGAGCTTGCCGAGCATGTTCCCGACGATACGCCGAACAAGATCATCCTCGACCGCGAAGCCGCTGTGCATGCGGCGTTCAAGGCGGCGCGCGAGGAGTACGTCAACCCCGATGCTCCCACCATTGTCTTGCTGCTGGCAAAGGGTGACGAGGAGCTCATGCACGTGGGCGACGAGTTCGTGCCCATCGAGAGCGACCTTTCGCTGGCCAATCGCCTGATCGATGTTACCCAGTTTGACTAATGAACCATGATGGCGGCGGCGCCCTGAGTGCGCTGTCGCCATAAGCGTGTTCCCTCAATCAAAACATGCCGTCCAAGTCCAAACCCTTCTACGTAAACGGAGTAACCATGTCCCACAATACCCTGCCGACCGTCGCTGAGCTTTCGGGCGAGATGCGCGAGCGCTTGGCCAAGGTCAAGTACGTCTTTACCGACCTGGATGCCACGATGCTCGCACCCGGCTCGTGCGTGCTGCGCGACAACGACGGCAACCCCTCGACCAAACTCGTCGAGGCCGTCGTGGCGCTCGCTCGCGCTGGTATTCAGGTGGTTCCCACCTCGGGCCGCAACCGTACCATGATCCACGAGGATGCGCGCGTGCTCGGCCTCAACTCCTACATCGGCGAGATGGGCGGCCTGGTCATGTACGACCTCAAAGCCAACGATTGGGAGTATCTGACCGGCGACATGCCCTACGACTCCTCTTGCGGCCTCACGCCGCACCAGGTGATCGAGCAGACCGGCGTGTGCGAGAAGATCCTCGCCCGCTGGCCGCACAAGATCGAGTATCACAACGACATGTCGACCGGCTACAAGTACCGTGAGGTCACCGTCGGCATGCGCGGCGATGTGCCCGACGATGAGGTTCAGGCCATCCTGGACGAGGCCGGCTGCGGTCTGATCTGGGCTTGCAACGGCCATCTGACTCACCTGTCCAAGCCGACGACGCTCGAGCTCGATCGCGTCGAGGACGGTCGCGCATTCAACATCAACCCCGCGGGCCTCAACAAGGGCGTCGCTATTGCGCGCTTCTGCGAGCACCTAGGGATCGAGCGCGAGGAGACGTTGGCGCTCGGCGATTCCGAGTCCGATTTCTACATGGCCGATCACGTGGGCACGTTCTGCCTGGTCGAGAATGGCCTGACGAGCGCCGGCGCGCCCGAGTTCCTGGCTGCCTGCGAGAACGCTTTCGTTACGCGCGGCAAAATTGTCGACGGTTGGGCGGCGACGGCAGAGCTGCTGGTCGCGGCGCGTTCGTAGCGCGGCGTCGCCGCACGTGGACATGTCTTTTCGAGAGAGACTGGTGAGGTAATGTCCGATATCGAGAATCCGGCAGGCGACACGCGCCCGATTGGCGTGTTCGATTCTGGTTTGGGCGGTCTGACGGTTGCGCGCGCGATTGCGACGGCGTTGCCGCACGAGTCCGTCTACTACTTTGGTGACACCAAGCGCTGCCCCTACGGCACGCGCACCGAGGATGAAGTGCGCTCGTTTGCGCTGCAGGCGGGCCGCTGGCTATCGAGGCACGACGTTAAGATCATGGTCATCGCCTGCAACACGGCGACCGCCGCGGCCTTGCGTTTGGCTCAGCAAGTGCTCGACGTTCCCGTGATCGGTGTGATCGCGCCGGGTGCCCGTGCGGCGATCAACAGCACGCGTACGCGTCGCGTGGGCGTGCTCGCCACCAATCTCACCATTCGCTCGGGCGCCTACACGCGCGCCATCCAGGATTTGGATGCTGGTGTCGATGTGTATGGCTGCCCGGCTTCGAGCTTTGTCGAGGTCGTCGAGCACGAGCTCGCCTCGGGCGCGCATCTGCAGGAGCAGTGGCTCGAGAACGAGGATATTTTTGATACGCCAGCCGTTCGCGCGCTGGTGGGTGCCACGGTTGAGCCGCTGCGCGACCACGGTATCGATACCGTGGTGCTCGGCTGTACGCATTTTCCGCTGTTGGTGGGACCTATCCGCCATGCGCTGGGGCCTGGGGTGCGCGTCGTGAGTTCCGCCGAGGAGACCACACGCGAGCTGACCGATATCCTCACGCGCCGCGAGCAGCTGGCGGGCGACGCCGCCGAGCCGCAGCATCGTTTTGCCACGACGGCCGATAACATTGCCGAGTTTGCGGTGGCGGGCAGCTTTATCTTTGGTCAGCCGCTCAAGAGCATCGAACATATCGATATCGATGAGCTGAAATAGATGTAAGGCAGCCGTCAAGGCCTTCGCCACATCTTTTGCCGAAAGGATATTTCTATGGAGTACATGCAGGTCAACCGCGCTAACGGTCGCGCCGCCAACGAGTTGCGCCCCGTTAAGCTCACCCGTAGCGTCATGAAGCACGCCCACGGCTCGTGTTTGGCCGAGTTCGGCGACACGCGCGTGCTGTGCGCCGCCACTATCGAGGAGGGCGTGCCGGGCTGGCGAAAGGGAGCTAAGGCCGGCTGGGTGACCGCGGAATACGCCATGCTGCCGGCGTCGACCGGCAAACGTTGCAAACGCGAGCACGCCAACCGCAAGGGTCGCTCCATGGAGATCGAGCGCCTCATTGGCCGCAGCCTGCGTACCGTCGTCAACATGAAGGCGCTCGGCGAGTACACCGTCACCGTCGACTGCGATGTGATTCAGGCCGATGGCGGCACGCGTACAGCGAGCATCACCGGCGCCTGGGTGGCGCTGCACGACGCCCTCGCCATGTGGGTCGAGGCGGGAAAGATCGAGCGCATCCCGCTTATCGGCCAGGTGGCTGCCATCTCCATGGGCGTTGTCGACGGCAATACGCTGCTTGACCTCGATTATTCCGAGGACAGCCATGCCGAGGTCGACATGAACCTCGTCGCTACCGACACCGGTGAGATGATCGAGCTCCAGGGCACCGGCGAGCAGGCGCCCTTTGACCGCAAACGCCTCAACGCCCTGCTCGACCTGGGCGACAAAGGCATCGCCGAGCTCATCGAGCTCCAGCGCCAAGCCCTCGCCTAACCTGCCAAAAAGGGACAGGTTTATTTTGGTAGGTTTCATCTGCGGAGACGTCTAGACACAAGACTGCCGTTGATTGAGAGGGGAGAGGCAGAGGCCCTCGTCGCCCTCGGCGCGGCATTGCTATAGAGACAAGGAGGCCAGTTATGGCACTTGAGAAGATCGACATCGACACCCTCGACCCGGCGGCGACCATCGTCGTGGCAACCGGAAACGCTCATAAGCTCACCGAGATCGAGGCCATTTTGGGCAAGGTCATGCCCGAGGTGCGCTTTGTGGCGCTCGGCCAGCTGGGCGATTTTGAGGACCCCGAGGAAAACGGCACGACGTTTTTGGAGAACGCCATCATCAAGGCGCAGGCTGCCGTCGAGGAGACGGGGCTCATGGCCATTGCCGACGATTCGGGCTTGGTCGTTGATGCCCTGGACGGCGAGCCGGGCGTGTATAGCGCGCGCTATGCGGGCGTGCATGGCGACGATGCCGCCAACAACGCCAAGCTGCTCGTTAACTTGGAAGCCGTGGCAGACGAGGATCGCACCGCGCGTTTTATGAGTGTCGTCGCGCTCATCGACACGGATGGTCTGGTCACCTATGGTGAGGGCGCCTGCGAGGGCGTTATCGCGCACGAGGGCCGCGGCGATCACGGCTTTGGCTACGACCCGCTGTTCCTGCCGGTCGACACGCCGGGCAAGACCATGGCCGAGCTGACGGCGGACGAGAAGAACGCCATCAGCCATCGATTCCATGCGCTCGAGCACCTATCCGCCAAACTGACGGGCGAGGAGTAGGCCGTGCGTGCGGTGGTGCAGCGCGTACTCAACGCCGGCGTGACGGTCGACGGCGAGTGCGTGGGCCGCATTGGACGCGGCTACCTGGTGCTGCTGGGTGCGGGCCATGGCGATACGCGTGCCGAGGCCGATAAGCTGTGGGGCAAGCTCCGCGGGCTGCGCATCAACGAGGACGAGAACGGCAAGACCAACTTGGCGCTTGCCGATGTCGACGGTGAGGTGCTCGTGGTGTCGCAGTTCACGCTGTTCGCTGACTGCCGCCACGGTCGCCGCCCATCGTTTACGGATGCCGGCGCGCCCGATGTTGCCAACGAGCTCTACGAGTACTTCCTGACGCTCGTTCGCCAAGATGTCGAACACGTGGCGCACGGCATCTTTGGCGCCGATATGAAAGTCGATCTTGTCAACGACGGCCCATTCACCATCGTCTTGGACACCGATAACCTTTAGGTTACGCGGTTTTACCAAACCGCGTAACAACTGGTCATGCGAGATTGTCGTCTGGTACGTATTCGAGACCGGGCTTTTTTAGCTACTTGCGTATGGCCACAACAGGGTGCTATAGTATTAGAGTTTTGTCTATCTTAGGGGTATTATCCCCTTTTTGAATTGCACCTTCTGGAGGCCCTGTTCATGGAAGAGATGGAAGTCAATCACGTCGACGACATCCACGAGAAGCTGACCGATATGGTGGGCGATCGCGTCAAGGTTAAGGCCAACATGGGCCGTACCCGCGTCGTCGAGCGCATGGGCACCATCAAGAGCGTCCACCCGGCCGTCTTCATTGTCGAGGTTGACGAGCGTCGTGGCCGCAAGTCGCGTCAGTCCTACCAGTATATCGATGTGCTCACCGGTCAGGTCGAGCTGTTCGACCCCGAGAGCGGCGAGCATATCTTTACCCCGCTCGGCAATCAGCTCGAGGAGCATTAACGGTGACCGATCGGTCCCTGACTCTTTCCGCGCCGGCAAAGATTAACCTCTACCTGGGGGTTCATACCGAGCGCGATGACCGCGGCTACCACAGGGTCGATTCCCTGATGACGGCCGTCGGTCTTTCCGATACCGTGACGGTCACGCCGGCGCAGGCGCTGACCGTCCAGACGGTTCCGGCATCAGATTTTCCCATGCAAAAGAATACGGCGTATCGGGTTGCGGTTGCTATGGCCGAGCATTATGGTCGCGAGGCAAACATCTGCGTGACGATTGAGAAGCGCATTCCATTGTGCGCCGGCTTGGGCGGCCCCTCGACGGATGCGGCCGCGGTCATTGTCGCCTTGGCAGAGCTCTGGGGCATTGATCGCACCGACCCAGCGCTCGATGACATTGCGCGGGGCATTGGTGCTGACGTCCCGTTCTTTTTGCACGCGAGTCCTGCGTTCTACGTAGGTGGGGGAGACGTGCTGGCAACTGAGTGCCCCGCGCTGCCCGCGACGCCCGTCGTGCTGGTCAAGCCGCGCGAGGCAAGCGTTTCGACAATTGAAGCCTATCGACGTTTTGACGAGGCCCCGGTGCCTGCGGACAAGCCCGGCGCGATAGCTTCTGCCTTGCGTGCTGGTGATGCCGAGACGGCATATGCACTCATCCATAACAACCTTGGTGTCATTTCCGCACAGATGGAGTCGCAGATTCAAACGGTCCTCGACTGGCTGCGTAAACAGGACGGAACCGTTGCTGTAGATGTGTGCGGATCGGGTGCCTGCTCGTTTGCCATTTGCGACACCGCTGCCACGGCCGAAAGGCTTGCCGATGCTGCCCAGCAAAATGGCTGGTGGGCCTGCGCGACTGAGCTTATTCCCAACACGGTTCAAATCGATGCGCCAAAGAAATAATAATTTCTCTAGCACGCGGCGAAAATCTTTGTTACTATAGTCGAGCTAACGGGTTGTGGCTCAGTTTGGTAGAGCACTGCGTTCGGGACGCAGGGGTCGCTGGTTCAAATCCAGTCAACCCGACCAGAGCATGAGGAGGGACCGCTTCTTGCGGTCCCTTTTTTTAGCTAGTGTTGTGATACCGCGATACCCGCGGTATACTCATTCGAGCTTGTCTCGCTGTATTGTGGAGGTCTACATGTTTGGACTGAGGGCTCCTGAGCTCATCATTATTCTCGTCGTTGTCCTGATTATCTTCGGGCCCAAGAACCTGCCGAAGCTCGGCAAGTCCCTCGGCTCTACCGTCAAGAATATTCGTGAGGGTATGGAGGGCGACGATAAGGCCGAGACCAAGCAGGCCGAGGAGGTCGTGGTCGAGCAGTCCGAGGAGGACAAGGAGATCGCTGAGCTCGAGGCCAAGCTCGCTGCTGCCAAGAAGAAGCAGGCAGAGGACAGCGACGCGGACGCAGAGTAGTCCCATCCCTTTGGGGTGAGCACCTGACCGGCTTGCCCGCAGGCTAGCCGGTCTTTTTCGTTTTGTTGACAGTTGATTGTTTGATCAGAGTTGGGGAGATATCCGTATGGACGCAAGCCAGATCGTACTGACCGCTGAGGGCCGCCAGAAGCTCGTCGAGGAGCTCGCCTGGCGTGAGGGCGATTACGCCAAGGAGATCGTCGAGGACATCAAGGAAGCCCGCGCGTTCGGCGACCTTTCGGAGAACTCCGAGTACGACGCCGCTAAGGACAAGCAGGCCCAGAACGCCGCTCGTATCGCCGAGATCCAGGCCATCCTCGCCAACGCTCAGGTTGCTGCCACCACGGGCGACCTGACCGTCTCCATCGGTTCCACCGTTTCGCTGATTGATCCCAACGGCGAGGTCATGGAAGTCACGCTCGTCGGTACCACCGAGACCAACTCGCTCGAGCACAAGATTTCCAACGAGTCTCCGGTCGGTCACGCCATCATTGGTCACGGCGAGGGCGACTCCGTCGAGGTCGTTACGCCTTCCGGCAAGACTCGCGTCTACACCATCGCCAAGATCGCACGCTAGACCACGGTCCCGCGTAAAGGTATGTTTTCGCTCCCTGGGACCGAATCCTGGGGAGCGTTTTAGTTTGAGGAGCTAACTTATGGCAGAGAACCAGAACGCCGCCGATCAGGCATCGACGCTCAACGACGAGCGCGCCACCCGCCTGGCCAAGCGCGCCGCCCTGTTCGAGGCGGGCCAGAACCCCTATCCTGAGCACTCTGAGCTTGAGGACTACGTCGCCGATATCGAGACTAAGTACGCCGATCTTGCCGATGGTGAGGACACCGAGGATGTCGTGAAGATCGCCGGCCGTGTGGTCGCCAAGCGCGGTCAGGGCAAGATCATGTTCATCGTCGTGCGCGATGCGACTGCCGAGATTCAGCTGTTCTGCCGCATCAACGACATGGACGAGGCTGCCTGGAATACGCTCAAGGCCCTCGACCTGGGCGATATCCTGGGCGTGACCGGCGTGGTCGTGCGTACCCAGCGCGGCCAGCT
This sequence comes from uncultured Collinsella sp., assembly GCA_958413455.1. Taxonomy (GTDB): domain Bacteria; phylum Actinomycetota; class Coriobacteriia; order Coriobacteriales; family Coriobacteriaceae; genus Collinsella. Next base: position 25,322 of record CATYUU010000004.1, on the reverse strand, counting down.
TTCCGTTGCCCCTAAGAGCGCGACCCTGCTTGCCAAGGCCGTTCGTCCGCTGCCCGAGAAGTTCCACGGTCTTTCCGATAAGGAGACCCGCTATCGCCAGCGCTATGTCGACCTGATCGCCAACGACGACGTTCGCGAGACCTTCCGTAAGCGTTCGCAGATTCTCTCCACCTTCCGTCGCTTTATGGAGTCCGACGGCTACATGGAGGTCGAGACCCCCATCCTGCAGACCATCCAGGGCGGTGCCACGGCCAAGCCGTTCATTACCCACTTCAACGCGCTCGATCAGGAGTGCTACCTGCGTATTGCCACCGAGCTGCACCTCAAGCGCTGCATCGTCGGTGGTTTTGAGCGCGTGTTCGAGATCGGCCGCATCTTCCGTAACGAGGGCATGGACCTCACCCACAACCCCGAGTTCACCACGATGGAGGCCTACCGTGCCTTCTCCGACCTCGAGGGCATGAAGGCGCTCGCCCAGGGTGTCATTAAGGCGGCTAACAAGGCCATCGGCAACCCCGAGGTCATCGAGTACCAGGGCCAGACCATCGACCTTTCTGGTGAGTGGGCCAGCCGTCCCATGACCGACATCGTCTCCGACGTGCTCGGCAAGCAGGTCACCATCGACACGCCGGTCGAGGAGCTTGCTGCCGCCGCGCGCGAGAAGGGCCTGGAGATTAAGCCCGAGTGGACCGCCGGCAAGATTATCGCCGAGATCTACGATGAGCTGGGCGAGGACACCATCGTCAACCCGACCTTCGTGTGCGATTACCCCATCGAGGTCAGCCCGCTTGCCAAGCGTTTTGAGGACGACCCGCGCCTGACGCACCGCTTTGAGCTGGTTATTGCCGGTCACGAGTACGCCAACGCGTTCTCCGAGCTCAACGACCCGGTCGACCAGGCCGAGCGCTTTGCCGCCCAGATGGCCGAGAAGGCCGGCGGTGACGACGAGGCCATGGAGTACGACGAGGACTACGTGCGCGCCCTCGAGTACGGTATGCCTCCCGCGGGTGGCATTGGCATTGGTATCGACCGCGTGGTCATGCTGCTCACCAACCAGGCTTCTATCCGCGACGTGCTGCTGTTCCCGCACATGAAGCCCGAGAAGGGTTTCCAGTCCGGTGCCGCTGCCGCCAAGGCTGCCGAGGCCGGCAACGCCGCGAGCCCGTTCGTTAAGTCGCTTAAGCCCACGCTCGATTACTCCAAGATCGCCGTTGAGCCGCTGTTTGAGGAGTTCGTCGACTTTGATACCTTCTCCAAGAGCGACTTCCGCGCTGTGAAGGTCAAGGCATGCGAGGCCGTCAAGAAGTCCAAGAAGCTGCTGAACTTTACGCTCGACGACGGCACCGGCACCGACCGCACCATCCTCTCCGGTATTCACGCTTATTACGAGCCCGAGGACCTGGTTGGCAAGACCTTGCTCGCCATCACCAACCTGCCTCCGCGCAAGATGATGGGTATTCCCAGCTGCGGCATGCTGATCAGCGCTGTCCACGAGGAGGAGGGCGAGGAGCGCCTCAACCTGATCCAGCTTGACGCTTCCATCCCCGCCGGCGCAAAGATGTACTAACTTGTTACGCGGTTCTACGAACCGCGTAACGGCTCGACGCTGCGCGGGCCGCATTTGGACAATCTGACGTTCAACTTCAAGGGCGCGACCTAGGTGGTTACGCGGGTTTACCAACCCGCGTAACCAGTTGACGCTGCGCGCCGCCCAGGGCGACAATTTGTCATTCAAAAGGCAAGGCATGACCAGAAGGTCTATGCCTTGCCTTTTTCATGCCAACTTGTTCGCCCTGGACGTCGCTCGCTGTCCGTCCTCTACCTGCGGCGTTGACTTGGTTGACACTTAGAACATCGATGTAGTCATTGGGGACGTTCTTAAACGACTGCCCAACGGCTGTTGAGCACATGGCTCGCATGACAGCCGTCTCTTTTATGTTTCCTTTAGCCGTTGCTGCCTAGGATGGGGGTTAGTCGGTAGGAAGGGAGCGTCTATATGGACGACGCGAGCGAGCGTTCAATCGAAGAGGACATGCTCGATCAGTTCAATTACTTTGATGATGAGGACGAGGAGCTGATCGACCGTCGCGAGCCAGCGCCGCTTGATTCCTTTGATCTGGTCGATGAAGAGCCCGACGAGGACGAGGGCGAATCGGCGGAGCCCTCACAGCCTTCGCGCCTTAACTCGCTGCTTTCGAGAGCCCCCATGCACCACGGCGTTCGTGCCGGCGCGCTCCATATGAAAACTGACTGGCACCAGATCGTGACGGCAGGCGATGAGCTTGCCGTCGATGCGCCGCTCACCGATAAATCATCCATCATCTGCCGCACCGGCATGCTTATGCTGGCAAGCGGAACGGGTGCCTGGCGCGTGCGCGATACCATGAATCGTGTTGCCGCCGTACTCGGTGTCACCATCCACGTTGACTTAAGTCTTCTGTCGTTTGAGTGCACCTGCATCGAAGATGGTCACTGCTTTAATGAGGTCGTCAGCTTGCCCACAACGGGCGTCAATACCCATCGCATTTGGATGATGGAGAGTTTCCTCAAGGAAATCGAGACCTATGGTCGTCGCTTCACGGTGCACGAGTATCACGAGATGCTCAAGACCGTTGAGAGTTCAAAACCTGATTACGCGCCTTGGCAACAGGGCCTTGCGGCGGCCTGCGCCTGTGGCGCCTTCGTTTTTTTGCTCGGCGGCGGCCCTATCGAGATGGCCTGCGCGTTCGTGGGCGCGGGTGTCGGCAACTTTGCCCGCTCCCATATTCTCAAGCAAGGCCTTGGTCAGTTCAGCGCGCTGACGACCGGCGTTGCGCTCGCTTGCGTTTCGTATCTGCTGGCATTGCTCGGCCTTGGCCAGGTCATACCGGGGGCAATGTCGCACCAAGAAGGCTATATCGGCGCCATGCTCTTTGTGATTCCCGGCTTTCCGCTCATTACGGCAGGCCTCGACATCGCTAAGCTCGACATGCGAAGCGGTATCGAGCGCCTTTCATATGCCGTATCGATTATTGTGATGGCGACCCTCGTAGGTTGGATGGTTGCCGAGTGTGTTGGCCTGGCGCCGGACGACTTTGCCCCACTGGGCCTTTCGCCGCTTGCCCTTACGCTCCTGCGCGTGGTGATGAGCTTCGTTGGCGTATTCGGCTTCTCGGTGATGTTCAACAGCCCGGTAAAGATGGCCGCGGCAGCTGGGTTGATCGGCGCCGTGTCCAATACCCTGCGTCTGACCCTTGTCGATGCGCCGACGATGATTCCCTTCCTGGGCCTCAGCACGGGAATGCCTCCCGAGGCAGCAGCGTTTATCGGCGCGCTGGTATCGGGGCTGCTCGCAAGCTTGGCTGAAGTCAAGCTCACCTACCCGCGCATCGCCCTCACGGTGCCTTCGATTGTCATTATGGTGCCGGGCTTGTATCTGTATCGCTCGATGTATTACATGTGCACCTTCGACACGGTCAATATGCTCGGCTGGTTTGTGCGCGCAGTGCTCATCGTAGCGTTTCTGCCCGTTGGACTGGGTGTGGCGCGTACGCTCACCGACCCTCGCTGGCGCCACACCAGCTAATTGGTGCAAGGGGGACAGGTTACTTTGCACCAAATGAGTTGCGGTGAAATAGGGACTGAATTGCTGCTTAAAGGGTCAAAACAGTCCGTATTCCACCGCAACTTAGGGGGTCGGGGGATTATTGGTGCCCTGCATCTTCATAAACTCAACGCTTACGAAGCGCGGGGTTTTCGTGCTAGGCTGGTTCCACCACATAAGTAGTCGCAGACGCGCGTACCACGGGCGGGCGAGATGAAGTTCCAACAGCTCCATCTTGCCCGCCCGTTTTTGTTGCGTGGCGCCGCGGCACAACACAGAGAGGAATCTGCCCTTTATGCCTATCAACAAACGAGAGAGCCTGCTGTTCACCTTTATCATGTGCTTTTGCATGGTGCTCTGGATGAGCATCTACAACGTTGCCCTGCAGCACGGGGCCATCAACGGCGAGGTCGTTGCCGCTGCGTGGCTCGGCTTCCCCGTTGCCTACATTTTTGCCATGTGCTGCGACTGGTTCGTCGCCAGCCCGCTCGCCAAGGGTTTCGCCTTTAAGTACTTGGTCACGCCGGGCAAGAGCTCGCCACTTGCCATGACGCTCGCCGTCAGCTCCTGCATGGTCGTTCCCATGGTCATCATCATGTCGCTGTACGGTGCCTGTGAGGGTCTGACGCACATGCCCGGCGGCATCCTTGCGAACCTGTATTCCGTGCCCGCGATCTGGATGATCAACATCCCGCATAATTTTGTGATGGCGCTGCCGTGGAACCTTTTGGTAGCCGGTCCGATTTCCCGCTTCGTCTTCCGTCGCGCCTTCCCTGTGGGGACGGTTTTCGAGGAGGAGCATGCCGAGCTCTTGGAGCAGGCTATGGCTCCTGAGTGCGAGTAGCTCGCTTAGGGATCTGCTGAGCGCGGGCGACTTGCTTGGTTGGAGCCCTAAGCGTGGATAGCTCTCTCGGCGACATCGCGGGCGTGAGCGGTGCGCATGACCGGAGGGCCCGTGCTGCTCCGTTGCCCGACGTGCTAGCGCGCAGAACAATCTGTTGGTGCATTCGGCGGCTGCTGAAGCGTTTCGGCAGCCGCTTTTTATACGGAGTTTAAATACAACAGTCTGTTGTATTACGTAGAGTGGTATATCTCTAGCGGGAAAAATGCGAGAGACGGAGCATTATGGCGTTGCTAGTAGGACTGGACGTAGGGTCGACGACGACCAAAGTTTACGCGATGCACGAGGATATGACCGAGGCGTGGTGGGGATATCGCCGCCACGGGGCGTGTCAGACAGCGAGCGTGCGCGCCATGCTCGGCGAGCTCGCCGAGCGCTTTCCCCATGAGTCACTGCGCGTTGCGGTGACCGGCTCGGGTGCGCGCGATATCGCGACCGCGCTGGGCGCCTCGTACGTTCAGGAGGTGGTCGCCAACGCGCTCGCGATCAGCAGGTTCTATCCGCAGACGCGCTGCGCCATCGAGCTGGGCGGCCAAGACGCCAAGATGATCTTCTTCCGCACCAACGATAAGGGAGACATCGAGGTTGCCGACATGCGCATGAACGGCTCGTGCGCAGGCGGTACCGGTGCATTTATCGACGAGATGGCAAAGCTCATGGGGGTCGGCACCGAATCGGGCGAGTTCGAGCAGCTCGCAAGCCGGGGAACGACCGTCCACGAGGTCTCGGGCCGCTGCGGCGTGTACGCAAAGACCGATATCCAGCCGCTGCTCAACGAGGGCATTCCTACCACCGACCTGGCGCTTTCGGCGCTTCACGCGGTCGCCCGCCAAACGATCGGCGGTCTGGCCCAGGGTATCGACATCGAGCCGCCGGTAATCTTCGAGGGCGGTACGCTCGCCTACAACCCCACACTGGTCCGCGTGTTCCGGGAGCAACTGAATCTATCGGACGATCAGGTTATCGTCCCGCGCGATCCGCAGATCATGGTCGCGCGCGGTGCCGCCCTGTCGCTGACCGACATGTTCGCATCGTCCCAACCGATCGACCTTCCCGACGCTTTTGTCCGGCTGGATAAGCTCGAGACGGTCGCGCCCGCAAGCGGGGAGGGACGTCTTGCCCAGCCCTTTTTTGCCACACCTGCCGAGCAGGCGGATTTTACGGCACGCCATGGCAAAGAGACGCCGGCAAAGGGTCCGGATGCGTATGCGCCCGGAGAGACGGTGCGTGTGGCGCTCGGTATCGATTCGGGGAGCACGACGACCAAGTTCGCCCTGGTCGATGAGGCGGGTGAGCTTGTCGATTCGTTCTACGCGTCTAATAACGGCAGACCGCTCGACGTCGCCCAACAGGGTCTTGTCAGCTTGAAGAACCGCTGGGAGACAGCGGGAGTCACGCTTGCGATCGATGCCGTGGGCACCACGGGATACGGCGAGGAGCTTTTCGCGCGCGCGTTCCACGCCGACTACCATACGGTCGAGACGGTCGCGCACGCCCGCGCCGCGTGCGCATGCGTTCCCGATGCGACCTTCGTGCTCGACATCGGCGGACAGGATATGAAGGCCATCTGGCTCAACCACGGCGTGCTGACCGATATCGTCGTCAACGAGGCGTGCTCTGCGGGCTGCGGCTCGTTCCTCGAGGGTTTTGCCAAAAACCTCGGAATAGCCGTTGAGGATATCGCGACCGAGGCATTTTCGTCCAAAGCCCCCGCCGTTCTCGGCAGCCGCTGCACGGTGTTCATGAACAGCAGCGTCGTTTCCGAGCAGCGGCGCGGTAAGGGTCCGGGCGACATTATGGCCGGTCTCTGCCGTTCGATTATCGAGAACGTGTTCACCAAGGTCATTCGCGTTTCAAATCTCAACCGTCTGGGCGACAAAGTCGTCGTCCAGGGCGGCACGTTCCGAAACGACGCGGTGCTGCGCGCATTCGAGCAGTATCTGGGCAAACCCGTCACGCGTGCGCCCCACCCGGGGCTGATGGGCGCTATCGGTATCGCCCTGCTCGCGCGCGAGGAATGCCGCAAGGGCGACGCCGACACGTCGTTTATCGGGCTCGATGCCGTGGAGCGCTTCGAGCATCGCGAGTTCGGCGGCGTTACCTGCCGTCGGTGCAACAACCGCTGCCAGCGCGCGGTCGTGGCATTTGGCGACGGCTCGCTTTACGTCACGGGCAATCGCTGCCCGCGCGGCGGCGCCATCTCATGGGATGAGCTCGTGCGCGAGGTTCCCGCGGCGGAGGAGCTGCGTCCGCAGGGTGCTTGCGAGGCACAGGCACCCGGCACGGGGCGCGACCGGACCGCGGCTGCCCCCAATCTCTTTGTCGACCGCGAGAAGCTGCTGTTCGAGTCGTACCCCACGGTTCCCGTCTGCGGGGGGCGCGATGTCACGATCGGCATTCCCCGTGTGCTCGAGTTCTGGGACACCATGCCGTTCTGGTCGACGTTCTTCAGCACGCTCGGCTTTAAGGTGCGCGTCTCGGGACGCAGCACCAAGGCGATGTACGAGCGCGGTCTGGCGCACGTCACATCCGACACCGTGTGCTTCCCGGCCAAGCTCGTCCACGGGCACATCCGCAATCTCGTCGACGCCGGCGTCGACCGCATCTTCATGCCCATCATCACGACGGTGCCCACCGAAAACACCGCCTCTACCAGCGAGTGGATGTGCGCCGTCGTAAAGGGATACCCCTACGTGATGCGCAATTCCGATAACCCGGAGGAGCGTTTCGGCGTTCCGTTCGATACGCCGCTGTTCCACTGGTACGACGAGGGCGACCGAAACCGCCAGCTCAAGGCGTGGTGCAAGGAGACCTTCGATATCGATGCCGACCTGGTTGCCAAGGCGACCGAGCAGGCGGACCGCGCGCAGGAGACGTTTGAGAACCAGCTGCAGCTGCGCGGCAGGCAGGTGCTCGAGAACGTGCGCGAGGACGGCGGCTACGCGGTGGTGATCGCTTCGCGCCCGTACCACAACGACCCGCTGGTCAACCACGGGCTGCCCAAGCTCTTCTCTGAGCGCGGCATCCCCGTGCTGACGCCCGATGCGGTGCCGGGGGTCTGCAACGTCGATCTTTCCAACAGCCGCATCGACATCGTGAACAACTACCATGCTCGCATGCTGTCGTGCGCGGTCATCGTCGCATCGACGCCCGAGCTCGAGCTCGTGCAGATGGGCAGCTTCGGCTGCGGCCACGATGCGTATCTCACCGACGAGATCGCGCGCATGATGGGCGAGATGGGCTCCAAGGTTCCGATGATGATCAAGCTCGATGAGAGCGACGTCGCCGGTCCCATGGGCATTCGCGTGCGTTCGTTTATCGAGTCGGTCAACCGTCGTCGCGCGGAGGAGCGTGCCGAGGGCGCCCGGGTGCACGCGGTCCATCCGCTCGACGACCCGTATAAGGTCAAGTACACCAAGCGCGACCGGCACGACAAGATCGCGCTGGTCCCCAACACCTCCCATGCGTTCTGCAGGCTCATGACCGCGGCGATGCGCAATCAGGGCGTGCGCGCCGAGGCCCTTGATATCGGGCGCGAGGATGCCATCCGCCTGGGCAAACGCTATGTGCACAACGACATCTGCTTCCCCGCGCAAATCGTGATCGGCGAGGCGCTCGCGGCACTCGAGAGCGGTAAGTACGACCCGCACGACGTCGCCGTGGTGACTGGCAAGTATATCGGCGACTGCCGCCTGACGCACTACATGCCCCTGCTGCGCCGCGCGCTCGACGACGCGGGATACGACTATGTCCCGGTGCTCACCAACGACGACGTCGATGCCCACAATGCGCATCCGGGCTTCAAGCTCGGCCTTGGCCCGAGCATCCAGATCGCCTACGGTCTTCCCATGATCGATGCCCTCGAGGCCATGCTTAGGCGCATCCGTCCCTACGAGCTCGAGAAGGGCGCGGCGGACGCTGCGTTCGACCGCGCGCTCGATGAGGTTATCGAGGGCATGGAGCGCTCCGGGCTGAGAGGCCAGGCGACGGGCTTCAAACGCGCGCTTGCGATCATGGGCGCCGTTCCGTACGACCGCTCGAACCCGCATCCGACCGTTCTCATCGTGGGCGAGTACCTGCTCAATTTCCATCTCGGCGCCAACCACGAGATCGAGCGCTACCTCGAGGACAACGGGCTCGAGGTCATCGAGGCGCGCATGACCGACGTGATCCGCAAGACCTATTTCTACAAGCATGCGCAGTCGCGCGAGTTCCACGTCGACCTGTCGCTGTCCGAAAAGGCCTGGTACGCCACGGCGGACAACCTGTTCGAGCTCGCGCACGACCGTTGCGACCGCCTGGGCGCGTCGAGCCCGCTCTACGAGCCGCCGACGCGCATGCCCGAGCTCGTGCGCGCGAGCGATAAGATCCTGCACCATACGTTCGATGCGGGCGAGGGCGTGCTGATTCCGGCGGAGATCCTCGAGCACGCCAAGCGCGGCTGCCGCAACTTCGTGATCCTGCAGCCGTTCGGGTGTCTGCCCAACCATGTCGTGGGGCGCGGGCTCATCCATGCGCTCAAGGAGCAGTATCCCACGGCGCAGTTCCTGCCGCTCGACTACGATCCCGACGTGAGCTTCGCCAACGTGGAGAACCGTCTTCAGATGCTCATCATGAACGCCAAGGCGCAGGGGTGCGGTGAGGCGCATGGCGAGACCGCGTAAGGACGCCGATGCGCCCGATGCGCGCACCCGTATCATCGAGGCGTTTTGGGAGCTCATCGAGAACAACAGCATCTTCGAGCTGTCGGTTGGCGAGGTGACCCGCGCCGCCCAGTGCAATCGCGGAACGTTTTACTACTATTTTCACGATTTCGATGAACTCGTCGCCATCGCCATGACCCAGCTGCTGCAGGATAACGAGCTTATCACCGATGCCCTCTGGCATTTTTCGAGCGAGGGCGACCTTTCGGCGTTCGACCGGCGCGACGTCCGCTGCCTGCTGCGGCGCATCGTCATCACCATGAGGGCGGGTGCCGCCGAGCAGGTCGTGCAGGGCATCCATACGATCATCATCGACCGCGTGAGAGAGATCGTCCACCCTGACGGAGAAGAGCTCAAGGCAGATTCGAGCTTTGCGGTGGGCTTTCTGGTCTCGGGCATCATGGGCTTTGTGATGGCGGTCGGCTTTGCCCGGGAGGGCGGCGAGGAGATAGACCTCGAGCAGCTGGGGGACAGCGCGTGCGCGTACCTGAGGGCGGTCGCCATGCAGACGGTTGAAACGGTCGCGCAAGTCGAGGGCGTCGATACATCCGAGCTGCTCGAACGCGTCTCCAAGGAGGCCGATGCCTATCGCGCATCGCGTGCGACGAGTCCCGACGTGGTGAAAGACGTCTAGGGTTTCTCTTGCGGGGCGCCCGTCGCGCATCGCGCGGTGAGTCCCGCGATGCGGTCATAACCTGCATTCATGTGAGCCGGGTTTATAGATATTCCTCCAGCTGTTAACATAGACGACCTGTGGGTAAAGAGACAAAAGCGCCGCCGACGGGCGGGCGTTTTGATTTCGATGAACTCATGTAAGGAAACGAGCATGTTAGATAGATTTACCGATCGAGCGCGCAAGGTCATGTCGATGGCCAAACAGGAGGCGCTCGATCTTCATTCAAATAAGGTGGGCACCGAGCACCTGCTGCTCGCGCTTGCCAAGGAGGACGAGGGCATTGCCGCCGAGGCGCTGCGTTCGCTCGACATCTCCTACGATGACATCATGGATACTCTCAAAGAGGTCCAGACCACGGTTCCCGAGCCCAGTGAGGAGACCGAGGCGGCCAAGCTCGCCTTTACGCCGCTCGTCATTAGCGTGATGGAGCGTTCATTCCGTGTGGCGCGTGAGAACAACCAGACCTACGTGTCGACCGAGCACTTGCTGATCGGCATCGTCGAAGAGGGCAACGGCATGGCCATGGACATCCTCATGCGCCTGGGTGTGTCGTCCGCCTCCATCAAAAAGGCTATCGAGAAACTCACCGCCAAGGACCAGGACAAGAAGCGTCCGCTCGCCGGCGCCGGTGCTGGTCGTCCCGGTGCGGGCCTGCCGTTCTTTAGCGGCTCGGATGCCTCTCAGCAAAAGGGGAGTGGCACCGATACGCTTAAGCAGTTCGCGACCAACCTCACACAGAAGGCGCGCGACGGCGAGCTCGACCCTGTAATCGGCCGCGAAAAGGAAGTCCAGCGTATGATGGAAATTCTTTCGCGCCGCACCAAGAACAACCCGCTCATTCTGGGCGACCCCGGCGTGGGCAAGACGGCTATCGTCGAGGGCCTGGCTCAGCAGATTGCAGCCGGCAACGTGCCCGAGAACCTCATGAACCAGAATATCTGGACGCTCGACCTGCCGGGCCTCGTGGCGGGTGCTAAGTATCGCGGCGAGTTTGAGGAGCGCCTCAAGAACGTGATCCAGGAGGCCACCGAAGCCGATGACGTCATCCTGTTTATCGACGAGATGCACACCATCATCGGTGCCGGTTCTGCCGAGGGTTCCATCGACGCGAGCTCCATGCTCAAGCCCGTGCTTGCGCGCGGTGCCTTCCAGATTATCGGCGCCACCACGGCCGAGGAATTCCGCAAGTACCTCACCAAGGATCCGGCCTTCGAGCGTCGCTTCCAGACCATCGATGTCGAGGAGCCGAGCGTCGAGGACACGGTCAAGATCCTGACCGCGCTCAAGCCGCGCTACGAGGAGCACCACCATGTGCGCTATACGCAGGGTGCTATCGAGGCCGCCGCGAACCTTTCCAACCGCTACATCCAGGATCGCTTCCTGCCCGATAAGGCTATCGACCTCATTGACGAGGCCGGTGCCCGCGCTCGCATCGCCGCGAATCGCGCGCCCGAGCCGGTGCGTGAGGCCGAGCATCGCGTGGAGGAGCTTAAGGCCGCCGCGCAGGAGGCCACCGAGAGCGACGACATGAACAAGGCCGCCGAGATCACCGAGCAGCAGAAGGCCGCCGAGATTGAGCTCGCCGAGGCCAAGGCCGCCTGGACCGCCGAGCTCGACGCCAGCCCGCTCACCATCGATGTCTCCCAGATCGCCGACATCGTGTCCGTGACTTCGGGCGTGCCGGTGTCTTCGCTTACCGAGAGCGAGAGCCGTCGCCTGCTGCAAGCCGAAAGCGTGCTCAAGACGCGCATCATCGGTCAGGATGAGGCTGTCGAGGCAGTTGCCAAGGCCGTGCGCCGCAGCCGCTCGCCGCTCAAGGATCCGCGTCGCCCCGGCGGCAGCTTTATCTTCCTGGGTCCCACCGGCACGGGCAAAACCGAGCTCGCCAAGACGCTCGCCGAGTACCTCTTTGGCAGCAAGGATGCGCTCATCAGCTTCGACATGTCCGAGTTCGGTAGCGAGTTCGAGGTCTCCAAGCTCATCGGTAGCCCTCCGGGTTACGTCGGTCACGACGAGGGTGGCCAGCTCACCAAGGCCGTTCGTCGCCATCCGTACTCGGTCGTGCTGTTCGACGAGATCGAGAAGGCGCACCCCGATATCTTCAACATCTTGCTGCAGGTGCTGGAGGAGGGTCGTCTGACCGATAGCCAGGGCAAGACGGTCGACTTCCGCAACACCGTGATCATCATGACGTCTAACGTGGGCGCCCGCGAGATTGCGCAGGATGCAAGCGTTGGCTTTGGCACCACCGGCGAGCAGGGCCTCACCTCGAGTGAGATCCGCGGCCGCGCGATGGGCGAGCTCAAGCGCCTGTTCCGCCCCGAGCTGCTCAACCGTATCGACGACATTGTGGTGTTCCAGAAGCTCTCGGGCGAGAATCTCACCAAGATCGCGCACCTGCTGGTGGACGACCTGCGTCAGCGTTTGATTGCCAACGGCATGAACATCAAGCTCACCGATGCGGCCTATGACAAGATCGTGGCCGAGGGCACCGACCTCACCAACGGTGCGCGTCCGCTGCGCCGTGCTATTCAAAAGCTCATCGAGGACCCGCTGTCCGAGGAGCTTCTGGCCGGCGAGTGGGGCGAGGGCGATACCGTCCTGTGCGACGTGGCCGATGGCAAGTTTGTCTTTAGCCACGGCACGGGCGAGATCCCGGCACCGCGTCCGGCGGGCACGCTCGGTGGCGATACCGCTCCGGCGGCACCGCACACCGGCAACGCCGCGCCCGTGAGCGGCGGCGTGACCTCGGGCCCCGGCGGCATGATGCAAGCCGGCTCTGGCGCGCTGTAGGGAATAAACATACCTTGTATAACGGGGGCGTTTCCGATAAGGAGGCGCCCCCGTTTCTGTTGAAATGTGCTTCAATCTGCCGTGCTATACTGAAATTAAGATTCAGTATAGCAAAGGAGTTGATATGCCTACATCAATACTCGACACGCGGCCAGTTCAGATGAACGTGCGTATAGATCGCCAGCTCAAAGAGGCAGGAGACGCCGTACTGACTCATATTGGCATGACGCCGTCACAAGCTGTGAGGGAGCTGTGGCAGTACTTGACCGAGAACGGTCATATGCCCGTCGCAAAAAAGAATGATGACGAAGTCCTGCCTGACGACATACGATCGAAGGCGAGTTCGTCCCGCGTCTCGGAAGGGGCTGCGTTAATTTCGAATTTTTATGAGCGGTTCTCGATTCAGAGGCCGAGCCCCGATGAAGCCTTTGATTACGACGAGTTATACGATCAAATGATGATCGAGAGATTCAGCGATTGGATCGAATTATGAGCGGCGTCGGAACAAAACGTGTGCTCAAGCTGTTGATCGACACGAACGTCTGGCTAGATTACTTTCTCGCTCGTACGAATGCGACCAGGCCGATAGTCGAGCTCCTTTCTCGCGCGGCGGAAGCGGAGGATATCGTCCTCTTCTCGTCCTCCCTGTCTGTCAAAGACGTCTATTACATTCTGGGAAGGACGATGAAGGCCGACGCCCGCCGTGAGGGGGCTCTCACTCCCGAAGTCATCGCCGGTGCCGACGAGACAGCGTGGGCGTGTGTTCGCCTGATTCGGCAAAAGTCGATTATTGCCTCGGTCGGTGCAGACGAGGTCTTCGACTCCTTTGTGTTCAAGTATCATCACAACGACTTTGAGGACGACCTGATGCTGGGCGTCGCCAATCGCATTGATGCCGATTACGTCGTGACAGAGGACAAAAATCTCATCAAACATACCAATGGTGTATGCATTAATGCTCAACAGGCGTTGAAGTTGGTTGAAGGGTCCAACGTCCCTTCGGCACGGCCCGTCTAACATGCTTTATCTTGATAAAGTGGCGTTTCCTCGCCGTTAGCCGATGATGCGAGGGCGCTCGGCGTTTTCGACTGGTTTATGCACGCAAAGTCTGGGAATATACAAGTCGCATGTCTTACTGTCTAACCAGTTGCGCCAAGGAGGCACCATGGACTACAAGATTACCGGCTACGAGCCCGCCCAGCTGTTCCATTTCTTTGAGGAGGTCAGCGCGATCCCCCGTGGGTCTGGCAACGAGAAGGGCATCAGCGATTTCCTGGTCGCGTTTGCCAAGGAGCGCGGTCTCGATGTGTATCAGGACGAGGTCTACAACGTCATCATTCGCAAGCCCGCATCTGCCGGCGCCGAGAATGCCCCGACCGTGATGCTGCAGGGCCACATCGACATGGTGTGCGACAAGCTGGGCTCCGTTGAGCACGACTTTACGACTGATGGTATCGACCTGGTCGTCAAGGACGGCGTCCTCACCGCTAACGGCACCACTCTGGGCGCCGACAACGGTATTGCCGTCGCTCTGATGCTCACTGTTCTCGATGACGATTCGATCATTCACCCCGCCCTCGAGTGCGTGTTCACTACCGACGAGGAGACTGGCCTGGTCGGCGCCGAGACGCTCGACAAGTCCCAGATTAGCGCCCGCACCATGATTAACCTTGACTCCGAGGAAGAGGGCGTTGCCACCGTCAGCTGTGCCGGCGGCGTCGTCGTTACCTACACCTGCCCGATCGCGCGCGAGCACAAGACCGGTAGCACCCTCACGCTCGACATCTCCGGCCTGCTGGGCGGTCACTCCGGCAGCGATATCCACCTGGAGCGCGGCAACGGCAACCTCATCATGGCCCGCATCATCGACCGCCTGATGGTTGCCGGCGAGCCCGCCATCGTCAGCTTTAACGGCGGCACCAAGGACAACGCCATCAACCGTGAGTGCAAGGCTGTTCTGGTCTACGCCGACCACGCTGCCGCCGAGGCCGCGGCCCAGATCGCAAAGGGCATCATCGCCGACGTCACTGCCGAGCTCGAGGTCTTCGACCCCGGCTTTACCTGCACCGTCGAGATTGCCGACGACGCCGAGGTCGAGGCCATGGACCAGAAGTCCGCGCTTGCCCTCATCCGCGCCCTGCGTCTTGCCCCCAACGGCGTGATTCGCCGCAACGTCGCCACCGACGGCTCCGTCGAGGTTTCCTCCAACATCGGTGTGGTTGCCACCTCTGACGACGAGGTCAAGATCATGCTGTCCCCGCGCTCCTCGATCACCTCGCTGCAGAACGAGTTCAAGGACCGCCTGCAGACGCTGGCCGATGTCCTGGGCTTCGACGCCAAGTTCGAGTTCGAGTATCCCGGCTGGAGCTATGCCGAGCATTCGCCGGTCCGCGACGTCTTTGTCGAGAGCTATCGCGAGCTCTTTGGCTCCGAGCTGCGTATCGAGTCCATTCACGCCGGCCTTGAGTGCGGCCTGTTTGCCGAGGCCCTGCACGGCCTGGACGCCATCGCCGTGGGCCCGACGCTCTCCGATGTCCACACCCCGGACGAGAGCATGGAGCTCGCTTCTGCCGAGCGCTTCTACGAGCTGCTCATCGACGTCCTCAAGCGCCTCGCTGCGTAAAGGTTGCGCTAGCAGCAGTTCGAGCTACGTGCTAGCGGATTGCAAATGACATTACGAGAGGGGACATCCGAGCTTTTGCGACGGGTGCCCCCTCTCTTTTGTTTGATAATTGCGAAATTACGGCCACCTAGTCCATTTCTGCCCTGATGAGGTCGAGGGTGCGCTGGCAGTTTTCGCGGACGGGGCCGAGCATATGCTCGCGCAGGTCCGCCATGCCGGGCAGGTCGGCGTATTCGTCCATGACCTCTTCCATGCAAATGGGTACCTCGTAGGCGAGGTCCATCATGGTCGCAATACAAAACTTCTCGGTCAGCCCGGCATCGGTGAGCGCCGCTTCCAGCGCGGGGTCGTCCATGCCGTGATATCGGCGGATGGCGCCTGGACCGATGCGCCCCACACGATTTTCGCCGCCAACGCTCATGGCAAGGCGCGCTTTTCGCCGCATACGTTCGTATGCTAAGCCCGATGCGACATCGTACATGGGTGCGAGCGCCGCGTTTGTGCCTTTGCCTAGGATGAGCGAGTAGTTTTTAGCGTGTGCGTCAGGCGCTCCGATAATGGCGTTATAGAACAACATATAGGTAAAAAGCACAAGATTCATGTGGTGGGGGACTGTGTTAATCAGTCGTTCTTGGATGTCTCGTGTAGTTGGTCCTCCGTCGGCGGTGTATTTCTGGGTTGGCAATACACCGAGTGCCTGGCAAAAGTCCTCCTGATGCAGCCTTTCGATATTTCCGCTGCTATTGACCATTCTGTCGTACCGTTCAACGACGAGCGCAGCTTCGTCTTCAAATGTGCAATAGGAGACGTTGGCAGTTGGAATGCCAACACGCCGAGCTGTTTTCATGCAGACGAATTCGTTTAAGGCCTGATGTTTGAACCCAACGACACCATTTTTGAAGATATGGGTAGTGGGGGATGACCCTAGACATTCGCACCATTGTCCATCATGCCAAGCTAGTGCAAATTTGCCTTGGTTGCCGCCCAGGGACCAGCTTTCGTTGGAGCCCATCCATGTCTCTCTTTCGTCATCGCGAATTGCTTTGAGCTTGTGAGCGATTTGAGAATTGGTAAGCGGGCGGTATGCTGAGACCCTGCCGTGGGCGGCATCTAATTGATCGGCTCGACAAAACTGAACGGCCCCCGCGCAGTCAAGACCGATATGGCACAAGAGGGCGACGGGGTTGTTGGATGCAACGTCATGCTCGGCGGCAATAGCGCGACGCTGCTCTTGGCTGTCGGGCAAAAGGCCAAATAGGAACGGACGGACGATGTTATGGCCATATGTGCGATTGGAAAGCGGCATTGTTAACGATAGCGGTGCTCCGCGATAGGTTGGGGCGTATACAAAGCTGCAGAGTCCATGCTCGTCTTGCCGGAGAGTGCCGGCGATTTCGCCACAAATGAGGGTCGCAAGCTCCATTTCTGCCATTTATTTCACAACCTTACAGCCAAAGGAGAGGTCTGAAGTGCCGGAAAGGCCTTGCTCGGCTGCGATTTGGGCCAGCAAGGCACCATAGAAAGCTGGCGTTCCTTGTCGAGCGGGTCGTCTGCCTACGCTTGGCTTTGGCAGGGCATTCGAGTTCGCGATAGGGAGGTCCGCTATCGTCATCGGATGTTCGGAGGGCGATGCGATGGAGTCGTTATCGCTTTGCGCAAAGAGACCTATGCCGAGTGCGTTAAAGACGGTCAACAGCTTGTCGAGCCGAATGCCCGTGGCATCTCCCAGCTCGAGCGATGCGAGCAGGCGCTCCGAAACACCGGCCTTATTAGCGAGGGCGGCACGGGTGAGACCCTGAGCCTCGCGTGCCTGGCGCACGTAGATGCCAGCTTGGCGCGGTGTGGTGATGGGAAGGGTATCCACGGCGATCTCCTAACGTGCAGACTTTTGCATCATAGTATGACATGCAAAAGTCTGCATGAAAAGGCCTCATGCAAAACTCTGCATGAGGCCTCATCCGGACGTTTAGTTTTGAAGGGTGTTTTACAGCGCCAAAATCCCCAGATGCTCCAGCAAAATCTTGAGGCCGATGAGGACGAGCACGACGCCACCCACGATGGTGGCGGGCTTTTCGTAGCGCGCGCCAAAGGTGTGGCCGATCGCTACGCCGGCAACGGAGAAGACAAAGGTCGTGATGCCAATGAGCGACACGGCGGGAACGATATCGACCGAGAGCGCGGCAAACGAGATGCCCACGGCAAGCGCGTCAATCGAGGTGGCGATGGCAAGGATTAGATATTCGCCCAGGTCGATCTTTTCGGCATCCTTGCCGTCGCCTTCGTTCTCGTCCTCAGTAAAGGCTTCCCACAGCATCTTGCCGCCGATAAAGGCGAGCAGGATAAAGGCGATCCAGTGGTCGATGGGGCTGATGATGCCCATGAACTGGCTACCAAGGGCCCACCCAATTACGGGCATGCCGGCCTGGAAACCGCCAAAGAACAGGCCGAGTATCACGGCGACCTTAAGGTTGATCCTTTTCATGCCAAGGCCCTTGCAGATGGATACGGCAAAAGCGTCCATAGAAAGGCCGATAGCGAGCAACACAAGCTCTGCGAGTCCCATAGTCTGGCTCCCTCTCTGCGGGCGGGCCCGCGTGTACCTCTTGGGGGAGTAACAAAAAAGACCCGTGGCGTACGCGTTGCGCGCACAGCCACGAGTCTCGTTCATTAAGGCAAGCCAGGCCGCATCGGCCAGTGTGTTGACTTGCCGCGCCACCGGAGGCGAACCCGATCACGCGACTACTCCCTCATTTATGCGAATCCCGATGCTACCACATGAACAGCTGATTTGGGTTGGGCTCTCAGCTGTGTTCGCTCATTCTGTAAGCATCGGATTTCGCAAGCGCCGCAGGGACAAACCGTGAGAAACTATTTAGCGTTTATGGATCGTATACGATGGGAGCGATGCCTTGGATAAGAACGAGCTGCAAAAGCGTATGGAACAGGCCATCCGCCTGACGGCACCTGGTCAGCCGATCCGCACCGCCCTCGACATGATCATCGCCGGTCACCTGGGCGCCCTTATCTGCGTCGGCGACACCGAAAACGTGCTCGCTGCCGGTAACGACGGCTTCCCGCTCAACATTTCGTTTACCTCGAACCGCCTGTTCGAGCTTTCCAAGATGGACGGCGCCATCGTTATCGATGGCGACCTCACCCAGATCCTGCGCGCCAACTTCCACCTCAATCCCGATCCCTCGCTCGCCACGAGTGAGACGGGCATGCGTCACCGTACTGCCGCTCGCATGTCGGTGCTCACCGATGCCATCGTGATCTCGGTTTCGGCTCGTCGCGCCGTCGTCAACGTGTACGTCCACGGCAAGAGCTACGAGATCCAGCCCGTCACCACCATCATGAGCTCGGTCAACCAGCTCGTCGCCACGCTCCAGACTACCCGTCAGTCGCTCGATCGCTCCCTGTTGCGCCTGACGGCCCTCGAGCTCGACGACTACGTCACACTCGCCGACATTACCGGTATTTTCTCGAGCTTCGAGATCATGCAGCAGGCAAAGACCGAGCTTAAGGATTGCATTGTCAAGCTGGGTAACCAGGGTAAGCTCGTGCAGATGCAGCTCGAGCAGCTCGCGGGCTCCAGCATGGATACCGAATACGACTTGATGATCCGCGACTACGCGAGCGATTCCTCTGAGGCCAACGCCGAGAAGATTCGCGCCGAGCTGAGCCGTATGACGCCTAAGGACCTGTCCGACCCGCAGCACGTGGCGGCAGTTCTGGGCTATGACGACTTGGACGAGGACTCCGTCATGACGCCGCTGGGCCTGCGCACGCTTTCGCGCGTGTCCGTCGTGCGCGACGGCGTGGCCGAGAAGATCGTCGACGAGTACGGCTCGCTGCAGGAGCTCATGGACGACATCAGCGAGGATCCGGAGCGCTTGGGCGACTTTGGCGTCAACAACCCTGCCATTCTTGCGGACTCGCTGTACCGCATGAAGGGCACCAAACAGGGGAACGCATAATGGCGCCCGTATGCGCCGTGGTCGTTGCCGGCGGCAGCGGCCAGCGCTTTGGAAATCCCGGCGGCAAGCAGCTCGTTAATGTGGCGGGCCGTCCGCTCATGAGCTGGTCCATCCGCGCGTTCGATCGTAGCGATAAGGTCGGCCATATCGTCGTGGTTTGCCCTGCCGAGCGCCGTGCCGAGATGCGCCGCCTGGCCATTGACCCGTTTGACTATGACACGCCCATCAGCTTTGCCGATGCCGGCGATACCCGTCAGGATTCCACCCGTGCCGGCGTGCATGCGGTTCCGGCGGGTTTCGAATATGTCGCCATCCACGACGGCGCTCGTCCGCTCATTACGACCGAGGCCATCGACCACGCTATCGACGTGCTCGTGAGCGACCGTGCCCTCGACGGTGTCGTGTGCGGTCAGCCCGCGATCGACACGCTCAAGATCGTTGACGGCGATAATATCGTCGAGACGCCGCCGCGTGAGCTCTACTGGGCAGCGCAGACGCCGCAGATCTTTAGCGTCGATGCTATGAAGCGCGCCCACGCTGCAGCCATTGCCGAGGGCTTTATCGGTACCGATGATTCGTCGCTGGTCGAGCGCATGGGTGGGCGCGTCCGCTGCGTCCAGAGCCCACGCGATAACCTTAAGGTGACGGTGCCCGAGGACCTGCGTCCCGTAACCGCGATTCTGCTTGGCCGCATGGCCGAGGGAGAGGACCTTCCCCATGTTCAGTAACCTGCGCATTGGCCATGGCTACGACGTTCACCGTCTGGTGGAGGGGCGTCGATGTATCATCGGCGGTGTCGACATTCCCTACGAGCGCGGCCTGCTGGGCCACTCGGATGCCGATGTGCTCGCGCACGCCTTGGCCGACGCCATTCTGGGCGCCTGCCGTGGGGGAGACATCGGCAAGCTATTCCCCGACACCGATCCCGCCTACGAGGGTGCCGATTCGATGGTGCTGCTTGCCCGCGTGATGGACTATGCGCGTGAGCTGGGCTTTGAGTTTGTCGATGCCGATTGCACCATTGCCTGCCAGCAGCCTAAGATCACCCCGCATCGCGATGCCATGCGCGCCAACCTTGCCCATGCCCTGGGCGTTGACGTCGAAAACGTGGGCGTCGCCGCCACTACGACCGAAAAGCTCGGTTGGGAAGGCCAGGGCGAGGGAATCGGCGCCTGGGCCGTCTGCCTGCTACAGAAAACCGTTAAGGAGTAACGAATGCGTATCTACAACAGCGCTACCCATAAAAAGGAAGAGTTCCAGCCCATCGAGTCCGGCAAGGTCCGCATGTACGTGTGCGGCCCCACGGTCTATGACAACATTCACATCGGCAATGCCCGCACGTTCATTAGCTTTGACGTGATTCGTCGCTGGCTCATCGCGAGCGGTTACGAGGTCACGTTCGCCCAGAACCTCACCGATGTCGACGACAAGATCATCAAGCGCGCCAACGAGCAGGGCCGTACGGCCGCCGAGGTCGCGACGGAGTTCTCCGACAAGTTCATCGGCGTCATGCGCGCCGCCAACGTGCTCGATCCCGATGTGCGCCCCCGCGCCACCAAGGAGATCGGCCCCATGATCGCCATGATCAAGACGCTTATCGAGCAGGGCCACGCTTACGCAGCCGATAACGGCGACGTGTACTTTGCCGTGCGCAGCGATCCCAACTATGGTCAGGTCTCGGGCCGCAACATCGACGACCTTATGGTTGGCGCGCGCATCGAGGAGAACGAGGACAAGAACGACCCGCTCGACTTTGCCCTGTGGAAGGCCGCCAAGCCCGGCGAGCCCAGCTGGCCGAGCCCCTGGGGCGAGGGCCGTCCCGGTTGGCACACCGAGTGCGCCGCCATGGTGCACCGCTACCTGGGCACCCCGATTGACATCCACGGCGGCGGCTCCGACCTTGCCTTCCCGCATCACGAGAACGAGTGCGCCCAGGCCACCTGCGCCTGGCACCAGGGCTTCTCCAACACCTGGATGCACACGGGCATGCTGCTGGTAGACGGCGAGAAGATGTCCAAGTCGCTCGGAAACTTCTTTACGCTGGCCGAGGTGCTCGAGCAGCACTCTGCCGCGGCCCTGCGCCTGCTGATGCTGCAGACGAGCTATCGCTCGCCGCTCGACTTTTCTTGGGAGCGCCTGGAGGGTGCCGAGAACTCGCTCACGCGTATCGCCGGTACGGTCGAGAACCTGCGCTGGGCCGCGAACCATGCGACGGCCGATGCCGATGAGGCAGCATCCGAGGCGTTTGCCGCCAAGGCCGCCGAGACCCGCGCCGCCTTTAAGGAGTGCATGGACGACGACTTTAACACCGCCGGTGCCATGGGTGCCGTCTTTGGCTTTGTCACTGAATGCAACCAGTACCTGGAGCAGGCGGGCGACGCTGCCGACAAGGCCGCCGCGCTTGCCGCCGCCGACACGCTGGCCGAGTTGCTCGATACGTTTGGCGTCGAGCTTCCCGAGCCCAAGGTCGAGCTGCCGCTGGGCCTGCTGGGCGTTGCCGCCGGCCTGGTCGCCTACACGGGCGACGACGTGGACGAGGCTGCTGCCAAGATTCTCGAGGCCCGCGCCGAGGCCCGTGCCGCCAAGAACTGGGATCTGGCCGACGCCATCCGCGACCAGCTCAAAGACCTGGGCCTCACCATTGAGGATACGGCCGCGGGTACTCGTATTAAGACCCTCTAGTATTTGTCGACCGTTCGAGGTGCGGCGGATTGCCTTGAAAGAGGAGGGCATCGACCTGGTGGTCATGCCTGACGATTGAAAGGCAAGGTGCCGTGGCTCGGACGGTCGATTCTTGTTCGTTATCTATTTAAGGAGGCCGCTTTATGGCCGACAATCGCAAGCGTGCGCCTCGTGGCGGCAAGCAGGCCGCTTCTGGCTCGCGTCCGATTCACCGCAACGACCGCGCTGCCGCTCCCAAGGGCCAGCGAGATCGTACCCAGGCTGCACGTCCGCAGCGCGAGCGTGGCCGCGACGCTGTCCAGGCTCCCAAGGGTGAGTTTATCGAAGGCCGTCGTGCTGCCGCCGAGGCGCTGCGTACCGGTTTTCCCATCAAGTGCGCGCTCATTGCCGAGGGCGGGGAGCGCGATGCCGCCCTGTCGCGTCTGGTCGATGACCTCAACGCCGCGGGTGTCCGCATTAAGTATGTGCCGCGCGCGCAGCTCGATGCGCTGTCGAGCCATGGCGCTCACCAGGGCATTGCGCTCGAGGTTGGCAACTTCCCCTATGCCGATGTCGCCGACATCCTCGACCGCGCGGGCGACGGTCCGGCGCTTGTCGTTGTGCTCGACCATGTGACCGACGACGGTAACTTTGGCGCCATCGTGCGCTCTGCCGAGGTTGTGGGCGCAGCGGGCGTCATCATCGCCAACAAACGAGCCGCCGGCGTAACGGTGGGTAGCTACAAGACTTCTGCCGGCGCCGTCATGCATCTGCCTATCGCGCAGGTGCCCAACATCGCCCGTGCGCTCGACGATCTTAAGGCCGCTGGCTTTTGGGTGGGCGGTGCCTCCGAGCACGCCGAAGGCAGTTGCTGGGATGCTCCCTTCGAGGGCCGCGTGGCGCTCGTCATGGGCTCCGAGGGCGACGGCATCTCGCGCCTGGTGCTCGAGAAATGCGACTTTTTGACCAAGCTTCCCCAGCGCGGCATGACCGAGAGCCTCAATGTTGCCCAGGCGACCACGGCGCTGTGCTTTGAGTGGCTGCGCCGCAACGCCGGTGAGCTCATGGGGGAGGAGTAGCGCATGTCCAAGAAGAACCGCGCCAAGTCCAAGGCCAAGCGCTTTGGCGAGGGCTCGGCCAAGCCGATTGTTTCGGCCGCGACCTATGGCGTGGGCGGCAATGCGTTTGCGCAGGCCATCGCCGACCCGGTCTCGACGGTGCACTCCAACAAGCCCGAGCTGCTGGTGGTCGACGGCTACAACGTGATCCACTGCACGCCGCGCTACGAAAAGCTCGTGTACGACCATTCCGACGATCCGTATTCCAGCGACGTTCACGATATGGCGCGCACCGCCCTCATCAACGACGTCGCCGCCTTTGCCCAGGGCCGTTACGAGGCCGTAATCGTGTTTGACGGCGCGGGCAATATCTCCAGCGAGCGCCCCAACCTACCGGCCCGCGGCGTGCGCATTGAGTTTTCGCCGACGGGTGTTTCGGCCGATACCGTGGTGCAGAAGCTCTGCATCGAGGCGCGCGAAGAAGGCCGCGCGTGCTCCGTGGTATCGAGCGACGGCACGATCCAGGCCGTCGTCATGGGTAAGGGCGTTACGCGCATCTCGAGCCGTATGCTGGTGGACGAGATCAAACAGATCGATAACGACGTTCACGAGGCAGAGGAAGCTCCGCAGATCAAGATGACCCTGGGCAGCCGCCTGAGCCCCGAGGCCCTGGCAAAGCTTAAGGCCCTGCGCGGGCGGTAGGGGAGTTGGCGGGGCAATGCTGCCTCGCTAACTCCATTCAGCGATGTCGATCATTCTTTCGAGGCGCCACGTTAGCGCCTCTTTTAGATAAGGCAGTCTCGCTGCTAGGGCATCGTTTTTAGACAGAATCTCGATCGCCTCGTCGACAAAGCCCTCGAGTTTGTCGCCGTCAAACCAGCCCATGTCCTCGACGAGCAACATTTGTTTGGCGGGGCTTGAATGAAATTGTGCGCTGGTAAAACTGTGCTCTCCTGCCCGAAGCTCCTCAAGAGAAATGTTGCACCAGAGCGATGAGCCCGAATCGAAGATGGGGGCAGGTCTGCAGGCTAGCGTGTTTACGTTTCGCACAAGGCCAAAGTTACGCCAATGACGATCGTAGTTGGCGATGATGTCGTCACACACGATCATGCGGTCAAGGGCATCCTTGACGCCTGTCACCCCGAGCTCCTCGCAGTTTGCTACGTATCGCTCGTAGTCGGTTAGTCGTTCATCTGCGTTTGCGTGCTGGTTTACATAGAACGCAGGGACATACTCTTCTTCATCAGTTAAGAAGACATCGCATATGCTCAGGGCGGAAGTGCCCGTGCCCTCGAGCGAGTAAGGCACATAATCGCAGGTGTTTAGGATGCGACGGTGGAGCGTGGTCGCCACCAGCTCGTTATAAGGTTCCTGGTTCAGGTGCGCTCCTGCCTTATGCAGAATTCGACGCCCGCCCTCGCATGTCCAGTACTTTTGAAGATTGCCGTCCGAGGTGTTATCGGGCTTTGCGGCAGCCGCTTTTCCCTCTGGGGCAAAGGGTGCAATGGACAGTGAGACGTCATCAAAGGCATTATTGAAGAAATTGATATCTTCCCACGCGAGGCCGGAGTCTTGGGGCCTAATCCAATACTGGTCGGATAAGGAGAGGCCAAGATTTCGCTGTACGAGTTCATCGGGAACATCGACTGCGGCTTCTGCAAGCAGGGAGGCTAGCCCAATGCGCGCGAGCGGGATACCGCGTCCTCGCCACCAAGTGCGGAAGGAGTCGAGCGATATGGGGCTATTAGGGCCAAATACTCCAATAGGGGCATGGACGTAATCGATGTTGGCGCCGATGTAGGTAAAGTCTTTTCGCGATGTGCTGTAGACCAGCTGAGCGACTTCGTGCGTGCGATTCATGAGGGTGAACGCGATCTCGCTCTTACCGTGGCCGCGACGGGGGCGTCCCCCCGTTTTGGTCACGGAGCGGAGTCGCGTGTCGACGCTGTCTTTGTCGATGAGCCATACACCGGAAGCCTTGCGGGCCTCAAGTGCTCCGTTTTTTATGAGCTCCTGCACCCTGCGCGGGGTGATGTCAAGTAGCTCTGCAGCTTCCTTCGTGGTCAACATCGCGAAACCCTTCGCTAGAACGAATAGTTTTATCTATTCCATTGTAATTAAAACTATTCGTTCTAACGAATAGTTTTAAGATTGAGGGCGAACTGATAGAAATGAACGGGCCTGGTACCTGTTGTTGTTGGATTTTGCATATTTGTATAACGCCGTGCGGCCTGTTGCGCCTCGTCCGCAATTCCTTTATTCTTAACTGGCTTCGCGCGAAAGCGCCAAGTGTGCCAGTGTGGCGCAACGGTAGCGCAACTGATTTGTAATCAGTGGGTTGCAGGTT